>JAUIFY010000007.1 GCA_030430245.1 bacterium | reverse complement strand
GCGCGTCACTCGGCACCTGGTAGAGCGTGAGCGAGAGCCGAACGAAGATGGAGAGGGTGGTCATCCACGCGAACAGGGCCATCGCCCCCAGGCCGGAAGGCGGGTCGAGGAGGCCGTACAGGCTCAGAGCCACCGGCAAGGGGGCCGCGAACATGAACGGGTGTCGCCGACCGAAGCGCGACCGAAAATGGTCGGAGAACGAGCCCATGAGAGGATCGCTGACCGCGTCCACGCACATGGTGAGAAACACGGACAGGCCGGCGAGCGCCCCGGGCAATCCCAGGACGTTCGTCTCGTAGTAGAGCAGGAAGATGTCGAAGACCGCGTTCTTCGCCCCGACGGCGAGGGACCCGCTGCCGTAGACGAGCTTGGTGCCCAGGGGCACCGACCGCGGCGGCACGGACTCCTTCACGATGGAGGGGACGACCACGTCGCTTGGACGCCGCTCGGCTCGACCGGGTTGAGAGGGAATCGCGGGATCGTCACGCGGCGTCGAGGCACCCCGTGGGCATACTGCAGACGATGGGTCGCGGGAAAGCAGGCGGGATCAGCCGCCCGCGCGCGGCTCGGCCCGACGCTCCGGATCGAAGAAGGGACGATCCCCGTCGACCACACAGCGGTGAACGCTGCGCCTCTGCGGGAAATGGTCGTTCACCGCCTGATGGACCGTCGAGCGCTCGTCCCAGATGGCAAGGTCGCCGGGCGTCCAGGACCACCGGCACTGGAATCGGGATTGGTCGATGTGGTCGGACACGAACGCGAGGATCGCATCGCTCTCGGGCTCGGACATGCCGACGACGCGCCTCATGAAGTCGCCGCCGTACAGGATCGCCCGCCGTCCCGTCTCGGGGTGGGTCCGAACCAGGGGGTGGGTCACCGGCGGATACTCGGCGCGGAGCTGCTCGAGGATCATCTTCGCCTCTTCGGTATCTCCCATCTTCGGGCCGGCCGCGCGGATGAACGATTCGTTGTCATGCACGACTTCCAGGCTCGACAGGAAGTCCTGCATGGCGGGCGACAACGCCTCGTAGGCCGCCGTCATGGAACCCCACATGGTATCGCCTCCGGCGGCGGGCACGACGCCCGCGCGAAGCAGCGCGACCTTCGGCGGCTCCGCCGTCCACGTGACGTCCGTGTGCCAATCATCGGCCGCGTTCGGGCTGTCCGGGCCATCCTCGATCACCTGGAACGTGGGGCCGGTCGCCCCCATGACCCGGAGAAGCGGAAACACGCTGGGCTTCCCGAACCGGTGCGCCAGCGCCATCTGCGCGTCGTCGTCCAGCCCGGATTCGGGGAAGAACAGAACCTCGTGCTCCAGGAGTGCGCGGTGAACCTCGTCGAACGTCCGGTCGTCGAGCCCGCGCAGGTCGGCTCCACGGACCTCCGCGCCCAGGCTTCCACTGACGCGGCGCAGCTTGATTCTCTCGAACGCCATGGAAAGAGTCTCGCACACGGCGACCCACGAATGCGAAGGGGAGACGAGATGACGATGCGACCGAGGAGTGGCTTCCTGACCTGTCTGCTGGCCCTCACCGCGGCCTGCTCGAGCGACCCCGGTCCGATGGAGGGGCCGGCCGTCGATCCGCTGCAATCCGAGGAGCCCACGGACGCGTCCGAGCGCTTCCCCACGCCCGAGCTCGAGATCGGGGACGAGATCCTCGAGATCCCGACCGGCCCGAATCCGGATCGCGAGGCCTTCTTCGGCGACCTCCACGTCCACACGGTCTATTCGTTCGACGCGTACGCGTTCGGAACGACCGCAACGCCGTGGGATGCGTACCGATACGCCCAGGGAGAGAGCCTACTGCACCCCGGCGGCTTCAACGTGCGACTTCGCGAGCCCCTGGACTTCTACGCGGTGACGGATCACGCGATGTTTCTCGGGGTGGCGCGTGCGGCCGGCGACACGTCGACGGAGTTGTCGAAGCTGGAGATCGCGAAGCCGATCCACGGATTGAACGACCCCGAGAACCTCGGCCTCACGAGCATCCCCCGGCGCACGAGAACGTTCGGCGCGTTCATCCCCAACATGCTCCTCGGGATCGCCAATGGCTCGATCCCGGCGGAGATCCCTCTCGAAGTGACCAAGTCCGCGTGGCGAGACATCATCGACGCAGCCGAACACTTCAACGACCCGGGCCGGTTCACGACGTTCGTGGCCTACGAGTACACGTCGTCGAGCGACGATCGCGGCAACTTGCACCGCAACGTCGTCTTCAAGGATTCGAATCGGCTTCCGGCGGTGCCGTTCTCGCGATTCCACTCGCAGAACCCCGAGGGCCTCTGGGACTGGATGGACGGACTCCGCGACCAGGGCATCGAGGCGATCGCGATCCCGCACAACTCGAACGGCTCGAACGGCCAGATGTTCAAGCTGATCGACTGGGCCGGCGACCCGCTCGACGAAGAATACGCCGAGCAGCGCATGCGCAACGAGCCACTCGTCGAAATAACCCAGGTCAAGGGCACGTCCGACACGCATCCGGCGCTGTCCGACTCCGACGAATGGGCCGACTTCGAAATCATGCCGTTCCGCGTGGCGACGGCGCTGCCGAGCAAGCCGCCCGGCAGCTACGTGCGCGACGCCCTGCGGCGGGGACTCGCTCTCGACCAGGGAGGAACCGGGAACCCGTTCAAGTTCGGCTTCATCGGCTCCAGCGACACGCACACGGGCGCGATCTCGGACGACGAGTCCGACTTCTTCGCCAAGATCGGACTCCTCGACAGCACCCCGGAGCTGCGCGGCTCGGTTCCCCTCTCCTTCCTGTTCGCGACGGCAGCCCGGTGGGTGGCCCCGGAGCTCGTGACGGAGATCGACGGCCGGAGCTACACGTCCAGCCCGGTCGCGACGTTCGGGGCGTCGGGCCTCGCCGGCGTCTGGGCCGAGGAGAACACCCGCGCGGCGATCTACGAGGCGTTCCGACGCAAGGAAACGTTCGCCACGTCTGGTCCCCGCATCCGGGTGCGCTTCTTCGGCGGATTCGACCTCGACGAAACGCTTCTCGACGAGCACGAGGTCGTGCGTCAGGCGTACGAGCGGGGCGTCTCGATGGGCGGCGATCTGCCGAGCACCGGGGACGGCGCCCCCACGTTCCTCGCGTGGGCTCTCCGCGACCCGAGGGGGACCGCACTCCAACGCCTGCAGATCATCAAGGGTTGGACCGAGGGAGGCGAGACCCACGAGAAGGTCTACGACGTGGCGTGCTCGAACGGCGGCACGCCCGATCCGGACACGCACCGTTGCCCGGACAACGGAGCGACGGTCGACCTCGACGACTGCTCCATCTCGGCCGAGGTCGGCAGCGACGAGCTGCGGGCCGCATGGACCGACCCCGACTTCGAAGCGAGCCAGCGAGCCTTCTACTACGTCCGCGTGCTCGAGAACCCGACCTGTCGCTGGTCGACCTGGGACGCGATTCGAGCCGGAGTCGAACCTCGGCCCGATCTTCCCAAGACCCTGCAGGAGCGCGCCTGGTCCTCGCCGATCTGGTACCGACCCGCGGACGACTCCTCCGACGAGCTCCTCTGAGCGGCCCAGCCCGGGCTCCAGTCTGCCCGACGTCTCTCGAGCCCACTCCGGACGGTGGCGACCTCAGAGCCGAGCCTCGCCGGAGAACTGTTCGTGGCCCTCGACGCGTTCGCGCACGCGATCCACGTCGCCCTCTCCGACGTCCGCCGGGAAGGGAGCGTGACTCCGCCGCCAGCGCCCGAGCCACTGCTCGTCCAGAAGCCGTCGACCACGGACCCGTGCGCGGCGCGCCGCCCGCGGCGTCAGGGCAAGCGTGGTCTCCGGTCGCGATCCCGTCGGAGCGCCGACCCCGACGAAGAAGCCGGCGGCGAGCAGCGCGGTGCGTGCCGCGGTCGACGCGGAGTACGTGAAGAGCTCCGTGTCGTTGCCCGCGCAGGCCGCGTAGACGCGCTCGAAGCACGCGAGCGTCCAAAGAGCCGTGTCCGTCTTCGCCGAGAAGGGGTCGTAGAAGATCAGGTCCGGCGTCGGTGCGTCGACCAACCGATCGAGGAAGTCGCCTTCGAGAAAGGTCCAGACGAGGGGGACGAGCTCGGAGCGCCACTCCCCGAAACGGAGCACGTGGTTGGGCGCCGCACACTGGAGGTGCGGGAACCGGTGGGCATTTCGCAGCGCGAGGCGGAGCGATCCGGCATCGTTCTCGAAGCTCACGATCTGCACCGGGCGCTGCTCGGGGTTTCCGCTCGCCTCGCAGCAGGCGAGCGCGGCCATCGCGTTGTGCGCGGCTCCGAGCCCCACGTCCCAGATCACCAGAGGAGCGGTCGGGTCCTCCCGCAGGCGGTCCCGGACCCGCCCCTGCTCCACGTAGAGCTCGCGCGACTCGATGCTCGGGTCGATGCTCGAGTGCATGACCTCGCCCGAGGCCCGATCCGCGATCGAGGCGAAGCCGCCGGCCGAGACCCGCACCTCGAAGCGCTCCAGGGCGTCCTCGCCGAGTCGGCGTCGGCGCGGCTTCGACGTGACTGCCGGATGCTCCTCATCCGTCCGGCCGAGGAGCGGACGCTGCTCGTCGCGAAACGCCGCGAACGTGCCGCGCACGACGTGCTCGCGCATCGAGGCCATGAGCCCGTGGTAGAAGCGGAGGTTGTGGAGCGTCAGAAGCGACCACCCGAGCGGCTCGGTCGCCTTCGTCAGATGGTGCAGATACGCGCGGGTGTACGACCCGCAAGCAGGACAGGCGCACGAGAAATCCAGCGGCCGCTCGTCGCGCTTGTAGACCCCGCGGAACACGTCGACCCGCCCCCGGGACGTGAACGCGACGCCCTGACGGGCGAGCAGCGACGGAATCGTGCAGTCGAACATGTCGATCCCGCGGTCGACCGCCTCGAGCAGATCGATGGGCATACCCACGCCCATCAGGTAGCGGGGCCGATCCTCCGGCAGCAGATCGCTCGCGAGGGCGGTACAGCGCTCGCGCTCCTCCTTCGACTCGCCGACGGCCAGGCCTCCGATCGCGTACCCGTCGAACGGCAACGCGGTGATGGCCGCGGCACTTCGCTCGCGCAGATCGTCGAAGCACGCCCCCTGCACGATGCCGAAGAGAGCCACCTCGGCATCCCCGCGCGCCTCGAGGCTCCGCACCGCCCAGCGGTGCGTCCGCTCCATCGCCGCCTCCGCGACGGCGTGCTCCGACGTCGAGGGAACGCAGTGGTCCATCGCCATGAGGATGTCGCTCCCGATCGAGAGCTGGGTGGCGATGCTGCGCTCGGGCCCCAACACGATTCGGGAGCCATCCAGGTAGCTCTTGAAAACGGCTCCTTCCTCCGAGATCACGCGGTCGTTCGGTAGCGAGAAGACCTGGAAGCCGCCGGAGTCCGTGAGGACGAGGCCATCCCAGTTCATGAACCGATGGATGCCTCCGACCTGCTCGAACACCTCCGGCCCGGGGCGCAGGAGAAGATGGTAGGCGTTCGCCAGAAGGATCCGTCCGCCGGCCGCCCGGAGATCCTCGGGCCGGATCCCCTTGACCGTGGCGTGCGTCCCGACGGGCATGAAGACCGGCGTCTCGACGGCCCCTCGGCGAGTCTCGAGCACACCGGCGCGGGCGCGGGTTCCGCTGGCGGTCGCGTCGAGCCGGAAGCCGAGCCGTGCCATCCCGGCCACGCTAGCAGACCGGCCCCCCTCGCGCGGCCGCCGGAATCGGCTAGAATCGGGGGTGGACCGGTGGACTTGCTCCGGCCGGACGGGACCGGTTGGGTCCAGAGCACGAGAGATGCCGGAGTCGACGACCATCGAGGCGGAGCCGGAGGGATTCGAACGCCCTCCGTGGCTCGCGCGCCTCGCCCACCGCCTCTTCCCCTACGAGGCGATCGGCCGGGGCGGCGTCACCTACCTCGACCGCTGGGTCCTCGCGACCCTCGGACCGAGGCGGGTCTATCTGCATCATTTTCGCTTCGACGACCCCGAGGAGCCGCACAACCACCCGCGCACGTTCGTCTCGTTCCTGTTCCGCGGGTCCTACGAGGAGGAGATCCTCCACCCCGACGGGCGCCGGACGTCGCGCCTGCTGCGCGCGCCGCACCTCCGGCGCTTCGCGCCGCAGCACGCGCACCGGATCGTGCGCTGCCGCGGCGCATGGTCGCTCGTCGTGGTAGGAAGACGCCGCCAGGATTGGGGCTTCCGCTCGGGCGATCGCTGGATCTCCAAGGACTGAGCGCGGGCCCCTCCCCTCTACTGTGCGCGCCAGATCAGGTTCGCCGGCAGCATCAAACGCGACGCGCTCACCTTCCAGCCGCCACCGTCGCGCACGACGACGAAGAAGAAGTACCCCGTCCGGGTTCCGATGTCGTTTCCGGCCGGGTCGCGCGCGTTGAACAGCTCGTAGGTCCCGTCGGCGATCGCCGTGTCCTTCCCGACGGCGCGCACACGCTCCACGACGAGGTTCAGCTCGGAGTCCTTGAAGACGCTCCCGTGCTCGATGTCGAAGAGGCGCTTGACCTCCTTCGGGCCGTAGACGGTTCGCCCGTCCGGCTCCATGTGATCACCGTCTTCGGTCCACAGCGCCGCCATCGCGGCGGTGTCGTGCTGATTCCAGTTCGCCACGAACTGATCGGTCATGGCGCGGACCTCCGCATCGGTCTGGTCGGCGAGAGGCGTCGGGGCCGGCTGCGCGAACGCGACACCGGCGACCAGGGCGATTGCAAGCGAAAGAAGCGTTCTCATGAACCTGGTCCCCCTCAGTCGGACAGCCGCGACAGGGCGCGCAGCGAGAAGTAGTTCGGATCGAAGTCCTTCTCGATGAACTGGGCGTCGTACCGCCCGCCGAGTGCGGCACGGTTGGTCTTGTCGTTCACGCCCATGACGAGATTCGGCGTGACGACGCCGTAGCTCCCGTCCTCGTTGTTCGAGAAGTGGTAGCCGCACATCGCCGTGTAGAAGTACTCGCCGGCGCGATTGTGGACGTCCTTCCAGTAGATCCGCCCCATGTCCTTGTCGACGTACATGATCACCTTGCCGAAGTTGTAGTACGGGTCGGTCGAGAAGCCCTCGAGGATCCAGGCCGGTCGCTCGACCAGGGTGAGGTTCTGGGTGATCAGCCAGTTCGCCCCCTCGTGTCCCGGCGTCTCGTAACCCGCCTTGAGATACGGGATCCGGACGTTCATGCGCGTGTCGCTCTCCTTCTCCTGCGGCAGCGCGTAGGGGCCGATGACGGGCGCGAGGACCTTCCCTTCGCCGATGAGCTTCCACTTGTAGTACTCGGGCTTGCCCGCGAAGCAGTTCAGGTCGTCGGAGAAGATGTCGAGACCGGCGAGCGGATCGGACCGGGTGGCCGCGTTCACGCGGCGAGCACGCCGCGTCTGCGGCAGGTACGCCCACATGCGGTCCGCCGACGTCCAGTCGTTGAGCTGCTGCGTCAGGATGTTCACGCCCTCGGCGTCCGCCGGCTCCATCGCATGGGAGAGCGACGTCGCGCGAAGGTTCTCGGGGTTCTCCTTCGCCTTCTCGACCCGCCCCTGGTAGCCGTTGATGTGGAGGAACATCTTGATGCGGCGGAACTCCCCGTCACCGTCGACGCCGTTCAGCGTGAAGGTGGCGCCGACGCCACCGCCCAGCTGGTTGCCGAGATAGAAGTTCCAGGCGATCTTGCAGGCCGCCAGAGGGTCCTTGGGATCGATCCGCGGAAACGGCTTCCCGAAGACGTGATCGGGGATCTCCCCCGAGTCCGCGTACTTGAGACCGCACGTCTCCGGGTCGAGATCGTACTTGCCCTCGTTCGCCTCCGAGGCCGCCCAGTAGTTCTGGCCCAGGTTGTTCTTGAACTTCTCGTCGTCGACGGGAACGACGGTGAACGTGTAGTCCCCGGATTTGAGCCGCTTCAGCACGGATGGCGGCAGGAGATTCTCCGCCTTCTCCCAGTTCGAGCTGTCGAGGGTCCACGCGTCGGCTCGCACGGCCTCGTTCTCCGGCGTGAGCTGGTTGTAGCGCTCCGCCGACGCCGGGCTCGTGACGAGGAGCGCGAGGGCTCCGAGCGCGGCGACGACGCCGATCGAGGCTCCCCGCAACCGGGGTCCCGTACCTGTTCGCATGACGACTCCTTACGTTTCCTGTGAATTGTGGCTTACGGATCGTGTGCCGAGGTCCTGCGTCGGGCATACAACAGTTCCGATCGCCCAACCAAGCCCGAAGGCGGCGAAAAAGGGGGCATGACCTCGATCAGCCCGCGGCACGTGACGTCCCCCGGGGTGGAGGGTCAGAATCCCCATGGGCGACGAGGCGCGGCCCGACGCCTGGCTCGCGGAGGATCCCCGTCCCCGAGAGCCCGTCCCGATCGTTCGGGAGTGACTTCGCGAGGCGTTCGACCCCCGCCGCCAAGAGAGTCCCCACGCCGCGGCCCTCGCCACGGTGGATCCCGACGGACGACCCCCGGTGCGCATGGCGCTGTGCAAGGAGATCGATCCCGAGGGCGGCTCCTTTACGATGTACACGAACCTCGAGAGCCGCACGGCGCCCCGCCGGCAACCCCGAAAGCAAGACGCGCCACGCGTTCGGTTCGCCCGCAATCGGCCCCACGGTCGCCGCCGGCGCGGCTCGAGGAGCATCGCGGTCGTGCGAGCGCACACCCGCCGACGCGCCCGTGCTCACGGGCCGGTTCCCGACGGAACGTTTCCGCCCCCGGGCGGGATGGGGTAAGGCTCGCTCCGGAAGGAGCTCCGATGAAGCGTCCCGACACCACGTCTCTCGCCATCGCTCTCGCTCTCCCGTTCCTCGCCGCCACGCCTCGCGCGCACGCCCAGCCGGCGGCGGTAGAGGGATCCCTCCCGCCGGAGCCCGCCCCGGTCGCACGCGACGCCTCGGGCTTCGAGAGCGGCGCCCGGGACGAGGGCGCGGGCCTGCGCGAGCTCGCCAAGGTCGAGGAGATCACGGTCACCGCCCGCAAGCGCGAGGAATTCCTCGAGGACACGCCGATTGCGGTCACCGCGCTCAGCATGGCTTCCCTCCAGAACTCCAACATCACGCGGATCGATCAGATCCAGCAGCTCGTCCCGAACTTGACGATCCTCTCGGGCGCGAGCGACCAGGTGGCGCAGATCATCATTCGCGGCGTCGGCACGTCGGGTGTCGGCGTGTCGTTCGATCCGGGGGTCGGACTCTACATCGACGGGGTCTACCTGCCGCGCGCGCAGGGCTCCATCTTCGACGTGGTCGACATCCAGTCGGTCGAAGTGCTTCGCGGACCCCAGGGCACCCTCTTCGGGAAGAACACCGTCGGCGGCGCGGTGAGCGTCACGACGGTCAAGCCGGCGGACGAGCTACGGGCCCTGATCTCACTCCGCCCCGGCAACCTCGGACAGATGCGCACGCGGATGAGTCTGGACGTTCCGATCATCGAGAACCGCCTGCTCTCGCGCGTCTCCCTCGCCACGCGCAACCGCAACGGCTACGCGTACAACCGGAACTTCGACGAGTTCTGGGGCGAAGAGAACGGCATCTCCTTCATCGGCGCTCTCCGCTTTCTTCCGACCGACGACCTGACGATCGACGTCAGCGGAAGCTGGTTCAAAGACCAGATTCACAACCCGAGCGGCGAGTGCGTCTTCATCCAGTCCGTGGGCCTCGGGACACCCGAGTACTACGACAAATGCCGAAACACGAGCCCCCGGGTGATCTCCACGGACACGAACCAGAACGCGTCGACATCCTCGTGGGGCACATGGGGAACCATCGCCTACGACGTCGGTACGGCGGGGCCGTTCGACGACATCGTGGCGAAATCGATCACCTCGTGGCGTCGCCAGCTGAGCCCCACGCGCACCGACGTCGACGCGACCGACATCACCCTGATTCAGCTGTCGAACCACGGCGGCGCGGATCCGATCGACGGCAAGGCGGGAAAGGCCCAGCAGATCCAACAGGAGCTCCAGGTGGCCGGATCGACCTGGGACGGCAAGCTCGAGCTCGTGAGCGGGCTCTTCCTCTTCTGGGAGAACGCCGATCGCCACAACGCCGTCTACGTTCCGTCGGTGAACCAGCGCAACGTGAACCGCGTGCAGAACGACAACTTCACCTGGGCGCTGTTCGCGCAGGGCACCGTGACACCCGTCGATTGGATGAGCGTCACCGCCGGATTGCGCTACACCGAGGACGAGAAGACCGGCGAGCAGCAGAACTTCAATCTGAACCTGCCCGAGGACGAGCAGATGATCGTCGACGTCTCCGACTCGGAGACCTTCTCGTCGTGGACGCCGATGGCGAGCCTTGCGCTCTTCGCGCCGGACGACTGGCTCGAACCGGCCGCCCTCGACCACCTGATGGGCTACTTCACGTACTCGCGCGGCTTCAAGGGCGGTGGGCTGAACGCGGTTCTGCAGGGCGAGCCCGAAGCAGGGCTCGTCCCCTTCCAGCCGGAGACGCTCGACAACTTCGAGCTCGGCGCGAAGGTGATCGGCTTCGACCAGCGGGTGACCTTCAACCTCGCGCTCTTCGACTCACGCTACGACGACATCCAGCGGACGCAGCTCGAGACGACGATCAACCCCGACGATACTCTGAACGTGCGCCAGCTCACGCTGAATGCAGCCGAAGCGACGATCCGTGGGGTCGAGGCGGAGATCCAGGCGATCCCGATCGACGGCCTCCGCGTGACGGGACTGATCGGCTACCTCGACGCGAAGTACGACTCCTTTCCGAACTCGGTGAATTCGCTGGGGGGCCAGGAGCCGCTCGACCGCTCCGGGGAGCGGCTGCCCAACGCACCCGAGTACAACTCGATGGTGACCGCGCAGTACTCGATCCCGATCGAAGCGGAAGGCTGGCTCGGCGGATACCTCACGCCGCGCATCGAGTGGGCGTACCGCGCCTCCGAGATGTTCGTCGGACCGGAGCTCCCGCAAGCGACGCAGGGCGGCTACAACCTGATCAATGCCCGACTCAGCTACGACTTCCTGGGCGACCGCGCACAGGTGGCGCTGTGGGGCCGGAACCTCGCCGACGAGACGTACTTCAACGCGGTGCTGCCCATCGCGGGCGCGCTGGGCATCATCCAGCGGAGCTACGCCCCACCCCGCCTGTGGGGTGCGGAGCTGACGTACATGTTCGAATAGGAGTCAACGATGCCGCGACCCCGTCGACCGGACACCCTTCTCCTCCTCCTCGCACTCGCGACGGCCGGCTGCGCCGGCCTCGTGGGAAACTCCGCTCCCCCGCCGCCGATGCGGCCCGGCGTCGTCGAATTCGACCTTCGGCAGATCGATCCGCAGGGCAATCGACCCGACGCGGGCTTCCAACCCCTCACGTACGAGTTCTGCGTGCCGAACGACCCGAACGCGACCGGTGGCGTCGAGAGCATCGACCGCACCGTTCGCTGCCACTCCGGCGTCCCCGGGCGAGTCGGCTGCCGTCCGGATCAGGCGCTGTGCGTCGGCAATACCGGCCAGACGAGCTGGGCCGCCGTGCTCGCAGAGCTCTCGAACGAGCCCTTCGTCACCCGGATCATCGACAGCGGACTGCCGACCCCCCCGCAGCCGTGAACGCCCCTCGCTCGGACGATCCGGGCGTCGAGGCGCACGTGCGGTTCAATACCAGGGGCGGTACCAGGGTCCCCAGGCACCCCAACTGAGGGCGGCGGACTGCTGAGCGCGAGCGGCGCTGAGCTGCGCGCGAGCGATCTTCTGCTCGATCGCCATCTTCTCGTAACGCTGATAGGCCTTCGGGGTCCCGACGTAGATGCACTTGCAGTACTCCTGGTCGGCGTAGACGAAATACATCTCACCATCGCGCTGGTGGTGGAAGATCTCACGCTGCGGGAGTCCGGCCATGTCGGTCGCCTCCTCCGGCGTGTCTTGCATGCGCATCTGGAAGCCGGCGGCGGCGAGCAGCCGCTCGGTCTCCATGGCCTTGCGCTGCGCGGTGCCGCAGGCGGACGCGACCGAGAGGACCGCCGCGACGGCGAGGCCGCGGGAGAAGAGAGAAGACGTCTTCATCGGGAGTTCCTCCTCCGAGCATCCTGCCCGATCGAAGCGCCGTCGGAAAGCGGCGTTCGCGGGAGAGGCCGACGCCCCTCGATAGCAGCCGTCGGAGACCTCCGGTAGCGTCCGGGCATGATGAACCGAGAGCAGCTCCTGGGAATGTTCGATCTCACGGGCCGGGTCGCCATCGTGACCGGCGGAAGCCGCGGAATCGGGAAGGCCATCGCGGGCGGCTTCGCGGCCGCGGGCGCCAAGGTCGTCATCGCCAGCCGCAAGAAGGACGCATGCGACGCCGTCGCGGCGGAGATCGAATCGGCCGGCGGCGAGGCACTCGCCGTACCGACGCACCTGGGAGACCTCGAAGGACTCGAGCGGCTCGTGCAGGCCACGGTGGAGCGGTTCGGCGCGGTCGACATCGTGGTGAACAACGCCGCCAACGCACTCGCGTTGCCCATCGGCGAGATCACGCCCGAGGCGTTCGAGAAGTCGATCTCCGTGAACCTTCGCGGACCGCTCTTTCTCGTCCAGTACGCGCTGCCCCACCTCCTCGAGAGCGAGCACGCCTCGGTGATCAACGTGATCAGCGCCGGGGTCTTCACGAGCGCACAGTTCGTCGGTCTCTACACGGCCGGCAAGGCGGGCCTTCGCACGCTGACCCGAACGATGGCGCACGAGCTCGCGACACGCGGTGTCCGCGTGAACGCCATCGCGCCCGGGACGATCGACACCGACATGGTCCGCAACAACGACCCGGTCGCCCAGGCGCACATGCGGGACGCGGCCCCGGTCAAACGCATGGGGACACCCGACGAGATGGTCGGGATCGCGCTCTACCTCGCGAGCGACGCCTCGAGCTTCGCGACGGGCCAGACCTTCGTCGTCGACGGCGGCCTCACGACGGCCTAGGGTTCCGGCCGAGAAGGACGGCGGCCGAATACGGGCGCACCCTCTCGGCCGGGTCTCTAGCGTCCCGCCCAGACGGGAGGGCGCTTCTCGACGAACGCGCGCTGGGCCTCGCGCGCGTCTTCGGTCTTCCGCAGCTCCCGACCGATTTCCTCCTGGCGCACGTACGCGTCGTCGAGCGACAGGCCGAGGATCTCGCGTGTCCCCCGACGCGTCTCCCGGACCGCGATCGGCGCATTGCCCGCGATCGCGTCCGCCGTCTCGAACGCGGTCGCGAGGAGCTCGGCGGGCGCGACGACGCGGTTCACGATCCCGATTCTCTCGGCGTGGTCGGCCGTGAAGGGTCGCGCGGTCAGCATGATCTCCTGCGCATGCACCCAACCGACCTGCTGCGGCAGCCGCACCGTCGCGTTCCCCGTCGGGTAGAGGCCGAGCGCGACCTCCTCGAGCGCGAACGTCGCATGGGGAACCGCGAATCGAATCTCGGAGGCGAGCATCATGTCGAAGCCGCCGGCCCGGGCGTGTCCGTTGATCGCACAGACGAGCGGCGTGCGGAGATCGAAGCCGGCGAGCAACGCCGTCGCCACGCTACGCAGCCCCTCGAACTCGTCCTCGGCCACACGCTCGCCCCGCGCGAAGCGCTGGGAGACGGGAATCGTCGACGCCATGTCCATACCCGCGCAGAAGACGCGGTCGCCCGCGCCGGTGACGATCGCACAGCGAATCCCGTCGTCCTCGGCGATCTCCCGCCATGCGCCGGCGAGCTGTCGCAACATCTCGAGGTCGAGGCTGTTCGCCTTCTCCGGGCGATCCAGCGTGACGAGGGCGACGTGGGGATGATCCGCGGGGCGTTCCAATCGAACCGGCATGGTGCGGAGTCAAGCACACCGTACGCCGACCGCGCCAGTCTCCGAAGGAGGCGCGCTCCCGCGGCACCCCCGTCGCATCTCCCACAGCAGGACGACGAAGAACGGAACGTACTCGACCACGCGCACGAGATCGAAGCCTTCCGGGGCGTCGCGATAGAGGAAGTAGAAGTCCGCGTAGTAGAGCAGCACGAGTCCCGAGAGGAGCAACACCGCGCGCGAAGGGAAGAACACGAGAAACGGCAGCGTCCACGTGAAGTACCAGGGGTTGGCCGTCGGCACGAGAAGGAAGATCCCGACGACGACCACGAGCGCCGCGCCAACGACTCGCGCCGCGACGGGCCTCCTCGCCACGTCGAGCGTCGCCCACGCCACCAGCCCCACGATGAGCAGCCCGCAGACCGGCCGGGCCGCGCCGTCACCGACGACGGCGGAGACGATGGAGAACAGACTATCGTTGCGCTGCCACCCTCGCGCGAACGCCGAGAGTCCGTCGAAGAGCGCCCACCCGGCACCCAGCCACGGGAGGTACGCCGCGAAGGCGATTCCGACGAACAGCGACAGCCCGCGCAAGGCCACCCCCCGCGCACGCGCCCAGGCAAAGACGGCCAGAAGCGGCACGAGTGCCAACGCGAACAGCTTGAGCAGAGTGGCCCAGGCGAGCGCCGCGAACGCCACGAGCAGACGACCGGCGACGACCGCCCAGACGAAGATCGCCAGTCCGGCGACGACGAACGCATCGAGGTGCAGGCTGTTCGACAGCTCCTTCAACGCGAGCGGGCTCCACGCATGGACGACGACCCACGACGGGTCCCGCCCGAGGCACCGCAGCGCCGCCACCAGGAACGCGATCGCGACGATGTCGGCGACCAGGACGAGAGCCTTCCATGCCCCGAGACTCCACGGGGCGAGGAGCTGCGAGAGGGCGAATACGCCCTGTGCCGCGGGAGGGTAGATCGTCGGGACCTCGGGGTAGTTGATGCGGGCGTAGACGACCGCGCCGGTCGGCGGCAGACCGACGGCGGGCGGGGCGTTCGACTCGTAGGCTTCGGCCGGTGACAAGACGTAGGGGTTGACGCCCTGGAGCACCGCCTGCCCGTCCCAGAGATAGCGGTACGCGTCCACCTCCTGGATCATCCCCGACGGCAGGAGAACGACCCGGCATGCGGCCGCGAACACCAGCACGGTCGCGAGCCGCCCGCGCGTGGGTCCGCCGCCTCGCACCACCTCGATGGCGATCAGGTAGGCCGCGACCGCGACCGCCTCGAGCGCGAGCAAGGTCGGGATCGGGCGCTCGGTGTGCCCCTCGCCGAAGACGAACGACGTGCTGAGGATCGCGACACCGACCTGCGTCGCGAGCAGGACGCCGCCACACGCCGCGAGACGCGCGACGTTCGACGACGTCCGGTGGCCGTTCAGCTTCCCTCTCGCTTCGACGGCGGCGGGGTCTTCTTCTCCGAGGCGGCGTCGTCGGCTTTCCTGTCGGACACCTTCTTCCCGCCGCTGGCCTCGGCGGGGGCGGAGGCGGCCTTGCGCCCGCCACTCCATTCCGGCGCCGCCGTCTCGCCCTCGTGGGAGCCGGCGAAGGCCGGCCCCGACGAGAGTGCGCCCACCATCGCGACGACGACGAGCTTTCCCACGATCGATCCTCTCATGACATCCTCCTCGGTACCGACTCCGGCCACTCGTACCGAGTGTCGGGGCTCTCGGTCAAAGGAAAGGGCTCGAACGACGCGTGCACGACGTCGACCAGATTCTGAATCGACAGCGTCAACCGCTCGATCTCGGCGGGCTCGCCGGCAACGCGCACCAGGATCGGGACCAGTCCGTCGCCCCCCTCCTGGCCGACGGACAGCGACCGGATGTTGAGCGCTCGCCGATAGAACATCCCGGTCATTCTCGCCAGCACACCGGGGCGGTGGCGCGCGCGTGCGTACACGAGGTAGTCGGTCGTCACGATCGCACCTCCTCTCCGCGGATTCCGATCGCGCGGGCCTCGTCGTCCGTGAAGAACCGCCCGGGTGCCGGAACGCAATTGCCCCCGTACTCGGCGAAGGTTCGGCCTGCGGGCATCATGGGGAAGTTGTCCGCGATCGGGTCGATCGCGACGTGGATCAGATACGGGCCGTCGTGCGCGCGTGCGCGCGCCAGCGCTCGTCCGAGCTCCTCGCGCGAAGCCGCCCGAGCGCCCGGGACCCCGAAGGCGCTCGCGAACGTGACGAAGTCGGGATGACCGGGGCGGTCGTCGAAGCGCACCGCTTCCCAGCGCCCTTCGTACTCGCGATCTTGCCATTGGCGCACCATGCCCAGCTGACCGTTGTCGAGAACGAGCACGATCACGCGGAGATGCTCCTGGGCCGCGGTCGCCAGCTCCTGGCCGGTCATCTGAAAGCTACCGTCGCCGTCGACGACGTATGCCGTCGCATCCGGGCACGCCATCGCCGCACCGATCGCCGCGGGCAGTCCATAGCCCATCGTACCCGCACCGGCCGAGGTGATCAGACGGCGAGGCTCGTCGAACTCGAGGAAATGACAGGCGAACATCTGGTGCTGCCCGACCCCGGTCGTCACGACGTCCCGTGGCCGGAGAATCTCGCCGAGAGCATCCATCACCTCCTTCGGGTGCATCCCGGACGCGGCCGCATGGGGGACACAGCGCACGCACACCTCACGCGCCGCGACCGCCCGCGCGAGCCATGCCCGTCGATCGTCCCCCCCGCGATCGCGGCAGGCCGCGAGCAGCGCTTCCACCGCCCGTCGCGCATCCGCGCGAACCGCGACCTCGGCCGGCACGTTCTTCCCGAGCTCGTACGCGTCGAGGTCGACGTGAATGAAGCGCTTTCCCGCCGAGAACGCGTCGACCTTGCCCGTGATTCGATCCGTGAACCGACACCCGAGGGCGAGCACGACGTCGGCGTCGTGCAAGGCCCAGACGGCCGACTTGCGCCCGTACATCCCGATCATTCCCAGCGCCTGCGGGTGGCTCTCGGGGAAGAGCCCTTTCGCGTTGATGGTGCACACGACGGGAAGGCGCAGGCGCTCAGCCAGTGCGATCACCTCGGCCCGGCATTCCGCCGTGACCGCGCCGCCGCCGAGCAGAAGCACCGGACGCCGAGCCCCTTCCAGCAGACGAGCCGCGCTCTCGATCGCGCCCTGCTCGGGCTCGTCGCGCGCCTCGGGGCTCGCACCCGGTCTCGGATCGACGCCCGAGACCGTCTCGATCAACGCGTCCTTCGGGAGGTCGACGTAGACGGGCCCGGGGCGCCCCGTGCGCGCGATCTCGAAGGCCGCCGACACGGCGGGCGCGATTTCGGCTGCGCATCGCGGCTGGAACGCGTGCTTCGTGATCGAGGCCGTGATCGACAGCATGTCGGTCTCCTGAAAGGCGTCACGGCCGATGAGCGGTGTCGCCACCTGTCCACCCAGGGCGACGATGGGCACCGAGTCGAGGTGCGCATCCATGATTCCGGTGACGAGATTCGTCACACCCGGCCCACTCGTCGCGACGCACACTCCGACGTTCCCGGACGCGCGCGCGTAGCCGGCGGCGGCATGTGCGGCCCCCTGCTCGTGTCGCACGGTGACGTGGCGGAGATCGGGATCGCGGTGGAGGGCGTCGTAGAAGTGGAGAATCGCTCCACCCCCGTAGCCGAAGACGACGTCGACGCCGTTCGCCTTCAGCACCTCGCAAACGATCTGAGCACCACTTCGTTCCGGCTCGGTCGCCCGAGCCGCGGCATTCGCGGACATGTTCTCTGCTCCTTCCTCGCACCTGGCCGAACTGGGTTCCCGGAACGAAAAAAGGCCCGCCTCCAGGGAGAGGCGGGCCTTTTTGGGGACCGTCGGTCGTCTTCGTCTCAGCTCACGAGCTCCACCGGGTCGCCATGGTCCGCCTCGTCGGGCAAACCACGACGACGACCTCGCGCATGCCTGCGTCGAGGACTCGAAGGGAGGCGGCGCACGGGCGCCGACCCATCGGGTCGGGATTCGTGATCATCTTCTTCGGGCTCCGGGCTCCGTAGCTACCCGAGGCCCCGAGTCGCGGCAATCCCCGATCCACCCTCGTGGAAACGCTGGGAATGTCGCCCCGCGACCGGTAGCTACCCGCCATGAGCGCTCCGGAACCTGCGAGCCTCGTCCGCGTCGCGGCGGAGATCGCCCGCGACGCAGGCGCCGAAATCCGACGCCGGGTCCCCGGCCCCCGCCAGATCGACACGAAGCAGAACTCCGTCGACCTCGTGACCGACACCGATCGACACGTCGACGCGCTCATCTCGGATCGTCTCGCCGCGGCATTCCCCGACCACGCGCGTCTCACCGAAGAAGCGGGCGCCACCGCGACCGTCGCGCGGGCGCCCGTCTGCTGGGTCGTCGACCCGCTCGATGGAACGGTGAACTTCGCGCACGGCGTCCCTCACTTCGCCGTTTCGATCGCCGCGGTCGGCGGATTTCAGCCGGGGGACGCGCTGGACGCTCCCGGGCCCGGAGGCGGCCTGCTCGCCGGCGTGGTCTACGACCCCATGCGCGACGAGCTCTTCGCCGCCACCTCCGATGGCCCGGCGACCCTGAACGACGAGCCGATCGAAGCGAGCTCGTGCGACGCGGTGGAGCAGGCCCTGGTCGCGTCCGGCTTCCCCTACGACCGTCGGGAGCGCGCCCGCGAGTATCTCGCGGATTGGGCACGCCTCCTCCCTCGCTGCCGCGACCTCCGGCGCGCGGGCGCCGCGGCCCTCGATCTCGCGTACGTGGCCGCCGGACGATTCGACGCCTACTGGGAGCGCGGCCTCCACCCGTGGGACATCGCGGCCGGGATCCTGATCGTTCGACGGGCCGGCGGGTGCGCGACGAACCGCGGCGGGCGCGATCTGTTCCTCGATGCCACGGAGGTGCTGGCCGCGCCGCGGACGATCCACCCCGACCTGGTCGAGATCCTCTCGGCCTGAGGCCACCCGGGCCCGGTCCTTGGCCCGCGGCCCGGGTCGTGCCAGGGTCGCGAGTCGAGTCATGCGACGCCTCGTTGCCATCCTCGTTCTGCTGCTCTTCGCCGCGATCGCGCTGCCGCCGCTGTGGTACACCCTGTTCCCCCCGCCCGCTTCGCCGCCCCTTCCCCCACCCGGCACCCGGGTCGTGTTGCCGAGTGGAACCGGCCTGAACGTCGTCGAGGAAGGCGACGGCCCTGCGGTGGTTCTCGTCCACGGTCTGCCGGGAACGGCGTACGACTGGCGCCTGCTCGCGACCGAGCTCGCCGCGCGGGGGTTCCGCGCGATCGCCTACGACCGCGCGGGCTACGGCCACTCGGATCCGCGCGCCGAGGACGCGCCGCACTCCCTTCCCGCCAACGTGACGGATCTGGAGCAGCTCATCGATGCCCTCGATCTCGAGGACGTGACCGTCGTCGGATGGTCGTACGGGGGAGCGATGGCGCTCACCGCCGCGAGTGACGGCTCGAACGACATCGCGCGCATGGTCCTCGTCGGCACCGGCGGCCCCGATGCCGACGACGCCGAGCCCCCCGAGGGACCGCCCGGATTCATTCGCTTCCTGTATTCCGACCCGGTCCTCGCGTGGCGGAGCCGCGTACCCCCGATCACGAATGGACTGATCGCGGCGGCTTCGGACGCGGCGTTCTCGGGAGGACCGCAGCCGGATTGGTGGATCCCCACCGTCACGAGCAACTTCGCGCGCCCGGCGACCGTCCAGACCTACAAGCGCGAGATGTTCCACCCGATCGACGGCGATGGCTTCGACGCGCGCCGCATCGACGTGCCCACCCTCCTCGTACACGGCGACGACGACCGCCTCGCACCCGTCGCCATCGCGCAGTACCTCGTGTCGGCCATTCCCGACGCCGAGGCGATCTTCGTCGAAGACGGCAGCCACATGCTGCCGGTCACGCATGCGCCGCTCCTCGCCGACATGATCGCGACGTTCCTCCGCGGCGACACGGCGCCAAACGAATAGGAGAGCGCTCCATGTTGGTACCGATCACGGCGTTGTACGCCGGCATCCTCGGGCTCATCGGCTTCGGTCTCGCGGCCGGCTCGGGGTTCCAACGCAGCAAGACGGGCGTGTCGATCGGCGACGGAAACCATCCCGATCAGATCGTCGCGGTGCGTCGTCACGGGAACTTCACGGAGTGGGTGCCGCTCGATCTGATCCTCCTCGCGATCCTGGAGCTGAACGAGGTCTCGGCGACCGCGCTCCACGTACTGGGAGGCTGGCTCATCGTCGCTCGCATCTGCCACCCGATCGGAATCCGATCGGCGACGGAGAGCAACCCACTCCGCACGGTCGGCGCGCTGAGCACCGCCTTGATCACCGTCATCTGCTCCGTCTGGGCCATCACGACGGCATTCTGACCGACGCCGCCGCGGAGCCTAGAGCCGCGCGCCGCAGTACTTGCAGAAGCGCGCGTCGGTGTCGTGTCCCTCCCGCGAACATCGCGAGCAGTGTTGCGACGTCATGCTCTGCGACTGCGCCAGCGCCATCTCCGCCGAGACGATCCCCGTCGGTACGATGATCAAGCTGTAGCCGAGGATCATCATCGCGACCGCAAGCCCCTGGCCGAGCGGCGTCTGGGGCGTGACATCGCCGTAGCCGACGGTCGTGAGCGTGACCACGGCCCAATACATGCCGACCGGCACCGACGTGAACCCGTTCTGTGGACCTTCGACCACGTACATGGCCGCGCCGACGATCACGACCGAGATGATGACGGTCACCATGAAGACGGCCAACTTCGCGCGAGCCGCCTGAATACCTCGCCGCAGCTCCGTCGCCTCGGTGAGGAATCGCGCGAGCTTGAAGACCCGGAAGACGCGGAGCAGCCGCAGGGAGCGGATCACCAGCAACGACTCCGTCCCCGGAATGACCAAGCTCGCGTAGGTCGGCAGGATCGAGAGCAGGTCGACCAGGCCGAAGAAGCTGAACGCGTAGCGCAGGGGATTCCGGACGCAGACCAGACGCAGCACGTATTCGATCGTGAAGCCGATCGTCAGCACCCATTCCGATGCCACGAGCAGCGTGTGGTGGTCGGCCCGAAACTGATCGACGCTGTCCAGCGTGACGACGATCACGCTCGCCACGATCGACACGATCAGCATCACGTCGAAGGCCTTCCCGAGGGTGGTATCCGCCTCGAAGATGATCTCGTGGAGATGCTCGCGCCAAGTCTCGGGCCGAGCCGCGGCGATGTCCTCACGCATGATCGCGACGTTCCTCACGATCTCGCGCGTTGTCAAGAAACGGCGCAACTCGTCCGTGCCACTTCGGCGCGGGACCGGCGCCGCCGCGACGCCGGTCCGGGGTCAGGACCGGGTCAGGACCGGCGAACGAATCAGCCGGGACCGCGCTCGAACGCGCCGATCCCGTCGGGCACGTGGTGGAACGGCTGCTTGTCGACGAGGAAGATCGCCATCTGCGAACGGAAGACGGATGGATCGTCGAGCACACCGACCTTGATCAGCCGAGCACCCGGCAGCGACGGCGTCTTCGAGAGAAGATGCGTGCCGCACTCGGCGCAGAACTCACGGGTGACCGGAGCGTCGAGGTCGCTGCGGGTGAACCCCTTGGGCTCTCCCTTCGTGAAGGTGAAGCCCGCCTCGGGCACTGCGATCACGAGGTTCGGCTGCCCTCCCGAGATGTACTGGCACTCGCGGCAGTGGCACTGCCCCTGAAACATCGGGTCGCCCTCGGCGCGAAACCGAACCGCGCCACAGTAGCATCCACCTTCCATCGCCATGGGATTCCTCCGGTCGTGAGTTGCCTGGAACGGTCCCTTCAATCGCTGGGAACGGGAACGAGGAGCAGCGGGATCGGACTCAGTCGGATGATGTCGTTCGCCGAGGAGCCGATGAAGAACTCGTCCATCCTACGCCGCCCGACCTTGCCGAGCACGATGAGACTCGCCTTCTTGCGCTTGGCCAGCTTGAGGACTTCCTCGTCGACCTCTCCCGTCTTGACGGTCGTCGTCACCTCGATTCCGGCCGGACGGGGAACGAACCTCTCGAGCTTCTCGGTTGCGGCACGGACCGCATCGGCCCGCATCCGCTTGACCGTCTCTCGGCCCTGCTTGAGCCACGGGAGCGTCGCCTGAAACGCGTCCTCGATCACGTAGATGACGTCGACGCCCCCGCCCCCATCGCGCGCCAGGTCGAGAGCGTGCTGAAGTGCGGCCTTGGACGTCTTCGAGAAGTCCACCGCCACGACGATCCGCTTGTCGCTGTTCTTCGCCACGCCTTCGTCTAGCACGGACCGAGGTCCACGACGAAACGCCTACGACGTCGCCGGCGACTCGAGGCGATAGAACGTCCCTTCGAACGCGCACGTGGAGGCATCCCACGTCGCGCGACAAGCCGGCGACGGCTCGTCTCGGTCCTTCGCGTAGAACCGCGGTAGGACGCGGGCGATCTCCGACGGCTCGGTGACTGGAATCGCTCGAACCGGATAGACGGTCTCACCGAACCGGACGCGCGCGCGGGGATCCTCGTGGAGCATCCCCCGCCAGCGACTCCATCCGTTCTCGCCCGCCTCCACGTAGAGCCGGCCCTCCACGACGTAGTAGTGGACCTTCACCGAGTAGGGATCCGCCGGGCGGATCTCGATCTCCATCAGCGGGTAGTCGTTGGCGAAGCTCCAATCGCGGACGGGGGACGAGGCCTGGGTGCCGGCGAGGCGCCCCCCCGCGAGCGGGCCCCACGGCCCGCCGCAGCCCGCGAGAAGAATCGAGACGAGAAGGACGGTCGACGGTCGCACGGCTCGACCTTCCCTCGCCCCAGGCCGCGCCGCAAGTGTTGCGCTCGCGACACCGCACCCTAACCTGCTGGAGAGCCCCATGGAGATCGAGAGGAAGATCGCGGTCGTGACCGGCGCGGCGCGAGGCATCGGCCGCGCCACGGCCGTCGCCCTGGCCGAAGCGGGTGCGCGAGCCGTCGTCCTCCTCGATCTGCGTGCCGAGCTCGCAGGAGAGACCGCCGACCTCGTCCGAGCCGAGGGCGCCGAGCCGCTCGCGCTCGACACCGACGTGTCCGACCTGGCCTCCCTCCGGAGCTCCCTCGACGAGACGGCGCGCCGGTTCGGGGCGCTTCACATCCTGCACAACAACGCGGCCATCGGAGAAGGCGCGACCGACTGGCCCGAAGTCCCGGCCGAGCGCGCCGGTGCGATCGTCGACGTGAACCTGCGGGGCGTGATCCTCGGAACCCGGCTCGCTCTCGACCCCATGAAGCGGAGCGGCGGCGGCGCGATCGTCAACACCGCGTCGGGCGCGGCCTTCGCCCCGCTCCCGCCGCAGGCGGTCTACGCCGCGACGAAGGCGGGCGTCGTCCACTTCACCAAGTCGTGCGCCTCCCTCGTGCAGAGCCACGGCGTGCGCGTGAGCTGCATCTGCCCGGGCCTCGTCGACACGGAGATGGTTCGGGAGAGCGGCCCCGAGGGGCGTCCGGCGCCGTGGCTTCAGTCCGTCATCGACGCGGTCCAGTTGCTGACGCCCCGCGACATCGCCCACCGGGTCCTCGAGCTCGTCCGCGACCCCGACGGTGCCGGCCGGGTTCTCTCGGTCGAGAACCGGGCCCGGGGAACGGAGCGATGACCGGGAGCCTTCCCGGGTGCGACGAGCCTCCGGCCCCGCCGGCGGACGACGGCGCTTCGCATCGAGTCGAGGCCCCGCCGCTGCCAGCGTGATCCCGCGCCGGCCGGCGAAGCTCCGGCGCCTCTCCACCCCGGCCCTCGGCCCTGGGGGTTCCACCGCGCTTGGGCTACGAGACCCTCGTGGTCGGGGCGAACGGGAGACTCCGTGATCTGGTGCTGAACCTCGCGCACGCCGAGCTGCGGTCGCGCTTTCGGGCGACGACCCTCGGCGTGACGTGGTCGGCCCTGAACCCGGTGCTCACCGCGGTGGTCCTCTACATCGTGTTCGGACGCGTGGTCCGCCTCGGGGTGGAAAACTACCCCCTCTTCGTTCTGGTGGCCCTCGTGCCGTGGGGGTTCCTCTCGGGAGCGGCGACGCAAGGCGCGGGGGCCCTCCTTCGGCACCGCGCCCTCGTGCAGCAGATCCGGATTCCGCGAGAGGCGATCGTGCTGGCCGTCGTCGTGGCGAACGTCCCCGCTCTCGCGATCGGGCTCGCTCTGGTCGCGGGACTGGGCTGGGTCCAGGATGCCTCGGTCGACGTTTGGCTCGGATGGCTGCCGCTCGCGATCGCGACGCAGCTCGTCTTCGTGACCGGCGTGACCCTCCTCGCCGCCGTCGCCACGACGCTCTTCCGCGACGTCGAGCACCTCCTCGCGGTAGGCTTGCGCGCCGGCTTCTTCTTGTCGCCGAACCTGTATCCCGTCGATCGGGTCCCGGAGGCGTGGCGACCCCTGTACGTCCTGAATCCCGTCTCCGGCATCGTGGAGCTCTACCGAGCGCCCCTCCTGGCCGGAGAGCCCCCCGAGCTCGCCTACGCGGCGAGCGCGATCCTGTTCTCCACCGCGCTGCTCCTCGCGGGCGCATGGCTCTTTCGTCGGTACGAGGCGGACTTCGATGACTTCGTCTGACCGAGTGCTGCTCCGCGCGGAGGCGGTGACGAAGCGGTACCGCCGCGATGGGCCCACATCGCCGCTCGTGCAGCTGTCGCGCGGCCTCGGTCGCGCCGCTCCGCCGGCGATGGTCGACGCGCTTCAGGAGATCTCCCTACAGGTCACCGCGGGCGATCGACTCGGCCTGATCGGGACCAACGGAGCCGGGAAGAGCACCTTGCTCAAGGTGCTTGCCCGCATCGCGCGACCAACCCAGGGCGTCGTGCAACGAGACGGCCGGGTCGCGTACCTCGCCGCGGGCGGAGGGCCTCTGTTTCTCGCACTGCGGGGGCGGGAGAACGCGATCCTGCTCGCAAACATGCTGGGGCTTCCGTCGCGCGAGATGCATCGCCGCCTGGGCGACGTCGAAGCGCGCGCGGACCTCGGCGCCGCCTGGAACGCACCCGTCAGCACCTACTCGGCGGGCCAGGTCGCCCGTCTGACGATGGCCGTCGCCCTGTGCTGCGAGCTCGACGTCCTGCTGCTGGACGAGACACTCGCGGCGGGCGACCTCGGGTTCCGCGCGCGCGTCTCACGAGAGCTGGCGTCGTTCACGCAGGCCGGCGGAGCGGTCGTCCTCGTTTCCCACTCGGTCGATCTGATCCGCGCCGCGTGCACGCGAACGCTGTGGCTCGAGGCGGGACGGGCCGTGAGAGACGGGCGCACCGAGGAGGTCCTCCGCGACTACGAAGCCGCGCAATCCCACGACGCCCCCCACCGGGCCTCGTCCGGGGACGCCGTTCCGTCAGCGGATCGGTAGACGGGCGCGGACGCTGCGCGCGAGACGGCGCGCGACCGCGACGGGACCACGGCTCCGACGCTCGCGCGCGTCGCGCTTGGCTCGCGCCGAGGCGGCTGCACGCTCCGATCGATACGGGCGGCGCTCCGACTCGGGAAGGTGCTGATCGAGCACGTGGCGCGAGATCGGGTTGCTCTCGATCAGCGCGAGCCGCTCCGTCAACGACAGCCCCGCGTCGCGATAGATCCAGTTGAACGAACGGAAGTCCTCGATCACGTCCATCGTGTGGCTCGTGCCGGTCAGCTCCTCGACGTATGTGCGCGAGCTCCGCTCGGTCCACTCCTCGAGGCCCGGCTGGGCGCGAGGATCCCGGTAGTTCCAGAGGCAGAAGTTCACGTCGAAGAGCTCGTACATCGCGCGACTCACGAACGTGTCGTTCCGGTCGTGGAAACGCGCACCGTGCAGATCCTTGCGGACGAGCCGGCCTCCGACGCTCGTCACCCCGTTCAGGGCGAGGGTCACGCCGAGGCGACGGAGCTCGACTTGGCCTCTCGCTTGCACGACGGGCATCTCCCGCACGAGATCGGCGTCCCACGAGGGCTGGTGACACCAGTCCCAGAACTCCCGAAACGGTGCGTTCAGAACCAGCAGCCAGCTCTTTCGACCAGCCGAGTCGACGCTGCCCCACCCGAGGGCGGGCAGGGTGTCGAAGCCGCGGGACACCAACCACGACACGATGCGATACTCGTTCGTCGCCTGCTGGTAGCTCATCCCGCCGGAGCACGCTCGGTGAAAGCCGCGCGCCAGATCCTCGGCGTAGCTCCCCTCCGCGTCGTAGCGCGGGAGGGCGTACGGAACCTGATGCGCCTCGTCGAAGCGGATCCGACCGCCCCGCAGCCCGGCCCCCTTCAGCTTGATTCCGTCGTAGGGCAGATCCGTTTCGGCCGGCAAGAGAACGGTGCGTTCCTGAGACAGATGGCGGGGCCCCTCGTACCGGCCCGTGAGCTGGTCGACGATCCGCGCGACGTCGCGCTCGGACAGCGCTCGTCGGACGAACAACGTGACCGCGACGTCGCCGCGCGTCGCCTCGACCGTGCGCAAGTCGTCGGCCTCGCTCCCACCGCGAGACCGGTCTTCGGGCGACGCCGACATCGAGCGAAGGCTGAGTTGCATCCGCCCGATGCGATGTCAATGTAGCGGGTTCGTGAGCCCGCGTTCCAGAGCAGTCGCGGTCGTCGTCTGCGGCGTCTGGCCTCACGCCGAGGTCGAGGCGACGATCGACGCCGTACGACGGGGCGGAGCCGCCGAGGTCGAGGTCGCGATGCGGGCGGGGGAAGGCCTCGGGGCACCGGAGCCGAAGAGGCTCCCCGGGCCCGACGCGGGTGCGGTCGGCGAGGCCGTGGCGCGGACGAGCGCCGACACGGTGCTCCTGGTGAGCCCTCTGGTGCGCGCGACGGCGGATCTGGTTCCCGCCTACGCGTCCGCCCTCGAACGCGATCCCGGAGCGGTCGTGGCGTACGGCGACTACTGGGTGCGCGCCGTTGGATGTCCGCCGGTGCATCAGCCTCTGCTCGCCTCGCCCTCCGATCCATCGGAGTGGTCGACGTTGGGACACGTGATCGCGCTCGAGCGTCACACCTGGGAGCGCCTCGGAGGGTTGGACCCGACCTACGACGTGGCGGCGTTCTACGATCTGCGGCTTCGCCTCGCCGAGCTCGGATCGTTCGCGCGGGTCCCGACTCCTCTCTACGAGGTGGGCCGGGTTCACGAAGGTGCGCCCCTCGATCCGGTCCGTGAGCTGTACCGCGGCTCGTTCGCCGCCGAGAGCTGCGAGCGGCCGGGCTTCGCGTACATGCACTTCGAGCCGTCGCTCGCCGCCGAGATCGATCGCGCGTTCGGAGCCTTCTTGCGGAGGCAGGGAGCGGCCCTGGTGCGGGCCCAGGAGCCCGTCCGCTGCCCGCACGCGACGAGTGACCCCGTGGTGAGCGTGGTCGTGCCCACCTACGACCGGGGCCGCTTCCTCGGTCGCGCGATCGAGAGCGTGCTCGGTGGAACGTTTAGGGAGTTCGAGATTCTGGTGGTCGACAACGGCTCGACGGACGGATCGATCGAGATGGTCCAATCGTTCGCCGCCCGCGACCCTCGCGTCCGTCTCCTGCGGAACCGACGCGGCAACCACATCGCGCATGCGCTCAATACGGGCGTCGCCGCGGCCCGCGGCAAGTACGTCTCGCAGCTCGACTCGGACGACGAGTACGTGCCGGACACGCTTCTTCGACAGGTCGAGCACCTGGAGCGAAACCCCGGTTGGGGACTCGCCGTGTCGTACTACGACGTGATCGATGCCCAAGGACGCCCTCTCGAGGAGTACGGCGTCATTCGGCACGAGGAGTACGATCGGAACTCGCTTCTGCGGACCGGCGGCGCGGGGTCCGTCCGCACCTGGCATCGCTGCATCCTGGAGCGACTCGGCGGATTCGACGAGGGTGAGCTCGCGGACTACGCCGAGGACTACGACATGACCCTACGACTGAGCGAACGGTACGAGGTGGGGCGAGTGCCGCACGTACTCTACCGACAGAGATTCCACGGCGGCAACACGGGCGACAACCTGGGGATCGAGTTCCGGATGTCGTGCAAAGCCACGGCGCGTCGGCGGGCGCTCGAACGGCGTGTCGCGAAGGCCGCCTCGGTGGACGAGACGCCCCGTTGAGGCGGGTCGGTCCGATCACGCGAACGGCTCTCGGGTCTTCGCCACGTACCTACGGTCGCAGAACCACATCGTCCCGTAGAAGGTCGAGAGAAAGAGCATCAGCCCGGGCAGGCTCAGGAGGTAGCGCGCCGTCCATCCGAGACCGGCGCTGATGCGTGCCCACCCGCTCAGACGAGCGAAGACGCTTCCGACGCATCTGCGCAGGGGCCACGCCCGTCGACCCGGCTGGGCGGTCGGTTGCCGAACGAGAACGGCGTGGAAGTCCGTCGCGTACTGCACGCGTTGGCGCAGATAGTCGCCGAGCGACTTCTCCTCCCAATGGTCGACGTAGAAGTGGGGATCGAAGTGGACGGGAATCCCCGCGGCCGCGAGGCGCCCGGCGAGCTCACCGTCCTCGCCCCCCGAGAGACTCTCGTCGAAGGGACGAACGCGGGTGAAGACGCTCTTGCGAAAGACGGCCGCCCGCGATGCCGGGAGTCGGAAGGATGCGTACACGCCGTGACGATCCGGCTGCGCCTGTGCGTTCTGGAGCCAGGTCAGCTCCAGGTAGAGCTGCTGGACGTACCGGGCGACCGAGCCACCGCGCGAGCGCATGTTGAACGTGAGGACCGACGCGTCCTCCTCCCGCGCGAAGAAGTCACGTGCCCGCTCCAGGTAGTCGCTCGGCAGCGCGTAGTCGTCCGCGATGAAGGCGACGAACTCGCCGGTCGCGGCCGCGAGGCCTTCGTTGCGGGCCGCCGAGACCCCGCGATGGGCGATGCGGCGCAGCGTGATCGGGAGGTCCCGCCCGACGTCGCGAACGATCGGCTCGAGGTCGACGGAAGAGCCGTCGTCGACGACGATCGCGTCGAAGGTGAGGCCGCGGCTCCGGAGCCGGCGGATCGAGTCGAGACAGCGGCGTAGAGCAGCGGGACGCTCGTATGCCATGACGACGAGAGTGAACGACGGAGAGTCCAAAGGGTCGTCCCGTAGGTATACGGACCGACGCCGCGAGGTCTCAAGGGCGGGTGTGGGCGGCCCCCGCGTGCGACTCCACGATCTCGCCCGCCAGGCGCTCGAAGGTCTCTTCCGAAGCTCGCTCGCGTCTCGGGCCGCGACGACCTGGGTGGAGCGGAGCCTGGCGCGGGCGACGCGACGGCTGCGCGAGCATCCGCAGGTCGAGGAGGTCTGGCTTCGGGGCAGCCATGGCGGACCCGCGTTCCAGCCGCTCCTGAGCGACGTCGATCTGGCGATCCGGATCCGGGGCGCCGGGCACCCCGGGTTCGACGAGATCGTCTCCCTGCTCGACACGCTGCGGCACGTTCGCCGCTGGGACCCGTCGATCCGCGACGAGTGGCAGCTCCTGGCGGGAGGTCCGGAATGGGACGTGCTGGAGCGCTTCGCCGGCCTCCTCGAGATGAACCGATGGCGTACGCTCGACGGCCGCGCCGCGACGAGCACGGCTCCCGCCCCCCCGTTGCGGCTTCGCCTCGCCCACGACTGGCGGCGGCTGGATCAGTGGACGGAGGCCGGACTGCGCGCGATCTTCCCCGGACCGAAACGCCGCCCCGACGGCGTCCTCTTCGCCGCGTGCGAGAAGAAGGTGCGTGCGCTCGCGAGCCGGATCAGGGGCGGGCCCGCGCCCACGAGCCGAGATCGCGCCCCGCGGTCCCACGCCGATGCGCTCGAGCGAGCCGCGGCGCTTCTCGGGCTGCGCGACGGGACGGCGCGGGACGTCCTCGCGGCGATCGGTCGCCCCGAGCTGCCCCCCCTTCCGTCGGTGGTCGCGCATCCCTCCGATCGGCCCTTCCTCGACGCCGCCTCGCGCGTGGAGAGCCTGGCCGACGTGGAAGCGGCGTGCTTTCTCGCGGGGACCCCCACGTTCGTCCTCCGCGACGGACCAGGCGCCGAAGCCGTTCGATCGCACGGCGACTGGATTCGTCTTCTCGAGGAGACGAGCTCGACCGATTGCGGCCGCGGAGGGGGCGGTCTTCCCACGAGTCGCACGGTACTCTCCCTCCAGGGCTCGCTCGAGCCGATCCGCTTCGTCCACGTCGATTCGAACGACCAGCGAGGCTCGGAATGGCGCCCGTTGCTCCTCCGCGAGCAGCTCGTCTCGGCCTCGCTGTTCGCGGCCGCCAACGTCCGAGTCCTCGCCGACCGCGCCTTCGAAGGGCCTTTGCCCGCGACGACGAGCCAGCTCGCACGCTCTCTCGTCTTCCTTCGCGAGGACCGCGTCGTACGAGACGGGGCCGAGGCGGTCGAGCGCCTCGACACCGCGGGCGCGCCGTCGCCGTCCGAGGGGCCGTCGGGCTGGTACGCGTTCAACCTCGCCTTGGTCGACGAGCTGATGGACGTGCTGCGAGCGGAGCCGCTCGGCGAACGGGATCTCGCATCCTGACGCCCCGTGCACGCAAGAAATCGAGGGTCTCGTCCATCCGTCTCCGGATGCTGCGGCCGCCCCGGAGGTCGTGTCCCTCGCCCGGGAGGACCGTCCAATCGACCACGGTGCCCGCGCGCCGTTGCGCCTCCATCGCACGGATCCGGCGAGACACGTCGAGGTGCGGATCGTTCTCGGGGAGAAAGATCAGGAAGGGCGGTAGTCCGGGTCGCGGGCGGGACCAGGCCTCGGACGGGATCGGCGAGTACTCGACCGCGGCGGCGAAGGCGTCGGGACGACGTGCGAGCACGTCCGCGAGGACCCGCGTGCCGCTGCTGACGGCGATCGCGAAGACGCGGTCCTCGTCCACGTCCGGGCGCGACGCGAGGAGGTCGCGCGTCGCGAGGGCCTCGAGCGCACGCCGTCGCAACGCGTCTTCCGTCGGCGTCTCGGTCACCTCGCTCGGCGCGGCGAAGACGAATCCCGCTCGGGCGAACGCCTGTGCGTACGGATGCCAGCGCGGCGAGAACTCGCCCGCCCCGCCGGCGAGCCAGAGAATCGCCGGGCGCGGAGCCCCGGGCACGCCGGGAGGTGGATAGAGGTGCGCCCGAGCTTCGGTCCGGAGTCCGGAGACGGCCACCGTCTCGTGCAAGACGATCTCCTCGTCCTCGAAGTCCTCCACCCGAACGAGCGGACGCCGCACGCCCGTGCGCACGTCGAGGCGCTCGACCCGGACCGGGACGGAAGCGCCGCCGTACGCGTACGCGAGCGACGGTCCCGACTCTTCGTCGAGGAGGATGGCGGGGTACACCACGCCGGAGTCGGGGCCGACCCGTTTCGTCTCTCCGGTTTCGAGGTCGACCCGAGCGAGCAGGTACTCGTCCGCGACGCGCTCGCGAACGACGAGCGTCGCCTCGTCGATCCAGAGGGGCTCGAGCCACTGCCCCGACCGTGTCGGCAGCCTGCTCTCGCGTCCACTCCGCCGGTCCAGCCACGCGAGTGTCCGGCGGCCGCCGGCGCCGATCGCCACGAACGCGATGCGCTCCCCCGACGGAGAGAACCGCGGCCAGCGGAGCTTCGTCGCGTCGTGCTCGACCGCGATGGACGTCCCTCCCGTCGGGACGTCCAGGAGCACGACCCGGCGATCGGCCTCCACCCAGGCGACCGTGGACCCGTCCGGGGAGAACGCGAGGTCTCGCTTCGGCCGGCCGTCGGTGGTCACACGCCGATAGGTCCGATCTTCGGTGTCCACGAGATGGACGTCCTGTGCGCGCCCCACGTCGCGCCGGACGGCGAGGGTGCGTCCGTCGGCCGAGAGCTCGAACTCGCCTTCGTCTCCCGCAAGAGGCGGCGTCAACCGGCGTGGGCGCCGCTCGGCGAGAGACTGCTCGTAGAGCTTGTATCGGTAGTCGCCCTCTCGATCGGAGACGAAGTACACCCGGCCGCCGTCGGGCGGGACGCGGGGACGGAACGCGGCGAGGGAGTCTCGGGAGAGCAGGCGGGGCCGCGCGCCCGGATGCCTCAGATCCATCGCCCAGAGGTCGAACTCCCCCGTGCCGGTCGACGAGAAGAACAACCTGCTCCCGGCCCGCGCGAGCCCCTTGTGGAGAAGCGGCGTCGAGGCCACCGCGCGCCACAGCTCTTCGTCGCTGCGAACGCGTCGCGTGCGGGCCCGGAGGAGTCGGCGCTTTCGCGAGATCCCGTCGAGGGCGTCGACGTCGCGCTGCGCGCCGTGGAGGCTGGAGGCCCCGAATCGCTCCACGAGACGTTCCCGAAACAGGCGCGTCGCCTCGTCGTACGCGACGTCCGCCTCGTCCACACGGTCGAGCTCCGCGAGCACGTCGGCGCGACGCGCGTGGAGCTCGGGGACGGTGTCGTTCAAGGCCAGGCCCCGCTCATAGGCGTCGAGCGCCTCGAGCGGCCTTCCGTCGCCTCGGGCGCAATCGCCCGCGATCCGGAGCGCATCGGGGTGCGGGCTCGATGCGAGTACCCGATCGACCCACGACCGGGCGTCGTCGCAGTCGCCGGCCTGCGCCTCTCGATCGGCGAGGATGAGGGCCGGCCCGCGCGGCCGGATCGAGCGCTCGGACTGCCAGAGCGCCCAGAGCTCCTCATCGGAGCCCTCGAACGCGGAGAAAACCCATCGCACGATCCGATCGAGCGCGCCCGGCGCGAGGGACGGAGCGAGACGACGCCCGGGCCCCTCGAAGACCACGCCTTCGATCAGCATCCCACTGTGGAGACTCGCGCGCAGGTGGCGCGCCTCCGCGACGACCGCGAGACCGCCGACCACCGCGAGGGCGACGGCGACGGCCCCTCGCAGACGGACGCGGGCGTCGCCGTTCATCGCGTCGTGCGCCACCAACAGCCCTGCAGTGAGGAAGACGGCGCCGAGCAGGAGGGCGTTGCTGAACACGTCGTGAAACGCGGCGGCCACGAGCAGCGCGGCGAGAGACGCCGCCAAGCAGGCCCGAACCCATGCTTCGGACGGAGGCGCGGCGCGGCGGCGTGCCCGCAGGACCCCGGTGAAGAAGAGCACGAGCGCCAGACACCCCGGAAGCCCGGCTTCCGCCGCGAGACCGAGATACGAGTTGTACGGCAGGGTGTCGCCGCCCGGGTCGGTCATCACGCGTCCGCGATACCGCGGCCACACCGCCGTCCAGTTGCCGGGGCCCACTCCCAGCCACGGGTGATCGGCGACCATGGGCCACCCGTTCGCCCAGCGCCGGACCCGCCCGCCGGCCGAGCCTCGATCGGGACGGAGCAGACTCGCGACCGCGTCGGCCGGCGTCGCGGCTCCGAGTCGGTAGGACGTCCAGGTGGCGACCGCTCCGAGCAGCAGCACGACCGCTGCGGCGAGCGCCAGCGCCCGCAGCACGCGCCCGCGCGCTTCGTGGGCCAGGCCGAACGCGACGAGCACCACGCCGCCGACCGCGATGCCGATCCAGGTCCCGCGAGACCGCGTGAGCAGCAGGGCGAACACCAGGAGCCCCGCGGGGGCGTAGCCCAGAAGTCGCCGCACGCGCGGCTCCGGGTCTCCGCAGAGGGCGAGGCTCGCGAAGAAGGACGGTACGAGGAGCAAGGCGAGGATGTTTCGAGGAGGGGGAGCGGGAAATCCGTCGATCGAGAGCGACCGCCAGACATCGGCCCGAACCAGATTCAGGAGAAACACGGACGCGAGGACGGCGCCGCCGGCGACGAGCCATCCGAGCGCGCGGCGCTGGACGGCGGGCGACCCGACCAGCGCGGGGATCGCCAGGAGGGTGACGATGGGCGGGAACCATCGCAGCGATGCCTGCAGGGATGCGGTCGGCTCCCGGGCCGCGCACCATGCGAGTGCAATCCACGCGGCGAACACGACGAGCCAACCCTCGCGCCCCCAGGAGGCGGTCGGGTAGATTGCTCGGGCGTCCGTTCGAGCCAGCGCGACCAGGCCCAGCGAGAGCGCGAAGGCGCCCAGGCCGATCACGAACGACTGGAGGTCGGCGGACGCGTAGTAGTGACCGGGGATGCGGAGAAGGAGAGGCGTGACGATCGCGAAACCGAAGAAGAGGCGCAGGCCGCGCGCGAGTCGCTCGGCAGGGGTCCGCGCCTGCCTCGCCCTCGCCATCGTCCTCGTCTCCGGGGTCGGTTGCCGGTCGTCGTGTCCCGAGGTCGTCTCGATCGAGTCGGGGCCGCCCGGGGGGGTCATGGACGTGCGCCCCGTCGAAGGCGGAGGACACGCCCTACCCGCCGGACGCGATCACACCGTCCGCGCTCTGCCATGGCCAAGGCTGCCGCGATACCGGACCGCCGCCTACGAGGGCAACAATCGCCTGCTGCGCTCGCCCACGCCCACGGGCGACGTGCCGTCGGGAGCCGAGGTGGCGCGGCGTTGGCGCTCGGCCGCGGCGCACGCGGGCCGCGTCTTCGTGCTGCGTGATTCGCTGTACAGCCAGCAGGACCACCCGTTCCGCGGGCCGACCTGGGCGGGGATGCTCCCGCCGGCATGGATCTCCGTGGCCGTCGACCACGCGCTCTCCGGCCGCGCGCTCCGGCTCCCGCGAGCTCCCGCGCCCGAGGCGGACGGGGCGTGGCGCCGGATGGACATCGACGAAGCGTTCGGCAGCTTTCCCCCGAGCCCGGCGCTCTTCGGCCATGCGTCGACGTCCCTGTGCGACGTCGAAGAACCGCGACGCGCATGGGTCGTGAACGCCCGTCGGACGCTCGCCGCCCTCTCGGCCGACGCGCGCGCCCTGGCCGACGCGCTGCCGCGCGGCGCCGACTCCGTGGCGCAGGTGGGAGCCGCGCGGGTGTCCCGGAGCGATCGCCGGTACTTCGGCGACGAGCTCCGACGAGCGCGGGTGGTGCCGATCCTGGTGGAGAACCCGTCCTCGGACGAGGTACGCATCGGGAAGGGGCTCCGCCCACGGTCCCCGATGGTCGTGTCACGGGCGGCCGTGGATCGGACTCGCTCGGCGCTTCTCCGCGAGCGACTCCGCGACGGGGACACGGCCATCGAGCGCTACGATCTCTCGCGCGCGGCGGACTCGGAGCGCGCGCGGCGTGTGATCCGCGACGCGCTCGGCGGCACGGGCGAGGGTGGCCGCCTGTGGGTCTGGCTCGCCGGACCGGCCGGCCCCGACGGCGCACCGTCGTCCGATGCACCCGCGGCCGTGGCGGCGTTCCGCCGCTCCCTCGCCGTGGACGGCGTCGATCCGACCCGACTCGGCTTCTTCTTCATGCCGAGTCGGGGAGCTCGCCCGGGGCTTCCCGAGAAGATCCTGCACGCGGCGGACCCGATTCCGCTTCTCCTCCGTGCGGATCCCGGTCCGATCCACTCCCGCGCACTCCCGAGCGCCGGAGGGAGTCCACCCTCGCCCCCGGACGATGCCGGGGCGCCTGCGTCGTGACCCTCGGGCGACGGCTCGCCCCCACCCCGCCGAGCGACACCGCGCACCGACGCGCACGGGTCTACCGGCGGGTCGGCGGACAGAGATCGACGGCCGCGACGAACAGGTCGCTCCCGCCGGGGCGCCTTTCTCCCAGCAGCGTGACGCGCTGGCGCGGGCCTGCGTCGCCCAGCCGGGCCAGGAGCGCCCTCTCTCCCCGAATCACCAGGCGTGCGGGCTCCGACGTCGTCCCGCGGCCCGCGGCCCCGACCGCGATGAAGACCTGTCGGTCGACCAGGCGCATGCGGAGATCGCGCCCGCCTACGGCCACGGTCAACGTCTCGCCGTCCACGGCCTCTCCAGGAGGAACGACGTAGCCCTGCAGACGCACCAACTCGCGGATCGCGGTCCGCGGCGTCTCGTGCGCCGCGGCGGGCGCCACGAGGAACGCGAGGCCCGCTGCGAGCCGGACGGCGCGCTCAATGATGGCCATCTCGGAAGCCATGCTCGGCGAGCTCCCGGACACTCGGATCGGGGTGCTCGCTGCGAATGCGCTCGACCATCGGATCGTCGGCCGGACGCCCGAGCGCGAGCAGGAGCGCCACCGCATGGCGCTGGCCCTCGGCCGACCCACGGTAGGCGAGACGACCGAAGCTCTCGGCGGCCGCGTCGCCGCCTCGCTCGAAGAGCACCCGCCCGGCCGCCTGCCGAACGAGAAGCTCGTCGTCCTCGACGAACGCTCGCTCGAGGAGCTCGGTGGCCCGTCCGCCCGAGAGGGGACCGAGAGCCTCGAGCGTCGCGACGCGCACGGACGCGTCGGGCTCGGACGCGAGAAACTCGGCGACCGGCTCGATTCCCTCCGGATCGAGGGTGTGCGCGAGGAACCGGACGGCGACCGCCCGCACCTCGGAATCGCCGTCGCGCAGCCGAAGCGCGATCTCGGCCTCTTCGGGTGGCGCCCCGAGCGACGTCCGCGCGCCCCACGCCGCCCGCAGTGTGACGGCGTCGCGTACGGGTACGGAGGCGAGGGTCGTCGCCATCGAGCGGAGCCCGGCGTCGGCCACCCCCCGGAAGACCGCGGCCCGTACGCGCGGCGGCAGGTCCGACCGGCCGAGCGCCCGCTCGATGGTGGCGCGCTCGGGATCGGAAAGGCTCGCGGCGAGTCCGGAGATCTCGTCGAGGCCGGCGGCTCCGTCCTCGACCAACGCGGCGTGTCGCGCCCCGAGCGCATCGAAGACCCAGGCTCGTCGTTCGGCGGCGCGCTCGCCCTGCGTCTCGGCGGGCGCCCGACTGCGGCCGACGATCCGCTCGACCAGCTCCGCGGCCTCGGACGTGACCATCGGGTCACGATCCCGCACCCGGCCCTGCACACCGCCCGCGATCTCCCAACGCCGGCCCGGCCCGAGCGTCGCGTCCAGGTACGAGCCGCGTCGGGCGCGCCGGAGAAACACGAGAGCCGTGTCTCCCGCGTCGAGGAGCGCCGGGGCCGCCGGACGATCGCGCATCTCCACGATCTCGACGGCGCCCGCCAACCCCGCGAGTCGCTCCCCACCCTTGAGGGTGCCGTCGATCGACAGATGGATCACCCGGACGCGGTCGTGGTCGAACGGCTCCACGCGCGACACCCGTCCGTGCACGACGACGGTGGCCTGCCCGAGCCGCGTCGCAAGGCGCGGAGCCTCCTCGATCGCCCCCGTCGCGAACGCGCCGATCACGCACCCCGCCATCACGCCGCAGGCGACGGCGTACTTCCGGATCCCGCTCCCCACTCGGCCCGGAGAGCTCAGGGGATGAACATCACGCCGGGCGGCGTCCATCCACCACCGTCGACGTCCACGAAGAGAGGGTTGGAGTACGCGATCGCAGGCACCCCACTCTCCCCGAGGTTGCCGTCGAGCAGATCGGGCAAGGTCGTGTTCGAGCCCGTGTCGAGATCGTACGGGACCACCGGGAACAACGGCTGCGAGATGCCGTCGGTGCCCCGCGCGATCGCCACGACCCAAACGTCTCCCGTGAGTCCCGTGAGGTTCAGGGTCGTCGTGGCCTCGAGGCGCGACGCACCGGCGATCGCCCCGTCGACGACCACCGTCGAGATGGCGAAGTCGGTCCCCGCGGTGTGCACCACGTCGGGAGTGACCGTGTAGGTCGTCACGTCGACGGGATCGACACCCGGATCGCCGGAGTTCTTCTGCTCGACCGACCGGGTCGTGACCGGATTGACGTAGAACTCGATGGTGTCGAACTCGGCCCAGATCGGGCTCTGCACGGAAACGGTCACGTCGACGGCGCCGTCGGTCGTCGCGATCTCGAGGGGACTGCCGAGTTCGAGCCCGCCGGTCTGCCCCGTCGAGGCCGCATACGTGTTGACCCGAATCATCGGCGTGTTGGTGCCGACCACACGACCGGCGTTCACGTTCGCCGAAAGCGTGTCGGCGATGCCCGAGAGGGATCCCGGATCGTCCGTGGGCGAGGCGACCATCGTGCGGGGCATTGCCGCGAGCGTCCGAACCACGCGATGCGTGTCGGAATCCGCGACCGCCGTGCGGACGATGCCCTGGTTGATCATGTTGAACCAGTCGCCGAGATTCCGGCCGTAGAAGTTGCCGAAGATCTGACCGCGATCGGTCTCGATCAGAATCTCGAGCGCATCGAACGTGTCCGTGAAGTAGTTCGTGATCGCCGGATCCAGGCGACGCACCGATCCCGGCACGTTCGACTGCGGCGGAACCATGCCCGTGTCGATCGCCAATCCCGACCCGCCCAGCCCCATGTGGCTGTAGAAGTGGTTGATCTGGACCGTGTCGGTGCCCGGATCGGCGTGACCGAGGGCGACGATCTGCGCCGGCGTGAGACTGTAGTTGCCGAACGACGGGAAGTCCTCGCCGGCGGGCGCGGCGCCACCGTGATCGATTCCGCCTCCGTTCGGCTGCGACGGGTCGCGGGTCAGCGGCCAGGCGTTGAAGTGCCCATAGTCGAAGGTCGTGATCTCGGAGCCCGGCGCGGTGCCGATCAACGACGAGGCGCCCTGGGCCGCGATGTCGGCCGAGAAGTCCTGGATGCTCTCGTGGTCGGTCGGGACGAAGAAGTCCGCCCCCTCGGCCAGCATCGACACGATGCGATCGATCCGGCCGACCTTGGAGTCGGGACTGTCGATCGAGTGCACGTGGAAGTCTCCCGAAACGAACCCGGTCGTGTCGAGCACGTTCGCGATCTGCAGGGCGATCGGCGTGGTCACACCGGCCGTGATCGTGACGTCGGCCGACGCGATCGAATACTCGGGTCCATGGGAGACGTAGACCCGGTAGTCGCCCGGCTCGAGGTCGATCGGCCCGGACGCGCCGGACTGGTCGACGAAGTGAACGGCGGCGAGGCCGTGCGGCAGCCGCGTGTCCTGGCCCGGGTCCCGGAAGATGCCCGTCGTGTTGTTGACCACCCCGAGCAGCGTCTGCGTGTTGAGCGGGTCGAGGGACGGGTCGAAGCCGACCACCGTGACGCGAGCGGCGATCGGGCTACTCGTCTCGTCGGTGATGGTCACGTCGATGGCACCCGTGTCGGGAAGGGCGACGTTCTGCGTCGTCGTCGCGAAGGCCTCCACCGCCACGACGTGCGCCATCGGGCTCGCGCCTCCCCCCTCGAAGGGATGCCCCTCGGCCTCCGCGACGATCGTGTAGGTTCCGGGAGCGACCTGCATCGAGTACTGCCCCGCCGCGTCGCTCAACGTGTGACTCACGACGTTGTCGTCGAGGGCGCTCAGGCCGGGACCTTCGGCCGTGCTCCCCAGCGCCGCGACCCGAACGCCGGCCGTCGGGATTCCGCCGATCGTCGCCGTGCCGCTGATGGTGCCGGCCGCGCGAAACTGGATCTCGTTGCGTGCGGCGATGATCGAAGAAACCGTGCCGTCCCCCACCACGAAGCTCTGGTCGAGCGTCACCGAATCCCCGGGGCTCCCGGCGGCGGCCAGGCTGAAGTTGGGCGCCGCCGCGCCGATCAGGGCGAGAAGCGTCTCCACACCGAAGAGCGGCACGGCAACCCCCGACGTGGAGAAGCTCGACGAGCCGTCGATGTCGTGCACGAATCCGTACGATACGCCCTCGGCATCTCCGAACGCGCCGAACGCCATCAGGTTGCACGGATTCGACGCCGAGGCGGGACACGCCGAGGCGACGAGGGGCTCTCCCAGTCCGTATCCGGGCTGAAAGGTCTCGACCTGGCCCGAGGGCGCGAAGTACGCGCCGAGGAAGGTCGAGATCGGGCTCGCGCTCGTGTTCGTGATCGTCGTCTTGACCCGCACCCAGTTCTCGCCGGGCTGGAGGATGTAGTCCGTCACGATGTCGACCGGAAGGTCCGTATCGTCGGCCGCAGCGGGGAACGGGAATCCGAAATCGTTGACGGTGGAGCTCGGGTTCACGAAGTCGAGCAGGTCGTCCACGCCGCTCGCGCGGAGGACCGCCGCCTGACCGTCGGCGCCGTCGTTGAGGATCGTGAGGTCGGTATAGCGGGCGCCGTTCTCGAAGTTCAGCGCCGTCGCGAACTCTTCCCAGTGGTCGCGATCGGGATCCCCGCCGGTCCTCACGAGGTCGGCGTCGATGATCTGTCCACCGAACTGTCCGACGGCGAGCAGGTTCCGGCCGACGTCCTGGACGACGACGCGGATCTCCCCGTTCGAGAGCAGGTAGTCCCCGACCTGGCAGCGCGCGAGCGGACCGCCGATGCAATCGGCCGGGTCGGCGATCTCCGCGACCGCGGCGGGCTCGCCTCCGCTCAGGTTCCCGTACTCCGTGACGATCAAGAAATCCGCGCCCTGCTCGTGCGTCCCGGTGACGCAGGCGGCGAGGGAAGCCGCGGTCGTCACGCCCGCACAGGAGCCGCCCCAATCGAGCGCGGCGACCTCCCCGTTCGTGCAGGACGTCTGGATCTTGCCGTTCGCCTTGAGGCGGACCTTCGCGAGCTTCGGCTCGATCTGCGCGTCGCAGTCCGTCTCGTCGGGGAGATTCCGCTTCGCGATGTCGTCCTTGCACTTGCGAAGGAGATCCTGCCGACGAGAGGCGATCTTGGCTCCCTCCTTGGCCGCCTTGAGCTGGCACTTCCGGCGCGAGCTCTGCGCGATCGGCGCCGGCGTCGCGAAGACGGTGTCGATCAGTTCGACGGCGCGGTCCTGATGCGTGTCGGTGAGACAGGTCGCGAGGTCGGACACCGTACTCACTCCGACACAGTCCCCTCCGAAGCCGAGGGAAGCGACGAGCGCGTCGTCGCACCGATTCGTGAGCTTCGCGGCGAGCTTCGCGGTGGCGGTCGCGATGGACGAGGCCGCCTTGGGCTCGAGCGTACAATCGGTCGACGGCGCGAGCGTGCCCTTGGCCACCTTCGCCTCGCACTTCTGGAGTGCCTTGGTGACCTTCTTGAAGAAGACCTTCCCCTGGCGGCCCGTGTCGGACTGACAGAGCCGCTGCGGGTAGGTGAGGTTCACCGCACGCGCGGGTGGCGCGGAGAGCAGCGGGACCAGCAGGGTGAGGAGGGCGGCCGAGAGGCGCAGCAGCATGGGTGTCCCTTTCTTGATCGAGGTCGGCGGCAGCTCCGCGACGCGCATCGTAACGAACTCGTAACAATCTCGTCGCGCCCCCGACTGTCAAGCCCCCGGTTTGCAGAGAGGTCCCCGGGGACGCAGCCGCCATGGCGTCTGCTGGGTTCAGCGCCACCGCGAAACGACCGATTCACCTGTCGTGAGCGCGACTCTGGAGACCGTGCCGACTGCCCCGACCGGGGCGCGCGGCGGCCCACGGGCGACGGGCGCGAATCCGACGGCCGATACCCTGCGGGCGCTCGGGCCCTCCGGCCTGGACTTGCGCGGCGCGGACCTCCGGGGCCAGGACCTGTCCGGGCTCGACCTCTCGGGGGGAGACCTGGCCCACGCGAATCTCGCCCGAGCCAAGCTGTCGTTCTGCCGGCTGCGGGAGGCGAACCTCCACGGCGCCGATCTGTCCGACTGCGAGCTCCTCGGATGCGACCTCTCCGGCGCCGATTTGACCGAATGCAAGGCCGAGCGAGCCGGGTTCGGAGGCGCGGTGCTGGAGGGAGCGACCTTCACGACCGCTCACCTCGCGGGCGCGACTCTCAGCCGGGCTCGAGCCGCCGGCGCGCGATTCGCCGGAGCCGTGCTCTCCGGTGCGCGGCTCCGCGAGTGCGATCTGTCCGACACCGACTTCACGCATGCGGACCTCGCCGAGGCGGATCTGCAGGAGAGCCGCGTCGACGGCGCGTGCTTCATCGACGCCGACGTCCAGCGGGCGAACCTGCGAGGCGTGCTCGGCTACACGCGTGCGACGTGGCTCGGCGCCGACACGCGCAGCGCCAACTTCCGCGGCGCACTCCTGATGAAGAGACACATCGAGGACGAGAACTACCTCCACGAGTTCCGCACCCAGAGCCGAACCAACGCGCTTCTCTACCACCTCTGGTGGCTCACCTCCGACTGTGGCCGCAGCTTCACCCGCTGGGCTGCCTTCACCATGATCTTGTCCGTCCTCTTCGCGGTCGCGTACCGGTTCGTCGCGATCGACTTCGGGCCGAACGAGACCATCATCTCCCCCCTCTACTTCAGCGTCGTGACCCTGACGACGCTCGGCTACGGCGACGCGCTTCCCGTCTCGTCGACCGCTCAACTCGTGGTCATGGCCGAGGTGATCACGGGATACGTGGCCCTCGGTGGCCTCCTGAGCGTGTTCGCGACGAAGATGGCGCGCAGAGCCGAATAGCGAGAAGCCCGATGCTCTCCTTCCTGAAACGCGACCCCAAGAAGCAGCTGAAGAAGGCCATCGGCGGATACGAGCTCCCATCGTTCCCAGCCGTGGCCCACGATGCACTCGGCCTGATCCGTCGGGGAGACACCTCGGCGACCGAGATCGGTCGCACACTCTCCAAGGATCCGGCTCTGTCGCTCGCAGTCCTGAAGACGGTCAATTCAGCCGCGTACGCGATCCCGACGAAGGTCGAGAGCGTGGCGCAAGCCGCCGGCCTCCTGGGGCTGGCGTCGGTGGAATCGCTCATCCTGTCCGTCGCCGTGACGCGGGCGATCCCCGGCGGGTCGACTCCGGGCTTCGACGCCTCGTCCTTCTGGCTGCTGGCGTCGTGGCGTGCGGCGACGGCTCGCGCGCTGGCGAACGAGACGAGATCCCCGCGCGCCGACCAGCTCTACACCTGCGGGTTGCTCCTGGACATGGCGATTCCGGTGCTCGCGCACAGCCTCGGCACGAAGTACACCGACGTTCTCGCGAGCGGTCGGGAGTCCGGCGACGTGCTCGCGAAGCTCGAGCGGGACACGTTCGGATGGGACCACGCGGAGTGCGCCTCGTGGCTCTGTGACGACTGGTCGATCCCGGAGTTCATCGCCGGCTGCATCGCCTCCCATCACGGCGCGCACCTCGAGGGAGTCACCCTGCCGCCCGAGATCTCGCTCGTCTGCCAGCTGCGCGAGCCAGCCGACGAGGCGGGGATCGACAGCCTCGTCGAGATCGCGGAGAGAGACTACGCGATGGACGGCGACCGCGTCCGCGAGCTCGTGACGGAGTGCGCGGACAGCGCGAACGAGCTCGCCAGCGCGCTGTAGCCCCGACGGAGCGTGGGGGGGAGACCTCGGCGGCCGCGGAGCCGCGGCCGGCGACGGGAGAGGACCCCCGCGCCACGAGGCGACGGGGGCCCTCCTCCCTCGGACCGGGAGCCCGGCCGTGGCGCCCGGGAGCGCCCGGCCGGACCCACACCTCGGCTCAGCGGCAGCAGCGAGCGAAGCCGTGGAGGTCGAGCGTTCCGCGGACGTTGCGGTTGCGGTACCGGACCGCCCAGCCGCGCTCGTCGTTCTCCGACGGGAAGTCCTGCAGGTCGACGTCGAAACCGTCCGCGCCGCCCTGGGCGTTGCGCACGTGCGTGCCCTCGCCCATCGCCGTGTAGCCCTCGTCGCACTGCACCGAGAAGCCGCCCGCCTGGCGGGGCTCGACCTCGGCCAGGACGAACTCCTCGACGTAGCACTCCATCTCGTAGTCCGCGGCCGGCGGCTGGATCGGATCGGGCTGCGGCTCGGGCGCGTCGCCCGGGTTGCAGACGTTCTCCACGTCCCCGCAGCAGTCGCCGTACTGCGAGCACTCCGAGTCGCACCAGCAGCCCGAGGCCGCCTTGCCGCCGCAGTAGTTGCCGCCGCCGCTCGCGGCGCAGCTGCCGCCGCCCGCGAACGCGGTGGGAGCGGTGAGAAGAAGGGCCGCCACGGCGGCGAGGGTGATCTTGCTGAGCGTCTTCATCGGTTCTTCCTCCGAGGGTTCGTTGTCGGTTGGTCTTGCTCCCGTCGTGCGGGACTCGGAGGACGTCCATTGCAGGGACGGTGCCAACGTCGGGTCCGGTGTCCGGAGCGGAAAAGCGCCCAGTTCTGGGGGATCTGCTGGAGGCGTCGGGTCCCGGGCGGCCGGGTGCTGCCGCGGGTTGGCGGTCCGGGCGCTAAGCTCCGGACCGAGCCGCCAACCCGCCGATGCGGAGCGGCGGCCCGGTCCGGAGCTGGCGCCCCGACACGTGGTCGGGGTGGGCCGGGACGCCGGCCCGCTCGCGAGGGGGAAGCACGCCGCTGGGGCCCGTGGGCCGAAGAGCCGGCGGGCGCGGACCCCGAACCGCGCCCTTCCGGCCGGACGTCGGCGCGGGCTTCCCGAAGGGGCGAGAGAGCGCGCGGTCGCTCAGTCGGGCTGGTCCTGGCGGAGGGCTTCGACCTCCTGCTCGAGGCGGCGGGCGCGGCGGCCCAAGGCCATCAGGTAGAAGAAGAAGCCGATCCACACACCCGTGTAGGCGGCGGCGAGGAAGTTGAGGCCCTTCATGTGTGCTCCTTCTCCGCGGCCAGGACCGCGAGCTCCTGATCGACCGTGGTGAAGCGTACGCGTAGCGAGACGAGCCAGGCGAACAGGAAGCCGAGGCCGACTCCCGAGATCGCGAATGCCCACTTCATCGCCGCGTTGCGCAGCCCGGCCTCGGGATCGTCCGAGATCATGACGGCGGGATGGATGCCGCGCCACAGGCGGACGGCCAGCACCAGAAGTGGGATGTCGAGGACGCCGACGATGCCCAGCACGGCTGCGTACCGCATGATCGTCTCGTCGCCTTCGCCGAGGCGGCGAAGCATCAGATAGGCCGCGTAGATGACCCACAAGACGATCGTCATCGTGAGCCGCGGGTCCCACGTCCACCACACGCCCCAGATCGGCCGCGCCCAGAGCGGTCCGGTCCAGAGCATCAGCGTCGTGTAGAGGAGGCCGACCTCGGCGTTGGCCTCTGCGTACCGGTCCGCGACCGGGCTGCCGGTCTTCAGGTACCAGGCGCTCGCTCCGGCGACGAAGACGAAGCCGCCGAAGCACATCCACGCGAGGTGCACGTGGAAGTAGAAGATCCGCTGGACGACGCCCTGGATCTTCTCGTTGGGCACGACCCAGAAGACCATGATCACGGCGGCGAGCATCGTGACGCCGGTGAGGGCGGGCAGCGCCACGTCGCTCCACGGCTTGAGTCGCGCCGCCCGCGAATCTCCGTCCGTAGACATGGCGAAAAGCCAACCAGCCACCCGCTGGAAACTCAAGCGAGAAGGAGCTTGCCGCGTATGCGAATCCGTGACTCTCGGAGATCCGTCGTGCCGCGAAGCCTTCGCCGGTTCGGCCCGCGCTCAATCTTCGAGGACGACGTCGAAGAGCATCCAGCCGGCGGTCAGGAACACGAGGTCGAAGCCGCCGAGGAGGAGCATCCACGAGGAGATCTGCTCGAGCTCCTCGCCGGCGAGCCCGGCCGTCGTCGTGCGCGCGGCGCCGATGAGGAGCGGTGCGAGGACGGGGAACGACAGGAGCGGGAGCAGCACCTCCCGCGCGCGCGTGCGGCTCGCCATCGCGGAGAAGAGCGTGCCGATGGCGGCGATGCCCAGAACGCCGAGGAAGACCGACAACGGCAGGAGTGGAGTCGGCGCGATGCCCTTCGTGCCGAGGAGCACCGCGATCAGCGGCAGCAGGAGCACGGAGGCCGCGAGAAGGAAGATCAGGTTCGCGATGACCTTGCCGAGGTAGATCGATCCGCGGTCGACCGGGGCGAGGGCGAGCGCGGTCCACGCGCCGAGCTCGCGCTCGAGGACGAACGACCGGTTCAGCGTGAGGGTGCCGGCGAGCAGCAACGTGGTCCAGAGCAGTCCCGCGACGAACTCAGGGCCCCGGAGACGATCGGGCTCGAGGCTGAACGCGAACAGCAGGATCACGAGCAGCGCGAGCAGGAACAGCGAGGTGAGCATCTCGCCGGTCCTTCGCTCGATCGACAGGTCCTTACGAACGATCGCCCACATCGCGTGATCCGTCGTCGACGAGCTCGCGGTATCGTTCGCTGAGCTCGGGCTGGGGGGGGACGGGCGAGAGATCGGCCGCCATCCGTCCGCCCCGGAGCACGATCGCACGGGTCGACAGGGCGTTGACCTCGGTGAAGTCGTGGCTCACCATCGCGATGGTCGTCCCACCCGCGTGCAAGGATGCGAGCGACGCCGTGAAGCGCTCGCGCCCCGGAGCGTCCAGTCCCGTGAACGGCTCGTCGAGCAGAAGGAGCTCGGGCGCGTGCAGGCTCGCCCGCGCGAGGGCGAGGCGTTGGAGCGTGCCACGCGAGAGCGTGCGCACGTCGCGATCGGCGTGGCGCTCGAGGCGCACGCTCTCGATCGCGCGGTCGATGCGCTCCGCGCGCTCCGCCGACGTCGTTCCCACGCGATAGAGCTGCGCGAAGAAGTCGAGATTCTGCCGGGGAGTGAGGTCGCGGTAGACCAGTGGCTCGTGGCCGACGAAGCCGATCCGGGCGAGGATCTCGCGCGAGGGGCGCTCCGGGTGGCACGACGTCCCGAAAAGGGCGAGCTCGCCCTTGCTCGGTCGAGCCACTCCCGCGAGAACCCGCAGGAGCGTGCTCTTGCCGGCGCCGTTCGCACCCAGAAGGGCGAGGCACTCGCCCCGCTCGACCTCGAGGTCGATGCCTCGCAGAACGGGCAGCAGCCCGTACGACTTCGCCAGGGAGCGCGCACGGATGGGGGTGTCGCGAGCGCCCTCCATGGTCGGGGCAGTCTTGCCTAGCCCCGGCGAAGTTTCCAGTGTAGGACGCGGGCGTCGCGAATGGGTCAGACGGGCGTGAGGAAGTGGTTGGCGGTCCTGGGCTTCGTGCTCGCGCTCGTGCGTGGGGACGTCGCGTCGGGGGCGACGCCCGAGCCCACTCCGGACGTGGGCGGGATCCATCCCTACCGGGGCGCGATCCTGGTCGAGATGACGACGGGCCAGGTGCTCTTCGCGAAGAACGAGAACCTCGCGTGGCCTCCCGCGTCGATGGTGAAGATCATCACGGTGCTCGTGGTGATGGATGCGGTCGCTGCGGGAGAGGTCTCGCTCGACGACTCCGTCGTCGCGTCGAAGTGGGCCGAGAGCATGGGTGGAACCCAGGTCTGGCTCGCGGAAGGCGAGCGCTTCCCCCTCCGCGACCTCCTCGAGGCCGTGCTCGTGGGGTCCGCCAACGATGCGGCCGTGGCGGTGGCCGAGCACGTCGGGGGAAGTGTCTCCGGGTTCGTCGAGCGCATGAACGCGAAGGCTCGCTCGCTCGGCATGACGCAGACGCGAATCCAGAGCGTCCACGGCCTTCCTCCGAGCCAGGGCCAGGCGGTCGATCTCACGAGTCCCCGCGACCTTGCGCAAGCGGCCATCGCGCTTCGCGCGTACCCGGAGGTGTGGACGTGGGCGGGCACGAAGGAGGCGCCGTTTCGCGACGGCTCGTTCACGCTCCGCACCACGAACTGGCTTCTGCACTGGTACCCGGGCATCACCGGTCTGAAGACCGGGTTCATCAATCTCTCCGGCTTCGGCGTCGTCGCGACGGCGGAGCGCGACGGCCTCGAGCTCGTGGCCGTCGTGATGGGGGCGGCGGGCAAGCGTTCGAGCCTCGGGGAGGCCTCCCGGCTCCTCGACTACGGGTTCGACGGCTATCGCTTCGTCGAGCCGGTTCGGGAGGGTGAGGAGGTGGGGGCGCAGATCTCCGTCGCGGGCGGGGCCGAGTCGTTCTTTCGGGGGCGCGCGGCCGAGGGCCTACGCCTGCTGCTCTCCAAGGAAGACGCGAGCGAGCTGGCGGTCGAGGTGCGGGTGCCGGGCCAGGTGCGCGCGCCGGTGACGCAGGGGCAGATCGTCGGTGCGGTCGTTCTCGTGCGGGGGCAGGAGGAAGTCGCCCGTGTGGACGTCCTGGCACCCCGCAACATCGAGAGCGCCGGCTTTCTCGGCGGCCTCTGGTGACGCGGCGTTGAGCGCACGGCGCGCCGGCGCTCGGGCGCCGCGCGTCAGCTGCTGGCGGGCTGGTTCGCCGGTGGCGGCTTCGCCTCCGACTTGGCGGGGCCGGCGCTGCTGCCGCCGCCCTTCGTGATCTTCGCCTTCTTCTGTCCCGGCGCCATCACGAGGTGCATCACCCGGCCTTCGGTTCGTGGCGAGACCTCGACCCAGCCGTACTCCTCGAGCTGCTCGGCGAGCGACGTGAGCTTCTTCCGCCCGATGTCCTGGTGCGCCATCTCGCGGCCCCGGAAGCGCAAGGTGAACTTCACGCGTTGGCCGTCCTCGAGGAAGGCCTGCGCCTTCTTCATCTGGCGTTGAAGGTCGTTCACGTCCGTTCCCGGACGCACGCGCAGCTCCTTCACCTGGGTGATGTGCTGCTTCTTCTTCGCCTCGGCGTCCTTCTTCTGCTTCGAGTAGCGGAACTTGCCGTAGTCGAGCAGACGACAAACCGGGGGGCTGGCGCCCGGGGCGACTTCGACGAGGTCGAGTCCGGCGTCCTGCGCCATCTTCATCGCCTCGTCGGTCGAAACGACCCCGACCTGCTCTCCCTGGGCTCCGATCAGGCGAACCTGCGGAACTCGGATCTGACGGTTTGTGCGGTGTGTCTCATCGGGCCTCACCGGCATGAAACGCGGCCCACGCGGTCTGTGCATAGATCTCCTTGTCTTTCCTCGCCGAGAACTGACGGATTAGCACAGGAAACGAGGTGAACAAACAGCACTTTTCCGAGGATTTCCGCGCCCTAATCGGTTTTGCCGGGGGAGACGAAAACCAAGGGTGCCCGACGAGCCGTCCGTTCCAACCGGAACCTACCTGGTCCTCGGCGCGAGTGGCCTGGTCGGCTCCCACGCGCTCGCGCGTCTGGCCGATCGGCCCGGCGTAAACGTCCGTGCCGTCAGCCTTTCTCGCGATCCTGCCGTGCGGGCGGGAAACATCGAGCACTGCCGGGCGGACCTCCGGGATCCCGCCGCGGCCGCGGCGTCGATGGACGGGATCGACTACGTCCTTCTCTTCGCTGGCGTCGTCGCGACCGCTCCGGTGCTGGCCCGGGACCCGGTCGGGCCGGTCCAGGACCAGATGGCCGTGACGACCTCCGTCTGCGAGGCCGCGTTCCGCGCCGGGGTCGCGAAGGTGGTCTTCCTGAGCAGCACGACGGGCTACCCCGGCGTCGACGGCGAGCTCGGGGAGGAGCAGATGTTCGATGGCGAGCCTCCCCCGAACTGGACGTACCTCGGCTGGGCGACCCGGTTCCTCGAGGTCCAGGCCCGGTACCTCGCGGAGCGATCGGAAGGGAAGACCTCGTTCGTCGCGCTGCGGCCCACCATGATCTACGGCGCGCACGACAACTTTTCGTTTGATGAGGGGCATTTCCTTCCGGCGCTTCTCCGCCGGGTCGTCGAGCGGCAGGACCCGATCGAGGTGTGGGGAACCGGGGACGACGAGCGCGATCTGATCCATGCGCGAGACGTCGTCGACGCGAGTCTCCTCGCGCTCGACGTCGACGGGTTCGAGGCGTTCAACGTCGCGGCCGGCGAGGCCCATTCGGTGAACGGGATTCTCGATCGGCTCCTGCGCCTGGAGGGTTGGCGCGATGCCCGCATCGAGCACGTCCCGGGCCGCCCGCGGAGCGTGCAGAAGCGAAGGTTCTCGGCAGAGCGCGCGCGTCGGCGCCTCGGGTTCGAGGCGCGGGTGTCCCTCGAGGAGGGGCTCGGCGACACCCTCGATTGGTATCGGAAGAACCGAGAGCGGGCCCGGGTCTGAGGTGGGGATGACGACGGCACGCTCCTTGCGGTGCATTCGGCCCGGGGTGGCACGATGAGCATTCCGGCAGTGGGCACCGAGCGATTCGAGCGCGAGCGGCGGCAGCGGCGGGACAAATTTGCCGACCTGACGGCACTTCTGGACCGGGTCGCCGCAATGCAGGCCGACACGCTGGGCCGCCTCCGTCGCGACGGGTTCGCGTTCCTGCCGGGACACGTGCCCGCCGAGATGGCGTCCGCCATCGAGCGCAAGGTCGACTCGTTCTGCTCGACCGGGCGGAACCTCCAACGCCCTGCTCGGGTGGCCGGTCTTCCGGACGAGGCCGACTACCGAGAGGCGACGCGCCTCGACGACCGCGATCTCGCCCGGGGGGTGGATCACTACCGACACCTCACGAGTGCGGTGAACGTCGCGGATCCTCTCGTCACGGTTCCAGGCCTGGTCGACATCGCGTTCGATCACCGGCTGCTCGATCTCGCGGGGGCGTACCTCGACTGCCCTCCCTTGCTCGGGTTCGTGAAGCTCACGCGGAGTCTGGTGAACGGGCTGCGGCCCTTCGACACCGAGGAGTTCCACGTCGACGGGAACAGCACGTCGATGGTGAAGGCGTTCGTTCACGTTCACGACACCGACGTGGGCGCCGGTCCGCATCAGTTCGTGCGCGCGAGTCATCGAGATCGGATCGAAGGATGGGACGTCGCCGCGCGCGCCTCCGAGGATCTCATCCGTCGCCGGTACGGTGCCGATCGACTCGTCACGCACGGGGCGCGCGCCGGCGACGTCCTGCTCGAAGACACGTCGGGCTTCCACCGGCGCCTGAAGGCGACGTCGCGCGACCGGACGCTCCTGATTCTGAACTTCGTCGTGCACGACGAGTACGGCGGCGGCGGAGCGCGCGCGAGGATCCGCGCGGCGGATCTCGCCCGTCTCGACTCGCGACAGCGAAACGCCGCGGAGCTCCTCGAGCCGGTCGGAGAGGTGGATTGATGTCGAGCGTCTGTGTCGTCGTGCCCTCGTGGGCGTACTGGAAGGATCCTCTCAAGCTGCAGCCCCTTTGGGAGCTCTACTACGCGACGTTCATGGAGGATCGCGTCCCGGGCGTCTCGGTCGAGATGTTCGACCTGCGCGCCGCGGCGGCGAGCGGAGAGACGCCCGACGTCGCCGACATCCCCGAGCACGACGTCTACTTCTACTGGGTGATGAAGTCGGCCGACGCGCTCGAGGTGTACGACCTCGTCCGACGATTGCGTGCGAAGTATCCGAAGAGTCTGCACTTCGCGGGGGGGAACCACGTCGATCGCTGCACGGACGAGGCCTCGGAGGTCTTCGACGTCTCGTTGGTGGGCACGGCCGAGGAGCTGATCGTACGCGCCTTCGAGGACCTCGCCGCCGGTCGGTTGCAGAGCGTGTATCGCTCCGCGGAGCGCTTTCACTTCTCGGAGTACGGCCACGCACGCCGCGAGTTCCTCCCGGCGGCGCGCATCGTGAACGACCAGCACTTCTCGCAATACGGCGGATTCGCCGGCACCGGCGTCTACTTCTCGCGCGGCTGCAGCTTCGGGTGCCGGTTCTGCGTCTACAACAACCCGAGTAAGTTCGAGTACCGCACGCCCGAGCAGATCACGGCCGAGATCGAGTACCTGAAGCGGACGTACGGCGTCGAGGGAGTGAACCTGCGCGACGAGGTCTGCGTCCCGGTGAGCCCCAAGACCGGCCTTCCGTACCTCGAGGCGATCGGGAAGGGCGGCGTCGCGTGGCGCGGACAGACCGTGACGATCGCCTCCGAGGAGCTCGTGAAGGCGGCCGCCGAGTCCGGCTGCCGCGAGCTCGCGCTCGGCCTCGAGAACGTCGAGTCCGACGACGTGCTGCGCATCATCAACAAGCCTTCGAAGAGCGTCGCCGCGAATCGCGCGTTCATCGAGCTCCTGAAGAAGTACGGCATCCGCGTGAAGGTGTGCCTGATCTTCGGCCTGCCCGGCGAGACGTCGGCGGTCGTCGACCGCACCATCCGGTTTCTCGAGGAGGTCGAGCCCGACTACGTCGCGGTCTCCGGGTTCGACCCGGTTCCCGGCTCGCCGATCTACGAGAACGCCGAGGCCTACGGCATCCAGTGGATCGACACGGACCTCTCGAAGCACGCCCACCTCGTCTACCGCTTTGGCGACGACGAGGACGTGGGCCTGCCGTTCGCCTACGCCGAGCACACGCCCTGGGGCCCCGGCCGCCGTCGCCACGAGATCGTCGCCGACATCCGCACGATCCAGGGCTACCTGCGCGACCGCGGCATGACCTACTGAGCGGGGTCGGCGGCTCCCGCGCGCGATCCTCGTGGTTCGCCGTTCTCGGGTTGACCGCCCGTGCCGAAGATGGCAACCGCGTGGTCTGCCGGCGGGATCAACCGAGGTCGCCATCGGGCCTGCGCCGTGTGCGGCGTCCGGCCTCGAATGGGGGACTCGGAACATGATCCGAACGCACGGGCTCACGCACATCGCGCTGACGGTCGCGGACGTCGACCGCGCGGTGCGCTTCTACGAGACGGTCTTCGGGGCCAAGGAGTACGCCCGGGGCGACGGCTGGGCGCAGGTGCTCGGTCCGGGGCCGCACGACGTCCTGGCCTTCGAGAAGGGAACCCCGACGCAGCCCGAGGGGGAGCACGTCCGGCACTTCGGGTTCCGCCTGGTGTCGCCCGACGACATCGACGACGCGGTGCGGGAGCTCGAATCCGCCGGGGCGACGTTGGTCGCGCGCGGGGACCATGGGCCGGGGCTCCCGTACGCGTACGTGCGGGACCCGGATGGGTACGAGATCGAGGTGTGGTTCGAGTAGACGGCGGAGGCCGAAAACACGCGCCGCCGGGCAGGATTCGCCTCAGCCGAGGTGCTCGGCGAACACGTCCTCGTTGAATCCGACCAAGACCGTCGTGCCGGCGCGGATCGTCGGGGCGCGCAGATTGCCGGTCGGGCCGAGCATTGCGTCGACCGCGTCGCTGTCGGCGGAGCCCCCGGCGAACTCGGAGACCTTCTTGCCTTTGGCGACGACGATCCTCCTCGCCGCCTTGGCCATCGCGGCGGCGTCCGAGCGTCCGAGCTTTCGGCTTGCTGGAATCGTCTCCTCGGGTTCAATGTTCTGAGCGTCCAGAAACCTGGACGCGCGGGTGCACGACATTCAACCTTTGCGGAAGTAGTACCAATCGACCTTGGCTGCCATGAGGAATTTCTAGCACGTGAATCGGCTGCTTCGAATTGCGCTCGTTCTTCTCGGTGCGGCGGAGGTCTTGATCGCCGATTGGGCGTCCCTGGTCCTGCGGGGCACGGGGCTGTCGGTGGGCACGACGGCGTTGGGCTT
>JAUIFY010000276.1 GCA_030430245.1 bacterium | reverse complement strand
TCAGCGGTGTGTCGAAAATCACCGCCATCGGTGGAGACCTCAAAGAATATCAGGTGCTGGTTGATCCGCAAAAGATGTTGACCTTCGGCATCACCATGCACGAGCTCGTCGGCGAGCCCAAAGATGGCATCGGCGTGCTCGAGTGCGATCCGGCCGGCTTCGGTGAGGACGAGCCGCTTCCCCCGTCGCTCGAACAGCCGCGTCCCGAGATCCTCCTCCAGAGTCTTTATTTGGATTGACACGGCGGATTGAGTCACGTGGAGGCGCTCGGCCGCGCGGGTGAGGTTGCCCTCCCGCGCGACGGCCCAGAAGTAGCGGAGGTGCTTCAGGTTGATCATGGGGAATCGGTCGTACGCCGATTGTTCTAATATTTCAATCAAAACGAGAAAAACTATGAATTTTACTTGATCTTCGAAGAACCGTAGAACCGGGCTCATCATGAAACACACCCTGTCGTTGCTGCCCTTTCTCGCCCCCCTCTCCCTCGCTGCCGTCTCGCTCTGGATGCGGCGCGTCGACCGCCGCTCGGAGCGTGGACTCGACGCGGCCGGGCTCGCCACCGGACTCGGGCTCGGCCTCGCCGTCTGCACGGCTGCGGTCGTGGTGGCCGGAGGAAGCCTCACGAGCCCCCTCCTCGGTATCGGCGACGTGGGCCTCTCCCTCCGACTCGATCCGCTCAGCGCCACGATGTTCACGCTCGTGTCCTTCGTCGGTTGCCTGGTCGTCCGTTACTCGCGCAACTACCTCGCCGGAGACGAGCGTCGGAACGACTTCGTCGCACGGCTCTGCCTCGCCCTGGCCGCGGTCTCACTCCTCGTGCTGGCCGGCAACCTCACCCAACTGGTCATCGCGTGGGTCGCGACCAGCCTCGCGCTTCACCGCTTGCTGGTCTTCTTCAAGGACCGTCCTCGCGCGGTCATCGCCGGTCGAAAGAAGATGATCGCGGCGCGCGTCGGCGACGTGTGCCTCGTGACCAGCGCCGTCCTCCTCGCGCAGGCCTTCGACTCGTCGGACATCGCGACCATCGCGGAGCGCGCGCGCTCCCTCACCGAGCTGCCGGCCGGTGCGGGCCTGGCGATGGGGCTCCTCGTCGCGGCCGCGGTGCTCAAATCGGCCCAATTCCCCTTCCACGCCTGGCTCCCCGAGGTGATGGAAACCCCGACACCCGTGTCGGCCCTGCTGCACGCCGGGATGATCAATTCTGGCGGCTTCCTCATCCTCCGCTTCGCGGACGTCGTCGTCCTCGAGCCAGCGGCGATGGTGGGCCTGCTCGCCGTCGGGGCGGTGTCGGCCGTGTTCGGCTCTCTCGTCATGCTGACGCAGACCACGATCAAGGGGACTCTCGCCTACTCGACCCTCGCACAGATGGGATTCATGATGATCGAGTGCGGCCTGGGTGCCTTCGGCATCGCGATGCTGCACATCGTCGGCCACTCCCTCTACAAGGCGCACGCCTTCCTGAGCGCGGGAGGCGCCGTCCTCGCGGCGTCGACTCGGCCGGCCTACCCGATGAAGCCGGGATCGGCGGCCGTCGCCCTGGCCGGCGGCGGGCTCCTCGCCGTCGGCGCGTGTGCGCTCCTGCTCGATTCGTCGGCCCCGTCCTGGCCCGTCACGGTCGGCCTCACCAGCGTGCTCGCGTTCGGCGTCGTGATGTGGGCCGGCCAGCAGCGGAGCGTTTCGGGGCGCGCGTCGACGGCCGCGGCCTCCGGGATCGCGCTCGCCACGCCTCTCCTCTTCCTCTGCCTGAAGGCGGGTGCCGAGTGGGTGTACGAGCCGGGTCTGCCGGCGACTCCCGCGCCCAGCGACGCCGCGCTCGCGGTGCTCGCCTCGACGCTGATCGCCTTCGCGTCGATCGCCTGGCTCCAGCTCGTGGGCTTCCCGACCGGAGCGCTCGGACGCAGAGCCTACCAGCTCCTCCGGAGCGGAGCGTATGCCGGCGCCATCTGGGATCGGTGGACCGGCGCCCTTCGTGTCCGCTCCCGGCTGCCGGCCGGCGAGCGCGGTTCGTCCGCGCCGCAATCCCGGACCTACTCCCCCGGCCCTTCGACCCTGGACGAGGCGACCGCACCGCCGAGCCCGGAACGGATCGGGGAGGCGGTGGCTCGGGCGGCCCGCGTCGTCCCCCCGCTATGGCCGCTGTCCGACTTCGTGGCCGTGAACCCCTTCCTCGGCCTGACCGAGCTCGACTTCGAAGAAGCGAGCGAGCGGCTCGAGCACACCGCCGGAGCGCGCACCGTCATGCCGCGCTCGTACTACGCCGCGGCCATCGACCGTGGAGAGATCACCCGCGGAGACCTCGGCGCGGCGATCGACGACGGAGCCGACGGCATGACCGTCGAGGCCCTCGAGCGGGAGGCGCGCAAGAGCGATCGCGCGCTCGTCATCGCTCCGACGGTCGCGGACGTCGCGCGCGGCATCACCGGAGTCGACGCGCCACGGGTCGTCGTCGAATCCATCAGTGACTGGGCTGGGTCCTATTTCGATCGTGGCCAATCGAAATGGCCCTCGCCCTGGAGGCACCTGAGCCCGTATCGAGCATGGCGCTCGCACGCGATTCTCGACCGTGCTCCCGCACTCCTCGGCCTCGCCGACGTACGACGGGTCGCGACGGATCTTCCGGACTCCCCGGAGGCGGCGATCCTGGAATGCGCCGGGCGGCTCGGATTGGCCGGCGACGAGCTGGACGTCTACTTCGAACGACTCTTGCTCCGGATCGACGGATGGGGGGGGCATCTGCGCTACCTCGGCTGGTCCTCGGAGATCGACGGCGCGCCCCCGGCCGGGCAGGACGAGCTCCTCGCGATCTCGCTCGCCTGGGAGGTCGCGCTTCTGGAGGCGAACCCGCGCATCGGGAACGCATGGAGGATCGCGAAGGCCGAGCTCGGGATCCCGCCGGTCGCGGATCCGGAGCGCGCGATCGACCTGGCTCTTCATCGGGCTTTCGAGATCGCGAACCAGCGGCAGATCTCGGAGAGACTCGCGGGAGGAGCGCCGGTCGAGCGAGCCGAGTGCGCGGCTCAGGTGGTCTTCTGCATCGACGTGCGATCCGAGCGCATGCGGCGGTCGCTCGAGAGCGTCGCGCCCGAGATCCGCACGCTCGGCTTCGCCGGATTCTTCGCCATGGCCATCGAGTGGATTCCTCTCGGCGAGAATGAGGGCTCTCCGTACTGCCCGGTGCTCCTGAAGCCCGCACACGCGGTGCGAGAGACCCATCCGGACGCGGAGCGGCTCGTCGAGCGGCGGAGCTTCCGGCACGGAGCGCACCGCGCCTGGGCGACCTTCAAGGGTGCCGCGATCGCGTCCTTCGGGTTCGTCGAGACCATGGGCCTCGGATACGCCGTGCGGCTCGTCGCCGACAGCCTGCGACGCGCTCCGAAGCCGGCGTCGCTCGCATGGAACGCGCACGAGCACGGCAGCCCGGGCCTCACCGTCGCGCCGCTCGCGAATCGGTCCGTCGGCATGACGCTCTCCCAGCGGGTCGACGCCGCCGAGGGTGCCCTCCGCGCGATGTCCCTCACCGAAAGCTTCGCGCCCATCGTCGTCCTGTCCGCCCACGGCTCGACCACGGCGAACAACCCGTACGCTTCGGGCCTCGATTGCGGGGCCTGCGGCGGTCGGAGCGGCGCACCCAATGCCCGGGTGGCGGCAGCGGTTTGCAACGACCCGGAGGTCCGGGAGGCGCTGCGTGACCGCGGGATCGACATCCCGGACGGAACGCACTTCGTCGCGGCCGTCCACGACACCACCACCGACTTCGTGCGGATCTGCGACCCGGCTCGCGTCCCCGCATCGCACCGGGCGACCGTCGAGTGTCTCGAAGCCGCCTTCGCGCAGGCCGGAGTCGCCGCGCGGGCCGAGCGGGCGCCCCTGCTCGGCATCGCAGACGCCGACGAGCAGCAGGTCCTGTGCCGGGCCACCGACTGGTCCCAGGTGCGACCCGAATGGGGGCTCGCCGGATGCACCTCCTTCATCGCCGCCCCGCGCCGCCATACCGCGGGCGTCCGGCTCGACACGAGCGCGTTCCTGCACGAGTACGTCTGGCAGAACGACGCCGAGTTCCGGGTGCTCGAGCAGATCATGACCGCGCCGATGGTCGTCGCGACCTGGATCAACCTCCAGTACTTCGCGTCGACGGTCGACAACCGCGCCTTCGGTGCCGGCGACAAGGTCCTCCACAACGTCGCGGGAGGCCTCGGCGTGGTCGAAGGCAACGGTGGCGATCTTCGGGTGGGCCTGCCCCTTCAGTCGATCCACGACGGACGCTCCTTCGTCCACCGTCCCTGTCGGCTCACGGCGGCGATCGCGGCACCCCCGGAAGCCATGTCGCGCGTGATCGAGCGCAATCCGGCGGTACGCGACCTCGTGGATCGCGGCTGGATTCACCTCGTCGCGCTGAACGAGGAGGGAAGAATCTCTCATCGGTACGTCGGAGGCTCGCAGTGGCGCGCGCTTTCGGCCGCCGAAGCGGAGGAAGTGGCCGCGTAGCGCGGACGCGCGTGGCCCGAACGCGAACCAAACCAACCACGACGAACCATCAGGAGGATCGAATCATGAATGAACACGAGCTCTCACCGTTCCTTTCGCCCAAGCGGCTTCACGCGACCTCGAACCTCTGCGGCCACCGGTTCCAGTTCGAGATCGAGACCCCCGACCTGAGCGGCTTGCCACGGTCGATGTGGGGAGACTGGGGACCGATGTATACCTTCGTGCCGAAGGCGAGCTGCGCGTTCCGCTTCTCCTACGCCTGCCGCAGCCTGGCGCTCGAGGGCGACGAGGAAATCGAGGTCCCGAAGATCGAGCTCAACAGTCCCATGCTCTTCGAACGGAGGGAGAAGAACCCGTTCTACCTCGAGCTCCACGACGAGCGGCATGGCCTCGCGTTCCGGGGCTACCTCGATGCGTCCGGCGAGCCGGCCGGACTCGAGGTGCAGCTGCTCCGCCCGGAGCACGAGATCGTCGCTTCGCTCCTCCCGAACGTCGGTACGGTTCGGGCCGACCGGCGCCTCGACGGGGGAGAGGAGGCCCTCGAATGCGCCTAGAGGACACGGCCCGGGGCGACGCCGCGCGACTGCGCCCGGAACCCCGGCGCTAGCCTCCGCGCGCGCCGCAGAGTATCCCGAAAGTCTGGAGTCTCGACGATCCAGTCGGACGAGGTGCAGGAGGCGCGATGGATCCAAAGGAGCAACCACCCCGGGTCGGGGTCATCATGGGCAGCAAGAGCGACTGGCCGACCATGCAGCACGCGGTCGAAACCCTCCGGTCGCTCGAGGTTCCGACGGAGGCCAAGGTCGTTTCGGCGCACCGGACGCCCGACCTCCTTCGGGACTACGCGACGTCCGCCCGGTCGCGGGGCCTCCGTGTGCTCATCGCGGGCGCCGGAGGCTCCGCGCACCTTCCCGGCATGACCGCCGCCAATACGACGCTCCCCGTCCTCGGGGTTCCTGTGCTGTCCTCCGCGCTGCGCGGCGTCGACTCTCTCCTCTCGATCGTTCAGATGCCACGCGGGGTTCCCGTGGGAACGCTGGCGATCGGCGAGGCGGGCGCGGTGAACGCCGCCCTTCTCGCTGCCCAGATCCTCGCGCTCGGCGACGACGCGCTTCGGGCGCGCGTCGATGCGCGGCGGGAGAAGCAGACGGCGACGGTCCTGGAGGCCGAGCTGTGAGGTCGCTCCCCCCCCCGGCGACGATCGGAATCCTCGGGGGCGGCCAGCTCGCGCGGATGATGGTCGTCGAGGCGCGACGCATCGGGTATCGAACGATCGTCCTCGACCCCGGCGGCGCAGATGCGCCGGCCGCGCAGATCTCGGACGACTTCGTGGAGGCGGCGCTCGACGACGGCGCCGCCGCGCGACGACTGGCCGAGCGCTGCGACGTCGTCACGCTGGACACCGAGCACATCCCGGCCGACGTGCTCTACGAGCTGGAGGACGCCTGCGCCGTCCGCCCCGGGGGTCGGATCCTCGCCCTGATCCAGGACCGGTGGGAGCAACGGACGTTCGTCGCACGACACGACGTCCCTCAACCCGTGCACGCCCTCGTGACGAGCCCGGAAACCCTGGCGAGTGCGTCCGCGAAGACCGGCTTCCCGTGCGTCTTGAAGACGACGCGGTCGGGCTACGACGGAAAAGGACAGGCTCGCGCCCAGGACCCGGAAGAGCTCGCCCGGGGGTGGGAGGACCTCGGCCAGCCGACGGCGGTCCTCGAGGAGTTCGTCGACTTCGAACGCGAGATCTCGGTTCTCCTCGCCCGGGGCCGCGACGGCGAGTGCCGATTCTTCCCCGTCGCCGAGAACGTTCACGTCGATCACATCCTCCATACGACGCGCGTCCCCGCTCGCATCGACAGCGCCATCGAGTCCGAGGCCCGATCCCTCGGGAGCCGCGTGGCGGCTGGTCTCGGCTACCATGGCGTGATGGCCATCGAGCTGTTCGTGACGGCGGATGGGCGACTCCTCCTCAACGAGATCGCGCCGCGTCCCCACAACAGTGCGCATTTCACGCTGGGCGGATGCGCGACCTCGCAGTTCGAGCAGCACCTGAGAGCCGTCTGCGGTCAGCCCCTGGGCGACCCATCTCCGCTCGGGGCCTGCGTGATGCTGAACCTTCTCGGGGACTTGTGGTCCGAGCGCGAGCCGGACTGGGAGGCCGTCTTCCGCCACCCGTTGGCGCGACTCCATCTCTACGGGAAGGTGGAGCCCCGCCCCGGACGAAAGATGGGGCACGTCCTCGTCGTCGCCCGGGACGCCCGTCGGGCCGAAGACGAAGCGGAGAGCGTCGCCCGACACCTCGGCGTCGCCTCTCCGTCGACGACGCACCGCCCCGTCACGGGCCCGACTCCGGACCCGGCCTTCGGCTAGCGCGGGGACCGGCTCGGAGACCCGAGGCCACGGCAAGGCTCGTAACCTTCGGGCGCTGCGTCCGTAGGTCTGCTTGCCGCAGACTCGACCCGAAGGATAGGAGAGCGCCGTGACGACCGACCCGAGCTCCGCGCCGTGGACCGAGAGCGAACTCGGTGGGATTCTCTGCGCGGCCGGAGTCTGGGACGACCCGTCGCCGACGATCGAGATCGCGGGCGACGGCAACATCAACTGGGTCCGGAGACTCCGTTCGCACGTGTCGGGCCGAACCGTGGTGGTGAAGCACGCCCGGCCGGCCTTGGAGAAGTTCCCCGAGTACTCGACGAGCACCGAACGGATCGTCTTCGAGAATCGCTACTACGAGATCGCCCGTCCTCTCGATGCGACGCGCGTGTGCCCGACGATCGTCCACTTCGACACGGACCGCCGGCTCCTGGTCCTCGAGGACCTCGCCGACGCCGAACGCCTCGACGCCGCGCTCCTGCGGGGTGCCGACGTCGACGACACCCTTCTCGCCCTCGCATCCTTTCTCGGCCGGGTGCACGCCGGAACCTGGGATCGCGCCGACCTGGTCCCCCGGTTCCGCAACCAGGACATTCAGGGACTCCACGGCGCGCACGTCTTCGAGCTCCCGTACGAGGGCCAGGGATTCTCCGTCCCGACCGGCGTCGACGCGCGCGCCGCGCGGATCCGCGCCGACGAGGCGCTGGCCGGCATCGCGAAACGTGCGCGGGCGCGGTACGCCGAGCCGAGAGGCGCCCTCGTCCACGGCGACGTGCAACCGGGGAACGTCTTGCTTCGCGACGGACGCCCCGTGCTGCTCGACGCCGAGATCGCACACGTCGGAGATCCGGCATTCGACGTCGGAACGCTGCTCGCGCACGTGTGGCTCGCTCGACTCGTTGCGCCACCGTCGGTCCCCGCGTCGCGGCAGGCGTCGACGGTCTGGGCGGCCTACGTGCAGGCCCTCGGCCCGGCCGGTCCGATCCCGTTCTCGAGCGTGAGTCGCTACGCGGGACTCGAGATGATGCGCCGGACGATCGGAGCCGCGCGCGTCGCGGCCGTCGAGACATCCGAGGCCTCGCTGCGCGCCATCGAGATCGCGGAGCGGCTCGTTCGCTCCCCCCCCGCCCAGCCCGAGGAGATTTCGATTCCATGAAGCATCGGATCATTCTGGATACCGACATGGGCACGGACGTCGACGACGCTCTGTGCCTCGCGCTCGCGCTCGCCTCTCCGGAGATCGAGCTCGTCGCCGTGACGAGCGTCAGCGGTGATGCGGATCACCGCGCACGGATCTCGAAACGGATCCTCGAGATGGCGGGCCGCGACGACGTGCCGGTCTTCGCGGGCCGGGGCGAGCCGATCACCGCCGGGGCCGCGTTCGCGTCCACCGGGAGGGAAGGCGACGGCATCCTGGAGCGCGGCGACACGCCATCGATCGAAGACGAAGCGGGATGCGACGCGATCGCGCGCCTTCTGCAGACCGAGGACGATCTGGAAATGGTCGCCGTCGGACCCATGACGAACCTCGCGGCGACGATCGGCGACGACCCTGCCCTGGCGTCGCGCGTCGGGCAGCTGACCGTCATGGGCGGACACGTCCGCGGGATCGAGTACGGCGGCTTCTCGTTTCCGTTCGGCATCGACTACAATCTCTGCTCGGACCAAGAGGCCTCGGTGGCGACGCTGCGGGCCGACGCGCCGACCCGACTGGTGACGGGCGACGTGACCCTGCAAACGTGGCTTCGGGACGACGACGTCGCGCGACTCGAGACGAGCGCGCACCCCCTCCTCCGCGCCATCACACGCGCCATCCGGA
>JAUIFY010000275.1 GCA_030430245.1 bacterium | reverse complement strand
GGGGATCCCCTCGGCGCCGCGACCGTCGTGAACGATCTGGTCTTCGCGGCGACCTTCCAGGGACGGATCTACGCGCTTCACCGCGATACCGGCGAGATCGTGCACACGATCGACGCTCCGGGCGGCATCAACGGATGGCCCGCGGTGGTGGGCGATGATCTCCTGTGGCCGGTGGGTATGGCCAATCCGCCGCGGCTGGTCGCGTATCGCGTCGGCGCCGGGTGAGGGGGAGCGGGGAACGCGAGCGATCACGAGTCTCGGTGGCGCGCGGCCGCCTCCATGGTGGCCGCGCTCGCGTGGATCATGAGCTCGACGGCCTCTCGGCGAGGGAGACTGCCGAGGAGCGGCGCGCCTTCGCTGATCGTTCGCGAACCACGTAGGGCCGTTCGGGAGATTCTCCAGAGCCTCCTGCACGACTCGCCCCGGACTCGTCGCCGTCGGGATCGGCGCGTTGGGATCGTCCCGGTGACCGAGGTGGGTGCGGAGGCGGCGAAGGGCCGGTGTATCGGTCTCACCGAGAATCAGCCCGAGGACGTCGACGCCCGCTGGCCGCAATTCGGCCCAGAGCGCCTCGGCCATGATCATGTCGAACGCCTTCGAGGCGCCGTAGGCGACCATGTTCGGCGCGCCGGCAAGGCCAGCGCCGGAGCCGAGCAGTACGATTCCGCCCCGGCCGCGCTTCACCATGGGCCTCGCGAAGTGGTGGCTCATCTCGAGGGGAGCGGTGCAATTCCGTTGCACCATCGAGAACGCCGCTTCGATCGGTTGTTCGAGGAACGGTTCGAAGTTCGGGTCTGCGCCCGCGCAGTACACGACGAGGCCGACTTCGAGGTCCGCGGTGGCCTCGGCGACGGAGCGCATCGCTTGGGGGCGTGCGAGGTCGACGGGAAGGACACGAGTGTTCACCGCGGCAGCCTTCCGGATGTCGCTTGCGATGTCTTCGAGAACCGCTTCGCGACGCGCGAGGAGCACCACGTTCAGACCCCGCTCTGCGAGGGCGCGAGCGAACTCCGATCCCACTCCCTCGGAGGCCCCGCGACGAGCGCCCAAGCTCCGTACTTCTCTGCAAAGCTCATGTTCGCTTCCCCCTGTCGTGCCTACCGGACGCGTCCCGGCACGACTCCTCCGAGGCCAGACCCCTGTCGACCAGATTCGACGCCATGGTCCAAACGGGCGGCGTCATCGCTTGCATGCTCGTGGGCGCCGCACAAACGGCGCCCGTCCAAATTGAAACGCTCCTTGACGAGTGGCAACAGTGGTGGCGGCTCCCAGGAGGTAGAAATGCGCGTCGGATCCATCGGACTCGGGAACATGGGCTTGCCCGTGGCCACCCCTCTCGCACCCGAGGGGTTCGAGACGACCTGCTTCGATCTCGACGCGGCATCCATCTCCATCGCGTGGAAGCGCGTGGAAGATCCGCGCCGTCGCTGAAAAGGAATCGTCGATGCGAAAGCTGATCTACCTCGCGAACCGCAAGCCCGGATTCACCTTCGACGAGTTCGTTCGGCGCTGGCGCATGCACGGTGCCCGGGCGATGGAGCAGTCGTTGTGGCGCCATGCGCTCGGGTACGTGCAGGCCGAGCCGGTTCGTCCCGCGCCGCTCGGGACGTCCGACGAGTTCGATGCGGTCGCCTGCTACATGGTGCGCGACGACATGTTCGCCGCCATGAACGACGAAGACGTCGTCGGAGCGCAGCGGATGGCCGAGGACGAGCTCGAGACCTTCTCGGCGCCGATTCCGACCACGTCTCTGTGGGTCGACGAAGAGCGACTCGTGGATGGCCCACTCGGAGGAATCACCGCGTTTCTCTTCTTCGCGACGGAGGCGTCCGCGCGTGAGCTGGCCGAGCGAGCTCGGACGGGCGGCGGATGGAGCCGCCTCGTGCTGAACGTCCGGCAGGACGAGGGCCCCCTCGGCCCCGCCGCGAATACCCTCCCGTACGAGGCGATCGTCGAGCTCTCTGCCGGCGATCTCTTGAGTCTCGGGCGGGCGGCCCGGGGCGGGGGGGACGGATGGCTCTCGACGGCCGACGTCTCGGTCGTCACCCGCGAGGCCGTGCTCTGGGACCGGCTGCCGTTCGACGCCGGGTAGGCGTGGCGGTTCGAGACGGGGCGGGAGCGGCGCCGACGCGATCCAGCTTGCGGATGGCGTCTTCGACGAAGCGAGTCGTCGCCGAGTGCCCCGCGGTCACCCCGAGCGACTTCTCGAGAGAGAGGACCTGCGTGAGTCCCGTCATGAGGAGGAGCGCGACCATGGGAGGAAGACGATCTTCCGGCACCCCGCCCGCTTCGAGAGCTCTCGACAGCGCGGTGAGTTGGGCCCGGCGGAATCGCTCGGCGTAGCGCTTGAGCTCGGCCCGGATCGTCTTGCGATGGTTTGCCAGGGCCGTGAACTCGATCGTGAAGGAGGCTCCCCTCGGGTCGGCGTTGAACCGCCAGAGGTCGGCCAGCGACGCGTTCTCCCGCAGGCCGCGTTCGACTCTCTCGAGGTTCTCTTCGGCGCGGCGCCGGAAGACCTCGACGTAGAGATCGTCCATCGTCCGAAAGTAGTAGTGGACCAGCTGCGGCTTCAGTCCCGCCTCCGCCGCGACGCGGCGAGACGTGACCGCGGCGTAGCCTTCCGCGAGGAGCAGCTTCTCCGCCGCGTCGAGAAGCTTCGTGCGGGACTTCGAGTCGGAGGCGCCGAGGCGGCGGGCGGACGATGCAGCCATGGTTCGAGATTGCCACATTCTGGGAGCGGTGCTAAGCGACTGCTCAGTTGTGCTGGGCGAGTGCTCAGCACCGAACGCCGTCTCGAGAAGGGGCCGACATGGCTGACTGGAAGACGATCGACTACTTCAGCGACGAGGGTCTCGTCGAGGATCCGTACCCGTACTTCGAGCAGCTCCGGGCCCAGTGCCCGGTGCTCCACCTGCCGCACCTGGGGGTCGTCGCGGTGACCGGGTACGAGGAGGCGAGTGACGTGTATCGCCGCACCGACGAGTTCTCGTCGTGCAACTCCGTCGTCGGACCGTTCGCAGCCTTCCCGGTGCCGCTCGAAGGCGACGACGTGGGAGACGTGATCGATCGCTATCGGGATCAGCTCCCGATGCACGAGCACATGGTCACGATGGATCCCCCCGCCCATACGCGTGAGCGCGCGCTTCTGATGAAGTTGCTGACGCCGCGTCGCTTGAAGGAGAACGAAAACTTCATGCGCCGGCTCGGCGAGCGCCTGCTCGACGAGATCCTGCCCGATGGTCGCTGCGAGTTCATCGCCGCGTACGCGCAGCCGTTTGCGATGCTCGTGGTCGCGGACGTGCTCGGGGTTCCCGAGGCGGATCACCAGAGGTTTCGCGAGGGCTTCGGCCTCACGAAGACTCCGGGCGTGGTGGGCGAGGGGGGAAGCCAGGGGGGCGATCTCAATGCGCTCGGCTGGCTCGACGACTGCTTCGCTACGTACATCGAGGACCGACGTCGGTCTCCGCGAAAGGACGTCCTGACCGATCTCGCGCTCGCGACGTACCCCGACGGGACGACCCCTGACGTCACGTCGGTCGTGCGCTCGGCGACGTTCCTCTTCGCCGCGGGGCAGGAGACGACCGCGCGGCTCCTCGCGACCGCCCTCAAGCATCTCGCCGAGAACCCGGCGATGCAAGACGATCTTCGAACGGAGAAGGCGCGGATCCCGAACTTCATCGAAGAAGCGCTTCGCGTCGAGAGCCCGGTGAAGACCGACTTCCGCCTCGCGCGGCGCACGACGAAGATCGGCGACGTCGAGGTGCCCGCGGGTACGCCGGTGATGTTGCTCAATGGCGCCGCCAACCGGGACCCGGGACGGTTCGAGTGCCCGCACCAGTTCCGCACGGACCGGGAGAACGCCGGGGCTCACATCGCCTTCGGTCGCGGCGCCCACTCCTGTCCGGGCGGGCCGCTCGCCCGCGCGGAAGCGCGGGTGAGTCTCGAGCTGATCCTCGACCGGATGCGCGACATCCGCCTGTCGGAGGAGCATCACGGTCCGAAGGGGGCGCGCCGGTTCACGTACGAGCCGACGTGGGTTCTACGGGGACTGCGTGACGTGTACCTGGAGTTCTCGCCGATGGAGGGCCGCTTCCAGCGCGACGAGGAGGATCCGCTCAGCGCCACGGGTGGCGCCTCGGGAATCGGACTGGGCGTGGGGCGGCGGCTCGCGGCCGATGGGTATCGGGTCGCGCTTCTCGATCGCCAGGGCGCCGCCGCGGAGGCGGCGGCGCAAGAGCTGCGGTCTTCCGGAGCGAAGGCGATCGCGGTCGAGGTCGACGTCTCGGACCGGCCGGCCGTGCAGTCGGGCTTCGACCGGGTGCGCGCCGACCTCGGACCCGTGGGCATCCTCGTCGCGAGCGCGGGGATCGAGTCGTTTCAGCCGGTGGTCGAGATCACCGACGAGTCGTGGGATCGGATCCTCGCGGTGAACTTGACGGGCACCTTCGTGTGCGCACGTGCGGCGCTGCCCGACATGCTCGAGGCGTCGTGGGGGCGCATCGTGACGATCGCCTCGTCGAGCGCACAGTCCGGGGCGCCCAGCATGGCCCACTACGCGGCCTCGAAGGGCGGCGTGATCTCGCTGACGAAGGCGCTCGCCGTCGAGCTCGCGTCGAGGGGCATCACCGCGAACGCGATCGCGCCGAGCCTCGTCGACACCCCGATGGCCCGGGCGGCCGAGGCGGCGGGCGATTTCCCCGGCGTGGACGTGATCGCCCCGATGGTCCCTCTCGGGCGCGCCGGCACGCCCGAGGACATCGCCGCGGCTTGCTCGTACCTCTGCTCGGAGGGGGGAAGCTACGTCACCGGTCAGGTCCTCGGCGTGAACGGCGGGATGTACATCTGAGACAGCGCGGGTGGGCGCCGAGATCAGTCGAGGAACTCGGCCGCTCGGCGCACGAACCGCCATTCGCCGTCTTCGCAGCGCAGCTCGTCGTGGTACCGCCCCACGGCCTCGGCGGACCAGCCGGAGGCGCCCTTCAAGAGGAAGACGACGTCGCTCGTCGCCTTGGCCCGGCGCTCGTCCCACTCCGTCACGAGGGTGTTGACGACGAGGTGTCGTTGCGGCCGACGCGGGATCCAGTTCGCAAAGGCAACGCGCAACGCATCGTGGCCCGTGTGCCGGCCGAGACCCGGAATGTCGCAGCCGCCGTCGTCGCAGAAGGTCGCGACGATGTCGTCGGTTCGCCCATCGTCGAGCGCGTGCGTGTATCGGGCGATCGTCGCGCGGACACCTTCGGCGACCTCGGCGTAGCTCGACTTCATCCTGCGCGTGGTCCAGCGGGCTCGAACGCGATGTCGACGGCCGGTCGTTCGAGCGGGTTCACGTTCACCTCACGGAGCGCCGGCAGCAGCTTCGCGTGGGGCAGGCCGGCCAGATAGCCGTCGATCGTTCGATGGAGGTTCGAGATGTGGCCCTCGGCCTTCTCGGAGAGCCGCATGAACTCGAATCCCCTGGCGTGCAGTCCGCGTTGCTGCCGCGGGAGGTTCGAGAAGTCCTCGGTGGGGATGGGCGGAGTCCGGGGGTCGTCGCACTCCCAGACGTCGGGTGGCTCGGGGCGTTCGCGTTTCTCGTCGCGCGGGTAGCGCGTCAACGACCAGATCTCCATGAGGGTCTCCTCGGGTCCGAGCGGCCGGAACCGGTACGAGGACGCGCTGCTGTACATCGGGAGCACGAAGAAGTGCGGAAAGCAGTACGCCATCGGCTCGTTCATCCCGGTGGCCGCGAGCCGGTTCAGATCGGGGATGTCGGCGCCGCGGTCGCGGTGCCAGCGGACGACCTCGTCGTTCAGCCTCCGGTGCCAGGTGGGGATGGCCTCGTTCGGGTCGTTCGACAACTCGATGTCCTGCAGGTTCTCGGCGATGCGGACGTCGTGGTCGTGCACCATGCCGGCCATGCCTTCGCTCATGACCCGGAGGTAGTGCAACTCCGCCTGTAGGAACGTCTTCGGGTCGAACGTGCCGCTCCGCGGCGGGTACCGCCCGGGGATCACGAGACGCGGGTGCGTCGTGATCACGTGGTACTGCTCCTGGAACGCCTCCTGGGCGAGCTTCCAGTTGCACGGAAGACGGAACGCGCGCCACCACTCGGCGCGCATCGACTCGAGCTTCCACGCGTCGAGGATCGTGGCGGCCGGCTCGAGGCACGCTCGCAGGGGAGGGGCCTCGTCGTCGAGGTTGATCCACGCGCACCCACCCCACGTCTCGCACCGCACCGGCACGAGGTCGATGTCGCCCGGTTGGAGATTGTGCGGGTCGAAGGTTCGCGACTGCGTGACGAAGGTGTTTCGCCCGTCGGCGGCGTAGCACCACCCGTGGAACGGGCATGTGAACGACCCTCCGCAATTGCCTCGTCCTTCGGCGAGGCGGACCCCGCGGTGGCGGCACGTGTTCTGGAAGGCGCGCACGTCGAGGTCGTCGGTGCGGACCAGCAGGATCGATTGGTCCAGGATCCGGTACTCGACGAAGTCGTTCGGCTCGGGGATCTCCTCCAACCGACAGGCCATCTGCCAGACCCGGGGCCAGAGGCGTTCGTTCTCGAGCGCGTGGAAGCCAGGATCGAAGTACCTCTCCTTCGGAATCCGATCCCGGTGGTGCAGCAGGTACGGCACGTTCGGCCCGTCGAGCGTCATGGCCTCCTCCCTATCGAGCGCCGCGAGCGGCGGGCGCGATCCGCGAGCGCCGGAACGCGGCGTAGTCGTTCTCCCGCACGTCGGCGATGATCGAGAACAGCTTCGGTCGCCCGCCGGAGTTGAGGAGGTACTTGCGCGGCTTGCCGGGGATGTTCGCGCCGAAGTAGTAGCTGCTCTCCCCGAAGGACGCTTTGGCCGCTCCCTTGTCGATCATGCGCGTCCAGCGCTCCTCCGAGACGGGGTCGGGCTCGACGACGTCGTAGCCTCGGTCGCGGAGGTGCACCAGCAGCTCGGTCACGAAGTCGACCTGGTCGCCGTTGTACCTCGGGTTGTTCCCGGCCGCGGCGTGCGGCCCGCCCGGGAAGAACAGGTTCGGGAAGCCGGTGGTCTGGATGCCGAGAAACGTCCGCGGGCCGTCCGCCCATTCGTCGACCAGTGCGACGCCGTCTCGGCCCCGGATGCCCATTCGCGCCAGCGCACCCGTACCGAAATCGAACCCGGTGGCCCAGACCACGACGTCGAACTCGCGGTGTCGGTCTGTGGTCTCGATGCCGGTCTCGGTCATGCGGACGAACGGTGTCTGGGGTAGGTCGACGAGCGAGACGTTCGGGGCGTTGTAGGCTTCATAGTATCCGGTCACGAACGGGGGGCGGTTCTCTCCGTATCGATGGTCCTTCGGGATGAGCTTGTCTGCGGTCTCGGGGTCGTCGACGATGCTTCGGATCTTGCCGGCGATGAACTCGCACCACTCCGCGTTCGCCTCGGGGTCGAAGAGGAGATCGACGTAGTGGCTCGTCAGCTTCGTGAAGCCGGGGCTGTTCCACATCTTCTCGAAGAACGCTTGGCGCTCCTCCTTCGAGTCGTCGAAGGTGCCTCGGTCGCAGGGCGGGTGGTGGAAGCCGTGAATCGACGTGTTCAACACCTCGCGGAGGGACTCGAAGTCGGCTCGGAGGGACGCCTGCTCCTCGGGCGTGATGGGCCGATTGTTGAGCGGCGTGCACCAGTTCGCACGTCGCTGGTACACGGTCAGCGAGGCGACCTCGCTCGTGATCGCGGGCACCACCTGGACGCCGCTCGATCCGGTCCCGACGACGGCGACGCGTCGTCCGGTGAAGTCGACCGGCGTCGTCGGCCAGAGGCCCGTGTGGTACGACTCGCCCCGATACGCCTCCCGTCCCGGGACGTCCGGGATGTGAGGGATCGAGAGGACGCCCGTCGCGGCGACCACGAACTGCGCCGAGACGACGAAGCCGTCGCCGCTCACCCGCCACCGCCCCGCCGCCTCGTCGAACACGGCCGACGTGACCCGTGCCCCGAATCGCATGTGGCGACGTAGGTCGAAGCGGTCGACCACGTGGTTCAGATAGCGCTCGATCTCCGCCTGCCCCGCGAAGTGCTCGCGCCATTCCCAATCGTCGAAGAGCTCCTTCGAGAACAGATATCCGTACGTGTAGCTCTCGGAGTCGAAGCGGGCGCCCGGGTAGCGATTCCAGAACCAGGTTCCCCCGACCCCGTCGCCGGCCTCGACCAGCTCGACCGAGAAGCCCGCCTCGCGCGCGCGGAAGAGCTGCTGGATCCCGGTGATGCCCGCGCCGATGACGAGCACGTCGACGTCGTCGTGCCGTCGGGAAAGGACCTCCTTCTCTCGCGTCGTCATCGTGCGGCGTCAGACGGTGGCGATTGGCGTCGTCGGCGAGCCGACCGCACCGGGAAGTCGCAGCGGCGGCGCCGTCAGGAGGAACCGGCTTCGACCGTGCTCGCGGAGCCACGTGGCGAGCTCGTGCAGGTACCACATCTCACCGAGCGGCACGCCCAGCTTGAAGAGGCAGAGGTGATGCAGCGGGAGGAACGTGTGCCGCTCGGGGTTGCGTGACTTCCCGAGCATGCCCTCGACTGCGTAGTTGTCGGCGACGAGGGCCGCGATCTTCGACTCGGCGACCCAGTCGAGCAGGCGCGGATCGCGCGCGTCGAGGTAGGTGCACATCGTATGGATCTTCTTCGGATCCGGGTCGCGGTTCATCGCGAGGATCTCGGTGGCGAATCCGG
>JAUIFY010000274.1 GCA_030430245.1 bacterium | reverse complement strand
CTCGATCTGAACGATATTCCCAAGAACGAATCCGGAGAAGTGGATTTCACCCAGGATTTTTTCGGCAAAGCAACCAATCTTACGGTGAGTGGACAGCTCGAAGCAGAACTGGCTGCTCTTGCTCTTGGAAAAGTATACACATTCGGACCAACCTTCCGTGCTGAGAATTCGAATACTTCACGTCACCTTGCTGAGTTTTGGATGATCGAGCCGGAAATTGCATTTGCAAACCTCACCGATGATATGGATTTGGCGGAGGACTTTCTCAAGTACCTGATGAGTTATGCACTTGAGAATTGCCGCGAAGATCTTGAATTCCTTACCCAACGGGAAATCAACGAAGAGAAGTCAAAACCGGCCAACGAACGCCACGAAATGAGTTTGATTGATCGTTTGGAGTTCGTGGTGAACAATCCTTTTGAACGCATCACCTATACCGAAGCGGTCGATCTGCTTCGCTCGCTCGGGCACGAGCACGAGTGGGGCGACGACTTCGGTGCGGAAGACGAGACCGTCCTCGCGAGCCAGTTCGATCGGCCGGTGATGGTTCACCGCTATCCCGCCGCGTGCAAGGCGTTCTACATGAAGAACGATCCCGACGATCCGAAGCTTGCCTTGTGCGTGGACGTCCTCGCCCCAGAGGGCTACGGCGAGGTGATCGGTGGCGGTCAGCGCGAGGACGACCTGCAGGTTCTTCGCGAGAAGATCGCCGCGCACGAGCTGCCGTTCGATCCGTTCGAGTGGTACCTCGATTTGCGCCGATACGGCAGTGTCCCGCACGCGGGCTTCGGAATGGGCATCGAGCGCATGGTGGCGTGGCTCTGTGGGATCCACCACGTGCGCGAGACCATTCCCTTCCCGCGGATGCTCGAGCGAACGACGCCCTGAGTTGCGCGCGCAGTGAGTGGTTGCGACAAGCGTGACATGCGCGTCGTCGGTTTGATCGGGGGCATCGGCTCCGGCAAGAGCGAGGCCTCGGCGATTCTCGCGTCGATGGGGGCGGAGGTGATCGATGCCGACAAGGTCGGGCATGCGGTGTACGAGCCCGGAACCGCGGGCTTTCGAGGTGTCGTCGAGGCGTTCGGACGGGACGTCGTCGGCGCGTGCGGTACGATCGATCGAAAGAAGCTCGGTGCGCGGGTCTTCTCCGAGCCGGGCCAGCTCGAGCGGCTGAACGCGATCGTTCATCCCCTGATTCGCGAGGAGATCGAGCGGCGACTCGATGCCGCGCGAAGCCGTGGGGCGACGCCTCTGGCCGTGGTCGAGGCGGCCATCCTCCTCGAGGCTGGCTGGCGGCCCCTCGTCGACGAGGTCTGGGTCGTGAGTGCCGCAGCCGAGACCGTGCGGGCGCGCCTGGCCGCGAGTCGCGGTCTTTCGGCCGAAGAGGTCGACGCGCGCGTGGCAAAGCAGATGCCCGACGCCGAACGCCGGGCGGCGGCCGACGTGGTCATCGAGAACGATGCGGACCGCGAAGCGCTTCGGGCGCGTTTGCACGATCTTTGGACCGAGCGAATCGCGAATTGACACAGGGCCCCGCGCCCTTAAGTTGAACGTCGTGCGGGATCTCCGGCAAATGCGGGGTCGATCTGCGCGTCGGCCAGCTCGGACGACGGAGCGGCGGCCGTGAAGAACGTCAAGTTCTCGATCTGGTACCTGCCCGCGGCGCTCCTCCTTCTGCTGATGGTCCAGAGCCTGTTCGTGGCGCCGCGCCCCGTGCAGGTGAGCTACAGCGAGCTTCAGGATCTCACCGAGCGCAACGCCATCGAGAAGGCTCTGATCACCTCGGATGAGATCCGCTTCCAGCTCCGTCCGGACTTCGAGGTGACGGGAGAGCTCGGAAAGAAGGTGGACGAGGCGAAGGGTGTCGTCGGCTCGCTCGCGAGCGATCGGACGATCACCTTCGTCGCGACGCGGCCGCCCGGTCTCGACGTCGCCCCTCTGGTCGCGGACCTGACGAAGCACCACGTCGAGTTCTCCGGCGAGATCGCCGACGACTTCTGGCGCACTCTTCTGATCGGATGGCTGCTGCCGTTCGGTCTCATCCTGCTCATGTGGAACTTCATCGCGCGCCGCATGGGCGGAGGGGGCGCGGCCGGAGCGCTCTCGTTCGGTCGCAACAAGGCCAAGATCTACGGCGAGGACGACGTCGAGGCACGCTTCAGCGACGTCGCGGGAATCGACGAAGCCAAGGCCGAGCTGGAGTCGGTCGTGTCGTTCCTGCGCGACCCCGCGCACTTTCAACGCCTCGGTGGTCGAATCCCCAAGGGCGTGCTGCTGGTCGGCCCGCCCGGAACCGGCAAGACCCTGCTCGCGCGCGCGATCGCGGGCGAGGCGCGGGTTCCGTTCTTCTCGATCAGCGGATCCGAGTTCATCGAGATGTTCGTCGGACTCGGCGCCGCCCGCGTGCGCGATCTGTTCGAGCAGGCGAAGGGGAAGGCTCCGTGCATCGTCTTCATCGACGAGCTCGATGCGGTGGGGAAGTCCCGCGCGGGGGCCGGCTTGCAGATGGGGCGGCACGACGAGCAGGAGCAGACCCTCAACCAGCTGCTCGTCGAGATGGATGGCTTCGACGCGTCGAAGGGCGTCGTGCTTCTAGCGGCCACCAACCGGCCCGAGGTGCTGGATCCCGCGTTGCTGCGGGCGGGACGCTTCGACCGACGGATCATCGTCGAGCTCCCGGACCGCGTCGGTCGCGAGAAGATCCTACGGGTCCACCTGAAGTCGGTGAAGGCCGCATCCGACGTGGACGTCGACGGGATCGCTGCCCGCACTCCCGGTTTCTCGGGCGCGGACCTCGCCAACCTCGTCAACGAAGCGGCTCTGCTCGCCGCGCAGAAGGGTGCCGTCGCGGTGGAGACCGCGCACTTCCTCGAGGCAGCCGATCGGCTGATGACGGGCCTCGAGCGCCGGAGTCGAGTGCTGCGGCCCGAGGACAAGACGCTCGTGGCGCACCACGAGTCGGGACACGCTCTCGTGGCGGCCCTTCTCGAGAACTCGGATCCCGTAACGAAGATCACGATCATTCCGCGCTCGATCGGTGCCCTCGGCTTCACGATGCAGCTCCCGACCGAGGATCGCGTGCTGATGCGGCGCGCGGAACTCCTCGATCAGATCGCGATCCTTCTCGGCGGCCGCGTCGCGGAGGAGCTCGTGTTCGGCGACGTCAGCACCGGGGCGCAGGACGATCTCGAGCGCGCCTCGCAGCTCGCCCGACAGATGGTGTGCATCTACGGAATGAGCGAGAAGCTGGGGCCGCTCAGCTACGGTCGGCGCGAGTCCGCGTTCCTCGGCGAGGTCCTCGGGCGTCCGCAATCGGCGAGCGAGGCGACGGCCGTCGCGATCGACGAGGAGGTGGCGTCCCTGGTGCGCCAATCGCACGCGCGCGCGCGGCAGCTCCTCTCCGAGCGCCGCCGCGGACTCGACCGGCTCGCCCAGACGCTCGAGTCCGCCGAGACCCTCGAAGGCGAGGCCCTGACCCGAGCCCTCACCGACGCGAAGATCCGCGACACCGAACGCCTCGTCGCCTAGCGAGGAGGCGAGGGGGACGTTCGTTACGTTGTTGGAAATCGTTACCTTTCGGGCGACGGCACAAAAGGTAACGCCTCGCGAAAAGGTAACGAACGTCCCCTTCTAGAGGGCTGGGAGGAGGGCGTCGATGGCGAGGGCGCGGAAGTCGCCCCAGTCGCGCCAGCTCTTGGGGGAGGCGCGCAGATGTCGGGCGGAGCGGTTCAGCTCGGTCGCGTCGGCCTCGATCCAGCCCGTGATGCCCTCTTCCGGGTCCGTCTCTTGAAGAGTGCCGCCGACCTCGTCGAGGAGGAAGAGGTAGCTGCGGAAGACGATGCTCTCGTCGGGGCAGCGGTACGTCAGGATCGCGATGAAGCGGCGGATGGCGACGTCGAGTGCGGTCTCTTCCTCGGTCTCCCGCAGCAGGGCGCTCTCGATCGCCTCTCCGCGCTTGAGCCCGCCCGTCGGGATCCGGAAGACTCCGTCCGGGTAGCTCTCTTTCGTCTGAAGGAGGATCTTGCCGTTCGGTCGGCGGATCGCCATCGCGACCTCGGCCATGCGGCGACCGCTGACCGGCCGGAAGGACGTGTCCGCGAGGGTGTGCGTCAGGTCCCGAGGCTCTCCGTAGAGATCCGCGAGGCCGGCGATCTCCGCGGGAGCCTCGTGAACCTTCACGAGGTGATCATCCGGCTTCGGCGCGTCGCTGCGCACGGAGCGCGAACGAACCGGCCCAGATTCCGATCGCGAGCGTGGCCGTCTGAACCAGAACGTTCGTGCGAACGCTCAGCGACAGATCGCCCAGATCGCCCGCGGTCATCGCGCGCGTGATCCCCTCGAGGGCGAGGACGATCATCGCGCCGGCGACGATCCCGACGAGCAGGGAGGCGGGAGAGGTCGCGCGCAGCAGCGTGCGCGCCGCGAAGGCGGCACTCGCGGCGAGGAACAGGTGCGGCAAGGCGTGGGAGGATGCGTGGCGCCACGCTTCGTCTGTCTCGGGCCGGGCCGCGCCGACGACCACACCCAACCAATAGAGCGCGAGCCCCGCGGCGACCACGAGAAGGGCGCGACCGAGCCACGTGCCCTCGGCCGCGAGGTCGGCCGGTGGTGGCGCGGGGCTACGCCGAGCGTTGCGAGCCGCGCGCGCGCGCGGACGAGGAGTGTGGTCTCGGAGATAAACCAGCTTCTGCGACGACTGTCCTCGATCTGCCGCCATGCTTCGGGCCCCATGCGAGCTGCTTTCGTCGCAGGACATCCGCTCGGGAAGCTGCTCTCGCGTCTGCCGGGAGTGTACTCGGCGTGCCGAGTGCTGACAACCCGAAGGTGTGGCGCGCGTGAGAAACGCGCGATAAAGGCACCGACGTGACGACGACCATCGCCTGGAGTCGGCGCGCCGCGGACGAGCTCTGGTCGGGCGTCGTCACGCCCCTGACCTTCTCGCTTCTCGCCGAAACCATGGCGACGCACATGGCCCATCGTCGTCTCGAGCAAGCGGGGTTGACCCAGGCCAGCGCGCAACCCGTCTTCCGGCTGTACCGGGGGCACGTCTACGTGAACGCGTCCCTGGTGCGCGACGTCATGGCGGAGGTTCCGAGCGTGCTCCTGAGCGACGGCGTGCTCGCGCTCCTGCCCGAGCCCTACCGCGCCGATCTACGCACGCGGCCGCGCGCTCTCTACGATCCGCGAACCCTCGCGACGATCGCTCGCCTGACGTGGAACGAGGAGAGCTGGACGCCCTGGTCGAGGGCGAACCTGTTTCGCGCGGAGGCGGAGCGCGTCGCGAGCGAGCTCGAAGGATTCGCGCCGCGCCCCGGCGCGACCGCCGAGGAGATCGCGACCGGGTTGGAGACGGTTCGTGCCCGCCTCGGGACGTTCCTCGAGGTGGTGAGCTGGGCGATGATCTACGCCTACGTCTTCTTCCATCTCCTGTCCCATGTCTGTGAGGAGTGGGTGCCCGAAGGGATCTCGCTGTCGGCGCTCGTGGCCGGCGTTCCCGGCATCCGGACGTTCGAGGTGCATCGCGAGCTCGAGGCGCTGGCCCGGACGGCGCGGGAGTCGCCGGAGCTCGTGGCCCGGCTCGCGCGTTCGAGTGAAGAGATCGCTCGGGCGGTCGACCGGGGAGAGCTCGGCGAGTTCGGCCGGGAGCTCGCCGAGCTTCGGCGACGGCACGGTCACCGGTTGGCCGCTCGTGATCTCTCGTACCCGACGTGGGGCGAGAGGCCGGAGCTGGTCGTGGACATGGTTCGTCGGCTCGCCGCGGCGACGCCCGCGACCGCGCGGGCCGACGTCGAGTCCGTCCTCTCGAGCGTCCGGGAACGACTCGAGACGGGCCCCCTGGGGGGGATCCGGTGGCGCCTCTTCGAGCTCGGGCTCCACTGGTGCCAGGAGTACTACGCGGTTCGAGAGAACATGCGGTACCACGCGGACTACTTCCTTGCGGCGTTCCGGAGTCTCGCGTTGGCCGCGGCCCGGGTTCTCCGGGACCGGGGAGCGCTCGAGCGGGAGGGGGATGTCTTCTACCTGACCCGCGAGGAGCTGCTCGACGCGCTTCGTGGCGAGTCGCCCCCGGATCTTTCGGAGCGCGCGGCCGGCCGGCGCCGCGAGTACGACGGGTTCGGAGCCGCGGTGCCACCGGAGGTGATCTGGGGAGACGAGGACGGGGGCGCAGACCGGGTCCCCGACGCGGACCCGGAGTCGGGTCCGGGGCGTTTCGAGGCGACTCCGGCGTCGCCCGGAACGGTCGAAGGTGTCGCGCGGATCGTCCGGAGCGTGGAGGAGTTGGAGAGCGTCGAGTCCGGCGACGTGGTCGTGGCGACGGCGACGGATCCCACCTGGACGTCGTACCTCTCGCTCGCCGCCGGGCTCGTGTTGGAGGTGGGCGGGCTGTTGTCGCACGGAGCCATCATCGCACGCGAGCTCGGGATTCCGGCGGTCGTGGATCTGGCCGGCGGGACCACGGTGCTGCACACCGGCGATCGGATTCGCGTCGACGGTGGTCGTGGGATCGTCGAGCGCCTCGCGCCGGTCGGCGCCCGGGGAGCGCCCTCGTGAGAGACGGCGCGGCAAAGCCGGACCCAGCGGAGATGCCTACCGGATCAGGCTCGATGCGGTGAGCGCCTCGACGCTCGTCGCCGACTGCGTGCCACTTCGCACCCGGGTCTCGCGCATCACGAGGCCGATCCCCCGCACGTACCACTCGATGAGCTCCTGGCGGGCGGAGCGGCCCTGCCCCTCCTGGCGGAGCTCTTCGACGGTCTCGATCTTGAGGGCCCCTTCGAATCGACCCGCCGGAACCGTCACCGTTTCGAACCCCGCGACGCGGTTCTTGCGCGTGCCGGTCGTGGTCGCCGAGATGCCGGCATCCTTCGCCTGGATCCGGCTCTCCGACGTCCATTCGTAGCCGGGCACCAGCTTTGCGGCCGGAGGAAGTCCCGGAAGCCGCGCGTCGACCGATCCACTCGCCGTGCTCTCCCCCTCCCTGCTCTGAGCGACGCCGCGAACCGTCATGCCGATCCGGCCACCGTCGCAGTGGACGGTGGTGCGTGCTCGTCCCGCGGCGACTCCGGGCGCACCCGGGGTTCGGACGGATTGCTCGACCTGCGCGACGCGTCGGTCCGCGGCGCCTTCGACCGACCGCACGACGACGGTCTTCTCGACCCTCGGCTTCCCGCCCAGCGGACCTTCGCGGTACGTCCACGTGCCGCCGGAGGGCAGCGGATAGTAGGCGTTGCAGGGTGGGGGCGCGTCGCCCAGGGCCTGGCCGACCACCAGGACGCCGGCTCCGATCGAGAGGCACGCGACCGCGGTCGCGGTCGCGATTCGCCGTCCGGAGATCATGCGGTGCTCAGACGTGAGCCGGGTCCCGGTATTCGCCGAAGACCGCCCGGTAGATGTCGGAGATCTCACCGACGGAGCACCCGTTGCGCACGGCGCGGACGAGAGGCGGCATCAGGTTCTCGTCGGACTCGGCGGCGCTGCGCACCTCCGCGAGCGACGCCCGGACCGTATCGGCGCTTCGGTTCTTCTTGAACCGCCGGACACGATCGACCTGCCGCGTCTCCACCTCCATGGGAATGTGCAGCGTGTCGACGGGCCGTTCCTCCGGCACCTCGTACCCGTTCACGCCGACGATGATCTTCTCTTTCGCATCGAACGCCTTCTGCTCGCGGTAGGCCGACTCGGCGATCTCGAGCTGCGGGTAGCCCTTCGCGATCGCGGCGACCATGCCGCCGAGCTCGTCGATCTTGTCGATGTACGCCTTCGCTTCGGCTTCGATTCGATCGGTCAGCGCCTCGACCGCGTGGCTTCCGCCGAGAGGATCGACGGTGTTCGCGACGCCGCTCTCCTCGGCGATGATCTGCTGCGTGCGGAGCGCGACCATCACCGACTCCTCCGTAGGGAGGGCCAGCGTCTCGTCGAACGAGTTGGTGTGAAGCGACTGCACGCCGCCGAGCACGCCGGCGAGCGCCTGGAGCGCGACGCGGACCACGTTGTTGAGCGGCTGCTGGGCGGTCAGCGTCACTCCGGCGGTCTGCGCGTGCATGCGCAGTCGGCACGCCTCGTCCTTGGTCGCTCCGAAGCGCTCGCGCATGATGCGCGCCCACAAGCGGCGGGCCGCGCGGAGCTTCGCGATCTCTTCGAAGAAATCGTTGTGCACGTCGAAGAAGAACGACAGGCGGTGGCCGAAGTCGTCCGCTTTGAAGTGCCCGCGCCGAACGACCTCCTCGACGTAGGCGATGCCGTCGGCGAGCGTGAAGGCGAGCTCCTGGACTGCCGTCGCCCCGGCCTCGCGGATGTGGTAGCCGCTGATCGAAACCGCGTGCCAACGCGGTGCTTCGCGTGTGCAGAACTCGATCATGTCCGCGACGACGCGGACCGAGGGCTCGGGCGGGGAGATCCACTCCTTCTGAGCGATGAACTCCTTCAGCATGTCGTTCTGGATCGTCCCGCCGAGCGACGTCCACGGGATGCCCCGCTCTTCGGCGATCGCGAGATACATCGCGAGAAGAACCGACGCGGTGCAGTTCACCGTCATCGACGTCGTGACCTGATCGAGCGGGATCTGGTCAAAGAGGATCTGCATGTCCTCGATCGTCGAGACGGACACGCCCTCGCGGCCCACCTCGACCGCGCGCGCCTCGATCTCGCTATTGTCGATCCGCCCCCACGGACCCCAGACCGGGGTCGGG
>JAUIFY010000273.1 GCA_030430245.1 bacterium | reverse complement strand
CGCAAGGTCGACAACCAGGTCTTCGTGATCTGCCTGACCGCGATGACCGAGGTCGCCGGCCGGGTCGAGGCGCTCGAGCGCGGCGCGGACGACTACCTGACGAAGCCGTTCAGCATCGGTGAGCTCGTGGCGCGCGTGAAGGCGATCTTCCGGCGGGTCGAAGCGATCGAGAGCGCGCGCCGTACCGACGACGAGGGCGAGCGCGTCTCGATCGGGGGACTCGAGATCGACTCCGGCAAGCGCACGGTGACTCTCGAGGGGCGGCCGATCTCGCTGACGGCGCGCGAGTTCGACCTACTCGCACACTTCGCGCGGCACCCGGGGCGTGTCTACTCCCGTGCCCAGTTGCTCGACTCGGTCTGGGGGTACGGGCACGACGGGTACGAGCATACGGTGAACTCCCACATCAACCGTCTCCGGGCGAAGATCGAGGAAGATCCGGCGCAGCCGCGTTTCATCCTCACCGTGTGGGGCGTCGGCTACAAGTTCGCGGAGCCGGCCGTCGTGGAGGTGTGAACGCGTGTTTCGAACCCTGTACGGCAAGCTCGCGGCGATCTTCTTCGTCCTGCTCTGCTTGACGGGGGCGGCCGGGCTCGTCGTCCATCGCTATGCGACCGAGATGTACCAGCAGGAGGTCGCGCAGCGACTGAACGGCGAGGTGGCGGCGCACATCGTCTCCGAGGTCGATCTCATCGAAAGGACGGACGAGAACACCGACGCGCTGGAGGAGATCTTCCACTGGTTGATGGTGGTGCACCCGAGCATCGAGATCTACCGACTCGATCGCGAGGGCCGGATCCTCGCGTACTCGGCCCCGCCCGAGCGCGTGAAGCTCGACCGGATCGACCTGGGCCCGGTCCGCGAGTTCATCGACGGCCCGAAGCGGCTTCCTCTGCTGGGTGAGGATCCTCGGACGCCCGGACGGGGGAAGGTGTTCTCGGCGGCCGAGATCCCGGGCGACGAGAAGGGTGGCTTCCTCTACGTGATCCTCGGTGGGGAGCGCTTCGACGGCGTCTCGGAGATGCTCGAGACGAGCTACATCCTGCGGCAGAGTACCGTGCTGTTCGGGGTCGCCCTGCTGGTCACTCTGGTCGCCGGCCTGGGGCTGTTCGGCCTGGTGACGAGCCGGATCCGCCGCCTCGCGCGCGCCGTCGAAGAGTTCCGTGCGAGCGACTTCACGCGGCTCCCGGTTCTTCCCGGGGCGACGGGGTATGGGGACGAGATCGATCGGCTGACGGATACGTTCGGGCGCCTGTCCGAGCGCACCGTCGATCAGCTCGAGCGCCTGCGCCAGACGGATCTGCTGCGTCGCGAGCTCGTTGCGAACGTGTCTCACGACCTGCGCACGCCGCTCGCCTCGCTCCAGGGCTATCTCGAGACGGTGTTGATGAAGGAGGACAGCCTCGATCCCGAGCAGCGGCGCGAGTATCTCGAGATCGCCGCCCGCCAGGCCACGCGGCTCTCGCGGCTCGTGGGTGAGCTGTTCGAGCTCGCAAAGCTCGACGCGCACGAGACGCGTCCCGAGCCGGAGGACTTTCCGATCGGTGAGCTCCTCCAGGACGTCGCGCAGAAGTTCTCGCTCGAGGCGGCTCAGAAGCACGTGCTGGTCGAGACGGAGCTGGCGAGTGGAGGACCGTTCGTCCGGGCGGACATCGGACTCATCGAGAGAGTCCTGCAGAACCTCCTCGAGAACGCGCTACGCTACACGGACGATGGCGGCCGCATCAAGATGCGGGCCCGGCCCGCCGCGGGGAACTCCGGCAAGGTCGCGGTGGCGGTCGAGGACACCGGGTCGGGAATTCACGCCGATGCGCTGCCGAACGTCTTCGATCGGCACCAGCACGGAGGAAAGGGCGATTCCTCCGGCCGGGCCGGTCTGGGTCTCGCGATCGCGAAGCGCATCGTGGAGCTGCATGGCGGCGAGATCGCCGCCGCGAGTGACCCGGCGCGCGGCACGACCTTCGAGTTCGAGCTCCCCCAGGTCGTTCGCTGAACGACACCACGCGCCGAGTGTGGTAGGTGGGGTCATGTCGCGGGCATTCGCGCTTCTGGTTCTGGCGTCGTTGCTGGGCTCGAGCGAGCCGACGCCGACGGTCACCCCGAGGGACATCCTGTGGACGCAGAAGAAGCTCTACTCGCACTCGAACGAGGAGGTCATCATCCGCGACTTCTTCCAGGACCGGCGGGATGGGTTCTTTGTCGACATCGGCTGCTCGCACCCGCGCCGAAACAGCAACACGTACTACCTCGAGAAGCACCTGGGTTGGACCGGCATCGGCGTGGACGGGCTTCCGAACTACGCCAAGGGTTGGGCGAAGGTTCGTCCCGAGAGCACGTTCCTCAATTTTCTCGTGACCGACGAGTCCGGGACCGAGCGGACGTTCTACCAGGTGCCGGAGTGGGGGCTCTCGACGGCGGAGGAGGGCGTCGCGAGACACCTCAACGTGGTCAAGGAGATCGAGGTCCCGACCCGAACGCTCGACGACATCCTCGCGGCCGAGAAGGTCGAGCGCATCGACTTCCTGTCCATCGACGTCGAGGGGCACTACGAGGAAGTGCTCGCCGGGTTCGATCTCGAGCGGTGGCGGCCGGAGCTCGTGTGCATCGAGGAGCAGGGACCGTTTGCCGTCCCGTGGTTTCGTGCGCGGGGATACGAGCCGATCGCGCGCTATCGCGCCCGGGACGCCGCGAACTGGTATTTCGCGCCTCGCGAGGTCGCGCGGGCCGTCGACGCTCGAGAGACGGAGGAGGGGCGTCGGATCCGGCGCGAGCAGCGCGAGTACGTCGAGGGGCTGCCTCCGGGCTCCGACGCGCGGCTCTACGTGACCCGGAAGTACGTTCTGGATCGCGACGGTGAGCTCGTGCTCAACCCGGAATGGGTCGAGCAATCGGCGCTCGCGAAGGAGCGGAAGGCCGCCGAGGCGCTCACGCCACCACGCGAAGCCGAAAGCTCGCCGCCATCGTCTGGCCCGGCTCCAGCACCCTGACCCCGGCGTCGGTGTCGCCGCTCGCGAGCAGGTTGAACCCGTTGTTCGCGTTGCTGACCGGCTCGAGCGCGAAGTAGGGCTTCCCGGGCGGCGTGAAGAGGATGATGTGCCGCAGCGGGGGGTCGCAGTCGATCTCGGCGCGCACACCCGACCCGGGCCACGTGATCACCGCCTTGCCGTCCCAGCCGGCGAAGCAGCAGTCGACGACGTCGTCGCGCAGCGCGCGTGTCGAGCTGAAGTCGTGGCGCGGCGAGAGGGGCTTCGCCGGCGCGGTCGGGACCAGACCCTCGTACTCTCGGGTGAAGGTGGCCTGAACCTCGACCTCTTCGTTCGGGTCGGTGAGTGTTCGGCTGTAGTACGGGTGGTGCCCCATCCCCGCCGGCATGCGCTCGGTGCCGGCGTTCTCGAGCTCCAGCTCGGCGCGGAAGCCGTTCCCGTCGATCTCGTAGCCGACGGCCGCGTTGAACGGGAACGGGAAGTTGATGTCCGAGAACGCGCGCGACTCGAAGCGAAGCCGGACCCACGTGGGACCGGAATCCGTGACCTGCCACGGACGCTTGCGCACGTCGCCGTGAATCGTGTGTCCGTCCTCGGTGTTCGGGCGAAGCTCGTAGCTCTTTCCCTCGAAGTCGAAGTGCGCGTTGGCGATCCGGTTCGAGTAGGGGAGGAGCACGAACGACGCCATCTCGGAGCTGTTGCCGCTCTCGATCGCCTCGCGCGGGGTTGCACGCAGGACCGGTACCCAGCGCTCCTTCAGCCGCGCCGCGAGCGTCACGATGCTCGCTCCGGCCGCCGGGTCGATCTCGCAGCGAAGGTGCTCGTTCTGAAGCGTGGACAGCGCCATGCGGTTTCCTCGTCGTCGGTCGGGCGTCAGAGGACGGGGGCGATCGCTTCCAGCGCGGGCCGGATCATCTCGTAGGGAGCGCCCTGCGGAAGCGAGACGAGGCCGAGGCCCATGCCCGATGCTTTCCACTCCTCGAGCTTCTCTCGACAGTGCTCGGCCGGACCGCAGATCGCGATGGCGTCGACCAGCTCGTCACTCACGGCGGCCGCGGCCTGCTTGCGATCGCCGGAGTTGTACAGGTCGCGGACGAGGTCGGCGTTCTCCCGGAAGCCGAACCGGCAGAACATGTCGTGGTAGTAGGTCCCCATGCCGCCGATGTAGAACGAGACCATCGGCTTCATCATCGATCGGGCGAAGTCGAGATCTTCGATCGGCACGACGGCGACGAAGGGAGCCAGCTCGACCTCGCTCGGGTCACGACCGACCTCGCGAGCTCCCTTGGCGATCCAGTCGAGTCCCGCCTGATAGTGTGCGTAGGGCCAGAACGTCGGAACCCACCCGTCGGCACTTCGGCCGATCTCGTTGATCGCCTTCCGTTGGAGCGACGCGACGTAGATGGGAATGTCGGGACGCGCCGGCGTCATCTCGAGCTTGAAGTGGCGGAGCTCCGCGAGGGTGCTCAGCTCCGGCGTCAGGCGATCGCCCCGCCACAGGGTACGGAGGATGCGGATCGTCTCCCGCATCCGTGTGAGTGGTTTCTTGTAGGGAACGCCGTGGAAGTTCTCGACGACGTTCTTTCCGCTGGTTCCGAGCCCGAGGATCGCGCGTCCGCCGGAGATCTCGTCGAGCGTCGCCGCGCTCATCGCAAGCAGTCCGGGAGAGCGGCTGAAGACGTTCGCGATCCCCGTCGCGACACCGATGGTCTTGGTGTTCAGCGCGATCTCCGTCAGGAGCTGGAACTGCTCGTAGGACCAGGCCTCGGGCACCCAGACGGAGTGAAAGCCGAGGTCTTCGGCGAGCTTCGAGGCCTTGAGGACGACCTCGCGGTCGTACTGCTTCCAGAAGGGGACGATGCCGAGCTTGACGGACATGGTTCGGGGGCTCCTTTCCAGCCTCGGCATGATGCACGAGCGATCGGCCGACGACAACGGATGGCTGCCGCCGGCCCCGCCCGTGCGCGGGTTGACGCCGCCCGGCTCGGAGCCCAGAAGGGATGGATGCTCACGAAGGAAGAGCTGGATTCGCACGTCGCTCGCATCGAGCGGGACGGGTATACGGTGCTCGAGGACGCACTCGACGACACGCTGGTCGAGGCGCTCGCGTCCGACCTCGCTCGCTTGGAGCGTGAGCTCGAGGTGAAACCCGCCCGCAACGACTTCGAGGGAATGAAGACCTATCGCGTCTACAATCTGCTCGCGCGCGGCAAGGTGTGGGCGCAGGTTCCCGTGCACGACTCGGTGTTGCCCCTCGTGGAGCGGGTCCTGGACCGCGGTTGTCTGGTGTCGTCCCTGTCGTCGATCGGAATCGATCCCGGGGAGAAGGCCCAGCCCATCCACGCCGACGACCAGGTGATCGCTCTCGGCAAGCCCCACATCGCGACGGTCTGCAACAGCATGTGGGCCCTGACCGACTTCACGGAGGCCAACGGCGCGACCCGCGTCATCCCGGGCTCCCACCTCGCCGACTCCTCGCCCGTCTACGGCCAGCACTACGATAGCATCGCCGCCGAGATGCGGCGCGGCAGCGTCCTCGTTTGGCACGGCAGCCTGTGGCACGGGGGCGGCGCGAACACGACGTCCGAGCGCAGGATCGGGATCGCGATGAACTACTGCGCCGGCTTCATCCGGCAGCAGGAGAACCAGCAGCTCGGCATTCCACGGAAGATCGCGAGGGGCTTTTCTCCCCGGCTCCGTGAGTTGGTCGGATACGGTGTCTACAACGGGTTGATCGGACACATCGATCGACGCAGCCCGGAGGAGCTTCTCGGCGAGGAGAAGGACCACCGCATGGTCTGGGACGCGTGAGCGGTCGGGGCGTGGGATGTGGCGGTCGATCGCTCCGTCAGCGCTGCGGCGCCCAGGGCGGGACGCCGGACTCCTCGATCGCGAGCTCGTCGTGCTGCACGAGCACGGTGAATCCATGCTCTTCGTTCAGCGTGTGCACGAAGCGTCGCACTTCGCCGAGGCGTTCGGTGTCTTCCGGGACGATGAACGCGCTGTAGTACCAGGGCTTCGGAAGGTCGAGGCGGATCCCGTCGCGTGCGTTGGCGACGTCGCCGGTGAAGACATAGCGCTGCGGTCCGGTTCCGTCGTCGACTTCCGCGACGACGACCTGGCTGCCCGGAGTGTGCCCCGCCGCCTCGATCACTCGCACGCCGGGGAAGCCCTCGAGCTCGATCAGGGGGCTCGCTCCTCCGATGGCGACGAGCTCGACGCAGGCGGCGTCGCCGACGGTGTCGCGCCCGGGTTGCGTCGTGTAGTTCGTGCGCACGAGTTGGCCCTTGGTGCCGAACACGCGGATGGGCCCCCGGCGGCCCTCGCAGAGGGCGACGACTCCCTGGACATGGTCGACGTGCATGTGGCTGAAGACGATCCCGGCGACGTCGTCCCGTCGAGATCCGAGTCGCGCCGCGGTCGGTTCGTGCGGCTCGATGGGGCGTGCTCCGATCAGCTCGGCCGGGCCTCCGAAGGATTTCGCTTGCTCGGGCGTCATGCCGACATCCACGAGTAGAATCCGGCCGTCTTCCCACTCCAGGACGAAGGAGGGATGGCTCATGCGGTACGGCGCGTCGGGTGTCGGGTCGAGCTCCGGCTCGAGGACGGCCGATCGGGGCATGTCCTGGCTGGCCGTGTTGATCCACCGCAGGGACACCGGGCGATCGGTGTCGCCGGAGAGAGCCGTCGCGACGCGATCGGCGGGCGGAAGGGCCCGGCGCTCCCCCCGCAACGAGAGGTGCGCCCACAGAAGCCCCGCTCCGGCGACGAGGACGGCGAGCACGATCAGGCCCAGAAGCCCGAGGATGAGCTTTCTCACGGGCTCGAAAATAGCGAAGATCGAGAGGCAAGGGCACCGGTCGGCTGCTGCATCAGCTGGCCACCCATCTACAATGGACACGTCCTTCCGAACGGAAATGTCCTACGAGCTGTATACGATCTCCCTCTTTCTGACGGCCGCCTGGCTGGGCTTCCTGGCGGCGCGGGTGTGGGCTCGTCGTCCCGCGCGGAGCGCGACTCCCTTCGTCCTTCAGCTCGTGGCGACGGCCGTCTGGTGTGGGGCGTACGGTCTCCAGCTCGTTTCCCCGGATCCCGACGACAAGATCTTCTGGAGCCGCGTGCATTACCTCGGAGTGATGGCCGCGCCCGTGGCGTGGCTGGTCTTCGTCGCGGAGTTCACGGGCCGCGACGGCTGGGTGAACCGCCGATCGATCGGACTGCTCTCGATCGTTCCGGTCGTGACGCTCGTCGCGGTGTGGACGAACGACTTCCACGGGTTCCACTGGCGAGAGGTCCTGTTTCAAATGGTCGACGGCGCGCCCCGCATGCGCGTGCTCGCCGGTCCTTGGTACTGGATCGCGATCGGCTACGCCTACGTCGTGTACGGAGTGGCGATGGTGGCCGTCGTGCGTGCGCTGATCGTGGGCCACCACGTGCAGCGGCGGCAGAATGCGGTCCTGCTGGCCGCGGCGGCGATCCCGGCGGTGGCGAGCGTCTTCTACGTCACCGGATGGACGCACGTCGACGTGTCGGCCCTCGGGTTCGCCGGCACGGCGTTCGTGGTCTCGTTCGCCCTGTACCGCTTCCAGCTGCTCGACCTCGTGCCCGTCGCTCGCGAGACCGTCGTCGAGGAGATGCGCGATGGCGTGATCGTTCTGGATGCGCGACGCCGCATCCTGGATCTCAATCCGGCGGCGCTCGACATCCTCGACGTCGATCCGGACCGGGCGATCGGCCACCGGCTCGAGGCGGTTCTGCCCGCTGCCCACGAGGTGACCACCTCGAAGGACGACGATTCCGATGGCGCCCCGTCCGTGGAGGTCGAGATCGGGGCCGGCGAAGACGCGCGTTGGTACGAGCTGCGCATCTCGCCGTTGCGGGGGAAGCGGCGGCGGCTCGGCGGCGACCTCCTCGTGCTGCGCGACATCACCGACCGCAGAGACGCCGAACGTTCCCTGGCGGAGGCGCGGGATCAAGCGCTCGCCGCGGATCGTGCGAAGAGCGAGTTTCTCGCGACCATGAGCCACGAGGTTCGGACTCCGATGAACGGAATCATCGGAATGACCGACATCCTCCTCGAGACCGAGCTGGGTGAGGAGCAGCGCGAGTATGCGGAACGCGTGCGCGTCGCGGGCGAGAGCCTGCTGACGATTCTGAACGACATTCTCGACTTCTCGAAGATCGAGGCGGGGAAGCTCGAGATCGATCGGCGGCCCTTCCGCTTTCGGCGCACGGTCGAAGAGGCGCTGGGGCTGCTGGCCGAGCGGGCTCACGTTCGAGCGCTCGACCTGGCGAGTGTGATCGCCGTCGACATTCCCGACGACGTGGTCGGGGATCCGGACCGGCTTCGTCAGATCCTTCTGAACCTCCTTTCGAACGCGGTGAAGTTCACGGACGAGGGCGAAGTGGTCGTGCGGGTCACGCTCGACGGGTGGGACGAGGGGAGGGCCATCGTGCGCTGCGAGGTCCGTGACACGGGCATCGGAATCGATCCCGCGATCCGTCCACGCCTCTTCGAGTCCTTCGTGCAAGGGGATCCGTCGAGCACACGGCGGCACGGAGGGACGGGACTCGGCCTCGCCATCGTGAAGCGTCTGGTCGATCTGCTCGGCGGGCAGGTGGGGCTCGCGAGTACGCCCGGCGAGGGGAGTACGTTCTGGTTCACCATGCCCCTCGCGCTGGCCGAGTCGGTCCGTGCCGACGACCGCCT
>JAUIFY010000272.1 GCA_030430245.1 bacterium | reverse complement strand
TCGACGTCGGCATAGAGCTGTGGCGTATCCGAGATGAAAGTCGTCGATACCCGGTAGAACTCCGGACGCTCGTTCATCGCCTTCAAGAACGTCTCGGTGTTTTCCGCCAGCTCTTCGACCGAGCCGCCGGCTAGGTCCTCGAGAACGAACGTCACGCCGCCGGAGGTTCCGATGCCCGGGATCGCCGGTGGCGAGAACGAGATGACCTCGGCCTCCGGTAGCTCTTTCGCGAAGCGCTCGTTGAGGCCCCGCATGATGGTCTTCGCGTCGAGCCCCTTCGGGTCGCGCTCGGCCCACTCCTCGAGAGTGATGAAGAAGAAGCCCGAGTACGTGGTGTTCACCTGACTGAGCAGGCTGAACCCGACGACGGTGTTGTAGCTTTGAACGCCGGGAGTATCGGCGAGGATCTTCTCGACCCGCCGACACACGGCGTCGCTCCGTTGCATCGAGGCCGCGTTGGGGAGCTGTACGTTCGCGAAGAGATACCCCTGGTCCTCTTCGGGGACGAAGCCCGTGGGAAGGCGCGAGCCGATGAAGCCGCCGATCAGGCCGATCGCGACGAGAAAGAGCATCGAGAGCGTCGCCTTGCGGATCAAGAAGTGCGACCAGCGCACGTAGCCGTCGGTCGCGCGATCGAACACGCGGTTGAACCATGCGAAGAAGCGGCCGAGCGGTCCGCCCATCTCGGTGCGGGGACGGAGTAGCAGCGCCGAGAGCGCCGGGCTCAGCGTCAGCGCATTGAAGGACGAGATCAGGACCGAGACCGCGATGGTCACGGCGAACTGCTGGTACAGGCGTCCCGTGATGCCGGGAATGAACGCGGTCGGAACGAAAACGGCGACGAGGATCAGGGTGGTGCCGATGATGGGGCTCGTCACCTCGTCCATGGCCTTGAGCGTCGCTTCCCGCGGCGCCATGCCATCCTCGATGTGCTTCTCGACCGCTTCCACGACGACGATCGCGTCGTCCACCACGAGCCCGATCGCGAGCACGAGGCCGAACAGCGAGAGTGTGTTCACCGAGAAGCCGAGCAGCGGGAAGATGGCGAACGTGCCCACGAGCGCGACGGGGACCGCGAGGAGAGGAATGAGCGTCGCCCGCCAGCTCTGGAGGAACACGAAGACGACCAGAATGACGAGCGCGAGTGCCTCGAACAGCGTCTCGACGATCTCCTTCATGCCCTCCCGCACCGCTTGCGTGGTGTCGAGCGAGACGACGTAGTCCAGGTCCGACGGAAATCGGAGCTTCAACTCGTCCATGAGTGCCGTCGCCTGGTTCATCGTGTCGATCGCGTTCGACCCGGGGTCCTGGTAGATCGCGACGATCGCGGCGGGCTTACCGTTCAGGCGACCGATGGCGGTGTAGTTCTGTGCGCCGAGCTCGATCCGGGCCACGTCCTTCATCGTGACGAGGGAGCCGTCGGGGTTCGCGCGGATCACGACGTCCGCGAACTCCTCGGGCGTCTCGAGCCGGCCCTGCGCGCGCACCGTGTAGGTGAACTCCTGGCCCGGCGGCACCGGCTCGGCGCCGACCTGTCCGGCCGGGTTCACCGTGTTCTGCTGCTGCAGCGCGTTCACGATGTCCGTCACCGTGATCTTCATCTCGGCGAGCTTGTCGGGCTCGACCCAGAAGCGCATCGCGTACTGCCCGGCGCCGAAGATCGACACCTGCCCGACTCCCGAGACCCGCGTCATCGGATCGTTGATGTTGATGTAGGCGTAGTTCGACAGGAACTCGGCGTCGTACGTGCCGTCCGGCGAATAGATCGAAAACAGCGCGAGCGGGCTCGAGGTGGACTTCTTGATCGTGACCCCGAGATCCTTCACGGCGTTCGGGAGCTGCGACTCGGCCTGCTGGTATCTCATCTGGGTGAGAACCTGGTCGATGTTCGCGTCCGTCCCGACCTCGAAGTCGACGCGTAGCGTGCCGATCCCGTCGCTCGCGTTCGTGGAGTACATGTAGATCATGCCGTCCACGCCGCTCATCTGCTGCTCGATGGGCGTCGAGACCGCCTCTTCGACGGTGACCGCGTCGGCGCCGACGTAGGTCGCCGTCAGTTGGATCTCGGGCGGCGCGATGTCCGGGAACTGCGAGATCGGGAGTCCCAGCATCGAGACGATCCCGATCAGGGTCATCAAGATGGAGATGACCATCGAGACGATCGGCCGATCGACGAAGAAGCGCGCCATCGGGTCAGCTTCCGGTCGGCGCGGCCGAGGTGCTCGTTGCGACGGGGCTCGGGGCGGGCGTCGGGCTCGGCGCGGGCTTCGCGATCACCTTGGTGCCGGTCTTCACGTCCTGCAGCCCCTCGACGACGACGGACTCGCCGGGAGCGAGGCCCTTGTCGATCACCCAGAGCGATCCGTACGTGGGTCCGACCTCCACGGTGCGCATCTCGATCACGTCGTCCTTCCCGACGACCGCGACCTGGAACGTACCCTGCAAGTCCTTCAGCGCGCGCTGCGGGACGACCGTCGCGTTTTCGTGCTCGTCGATCTGCGCTCGAACGCGGCCGTACTGACCCGGCCGTAGGAGCCCCTTCGAATTCGGGAAGCGCGCCTCCACGAGGATCGTGCCCGTTTCGGGATTCACCTCGCGACCGAGCGCGTAGAAGGAGCCCTTCTCCGGATAGACCGTGCCGTCGGCCAGGATGAGCTCGGCCTTGGCCGGGCTGCGGCGGGTGTCGCGCAGCTGGGAGCGACGGAAGACCAGGTACTGCTGCTCGCTGATGGGGAAGTCGACCTTGATCGGATCGATCGTGGAGACCGTCGTCAGAACCGTGGTCGGACCGACCAGGTCCCCGATCTGGGCGACGGCGATGCCGGCCACCCCGTCGATGGGCGAGTGGATCTTCGTCCATCCGAGGTTCAGCTTCGCCTGGTCCAGCGACGCCTGTGCCGACTCCACCGAGGCCTGGTTCGCGCGCTCGCTCTGGATGGCGTCGTCGAGCTCCTTCTGACTCACCGCGCCCCGCGCCGCGAGCGGAGTGTAGCGCGCGACGTTCTGCTTGCTCCGCCCCAGCGCGGCCTCGGCCCGGCCGAGGTCGCCTCGTGCGCTCTCGACCTGCGCCTGGAACTGGCGCGGGTCGATTTCGAACATCAGCTCGTCCTTCTGGACGACCGCACCGTTTCGGTAGACCTGCTTCAGCAGGTACCCCTCGACCTTGGGCCGGATCTGGGCGTTGACGAAGCCCGCCGTGGTGCCGACCCACTCGCCGTAGATCGGAACGTTCTCGGTCCTCACCGGGACGGTCAGGACCTCCGGTGTCGGTGGCTTCGGGAGCTCGGGCCTTCCGCACGCGGCCCCCAGCACGAGCAGCGCGCTCGCGGCGGCGATCAGCGTCCCCCGCAGTTCCCCTCGGCCCCAATGCGTCACCCTAGCCTCCTCGTCCCCGCCGGTGGTGCGGTCCGCCCCGGGCGCGTCCCCGCAGCGGCCTACCATGCCAACGGTTCGGGTCCGACGCAATCGATGGCGCCGCGTCCCGGGTTGGCGTAGGCAGGCCGGGTGGCCCTCTATTTCGCCTACGGCTCGAACATGGACTCGGCCCAGATGCGGACCCGGGTGCCGGAGGCGCGGCCGCTCGGGCGCGTCCGTCTCGCGGGCTATCGCTTCCGCTGCAACAAGATCGGGCGCGATGGCTCGGCGAAGGCGAACGTCGAGGTCGCGGTCGGCCACGAGGTCTGGGGCGTCCTGTTCGATCTCCCCGACGAGGGCCTGGTGGCGCTCGACCGCTACGAAGGCGGGTACCGACGCGAGGAGGCCACCGTCTGGCGGGACGAGGACCCGGTCGGCGGCGTCCACGTCTACGTCTCGGGGCGAACGTCGGCCGAGCTGCGGCCGACGCGCGCCTACCGGGAGCGCATGATCCGGGGGGCGCTCGAGCACGAGCTGCCGGAAACGTGCCTCGGAGTCCTTCGAGCGCTGGGCGTGGCCGACTGAATCAGCTCGCGAGGCGCGAGCGGTTCGACCAGAACAGCACCACCGGGGCCGCGATGTAGATCGACGAGTACGTGCCCGTGATGAAGCCGACGAGCAACGTGAGGGCGAACGGTTCGAGGCCCTTCCCGCCCAGGAAATACAGAGCGAAGAGGACGAACAACGCGGTACCCGTCGTGAGGAGCGTGCGGGAGAGCGTCTCGTTGATGCTCCGATTGATGACGTTCTCCAGCTCGGCCTTCGGATTGCGCCGGAGATTCTCGCGGACGCGATCGGACACGATGATCGTGTCGTGCACCGAGAAGCCGATCACCGTGAGGAGTGCGGCGAGCGTGGTCAGGTCGAAGCTCAGCTGCGTCAGCATCAGCGCCCCGACGGTAATGAACACGTCGTGCACCAGGGCGACGACCGCGCCGAGCCCGAAGCTCGGCTCGAAGCGGATCGTGATGTAGATCCCCATGAAGATGGTCGCGAAGAGGACGGCCAGGAAGCCCTGCTGACGCAGGTCCGCCCCGACTTTCGGTCCGACGCTGTCGATGCTCAGGATCTCGAACTTCTGCTCGCCCCCGCGGTTCCCCGCGAGTAGCGCGGTGAGCGTCTCCGAGATCGAGCTCATCTGCTCGCCTTCGTCGATCTCGAACCGCAGAAGGAACTCGCGGCCGTGCTCGCCGAAATCCTGGACGGTGAGATCGCGGAGCTTCAGCTCGCCGAGCTCTCCGCGCAGGGCGGTCGCCGTGGTGGGCTCCTCGAAGCGCAGCCGGATCGCCGTGCCGCCGGTGAAATCGACGCCGAAGTTCAGGCCCTGCGTGAAGTAGAGGCCGATCGCGAGGACGTTCAGAATCGTCGACAGGATGAGGAACAGCTTCCTCTTCCCGACGAAGTCGATCTCGAGGTCCTTCGGAAGGAGGGTCCGGAAGTTCAGCTCCGGGCGGGCCGTTTTCGCGGCTGGATTCTTGGTCTGCGGCTCTGCCATCGAACTTCCGACGTCAAACGACGGTTCCCTAGCACCCCCCCTATCCGGCCACAACCGGAGGCGGCGTCGGGTCACATCTCGCGACGTCCCTCCAGGGACTGCGCGAGCGTGACGATGTCGGCGTACTCGAGGTCTCCCCCCATGGGCAGCCCGCGGGCGATGCGGGTCACCCGCACGCCCAGGGGCTTCAAGATCCGCGCGAGATAGTGCGCGGTCGCCTCGCCCTCGGCGCTGGGGTTCGTCGCGACGATGATCTCGTGCACGTCGCCCTCCTTGACGCGCGCGACGAGCTCCTCGCAGCGAAGGTTCTCCGGGCCCACCCCGTCGAGCGGGGCCAACGCCCCTCCCAGAACGTGGTAGCGTCCCCGGTACTCCTGCGCGCGCTCGAACGCCATCATGTCGGCGGCCTCCTCGACCACGCAGATCTCGTCGCTCCGGCGCCTCGGGTCGGAGCAGATCGGGCACGGGTCCTGCTCGGTCAGGCCGAAGCATCCGGAGCAGAAGCGGCTCTGCTCCTTCACGCCGAGGAGCGCGTGGGCGAGGTTGGCCGCAAACGCGTGATCGGATCGCAGCACGAAGAACGCGTAGCGCAGAGCGGTCTTCTCACCGACGCCGGGGAGCCGCTTGAGCTCCTCGACCAACCGCTCCATCGTCGGAGTGAGCCCGAGCGCCATCGACGATCAACCGAGGCCCGGGATCTTGAGCCCGCCGGTCAGGCGCGACATCTCCTCCGTCATCAGCGCCTGCGCCTTGCGGATGCCCTCGTTCACGGCGGCCGCCACGAGGTCCTGGAGCATCTCGCGGTCGCCGTCGTTGATCACGTCCGGCTCGATCGAAATGGACACGACCTCCAGCTTGCCGTTCACCTTCGCCGTGACCATGCCTCCGCCGGCCGACGCTTCGACGGTCTTGCCGGCGACGTCGGCCTGGAGGTCGGCGATGCGGTCCTGCATCGCCTTGGCCTGCTCCATGATGTTCCCCAGATCTCCCAGATCGAACGGCTTCGCCATGGCCTCTTCCTAGCAATTCGCCGCGGGATCCTCCCGCCTCGGCGTCATTCGCGCCGGCTGCGCGCGACGACGCCCTCGATCTTCCCCTGGAGGAGCTCGACGCTCGCCTGGACGATCGGATCCTCGCGGCCCTGGCGGTCGAGGCTCTTGGCCTCGCTACGACGATCGGCCGCCCCGCTCGCACCGTCGGCGGAGACCGGCTCGAATCGCAGGCTCTGCCCGTACTCCTGCTGGATGGCTTCCTCGATCAATCGACGCGTGTCGGGCTTGAGGAGGTCGCCGATGGCGTTCTTGCCGCTCACCGCGATCCGGATCACGCCGTCGCCGACCGCCACGACCTCACTGTAGGCGAGGCGAAAGAAGCGCGCGGTCTGCTGCTTCTGGAGCGCACCGACGACGGTCTTCCAATGGGCCTGCACGGTCGCGTCGTCGAGCGGCTTCGGGGCCTCGGGTGGGGGGGCGACGGCACTGCCGTTGCCGGGCGCCGAAGGGCGTTGCGGACCCCGCTCCGGGCGCGCCGGCGCCGCGGCCCCGGGGGGCGCCGCCTCGGTCCGTGGGCGCGGCGGGGCGGCGCCGCTCGCCCGGGGCGCCGCTCCGGCCGAGGCCTGAGAAGCCGCGGCGCGTCCGCCTCCGCGGACCGGCCCATGGGCTCCCGGGGCGGGTCGCCCGCCCGGTCCCGGTCCACCGCGTGCGCCGCGCTCCAAGGCCTCGAGGCGCCCGACCAGCTGGTCGAGAGGGACGAGCGGTGTCAGGGTCGCCATCCGGAGGACGGTCATCTCGAGGACCAGCCGCGGCTTCACCGAGCGGGCCACCTCTTCGGCCCCTCCCAGGAGGATGCGGAACCAGCGCTGCAGATCCTCGGCGGACAGCCCTTCCTTCACGCGCCCCAGCTCCTCGATCTCGTGGCGCGTGAGGTCGGCCAGAGCTCCCGGGCCGGCGACGACCAGCACGGTCAGGTTGCGGATGCGCTGGAGCAGGTCGTGGGCGAACCGCGCGAGGTCGGTTCCCTGTCCGACGACCCGTCCGACGACCGCCAGCGCGGCGGCGGGGTCGTGTGCCACGATCGCGTCCAGCAGCTCGCGGACGGCGGCGACGTCGGGCAGCCCGAGGGCGAGGCCGACGGCGCCGGCATCGATCCTTCCCTCGGAGAAGGCCAGGACCTGATCGAGCAGCGAGGTCGCGTCGCGGAGGCTGCCCCCCGACTCGCGGGCGATCGCGGCCACGGCCTCCTCGTCGGCCTCCATGCCCTCGCCGCGCACCATGGCCGCCAGGGTCTCGACGATCGTGTCGCCGGGCACCGCGCGGAAGTCGAACCGTTGGCAGCGCGACAGGATCGTGGACGTCAGCTTCTGGGGTGCCGTCGTCGCCAGGATGAACTTGGCGTGCGCGGGCGGCTCTTCGAGCGTCTTCAGGAACGCGTCGACCGCCTGCTTCGAGAGGCCGTGCGCCTCGTCGATGATGTAGACGCGATAGCGCCCGGCCGCCGGCTGGTACTTCACCGTCTCGAGGAGCTCGCGGGTCGCGTCGATGCCGGTCTGCGAGGCGGCGTCGACCTCGAGAACGTCCATGGAGCGGCCCTCGGCGATCTCGACGCAGCTCTGGCACGTGTTGCACGGCTCGGGCGTGGGCCCCTTCTCGCAGTTCAGAGCCTTGGCCAGGATCCGGGCGGTCGTCGTCTTCCCGACGCCGCGCATGCCGCTGAAGACGAACGCGTGGGCGAGCCGCCCCGAGGAGATCGCGTTCACCAGGGTCCGGGTGACGTGCTCCTGCCCCACCACCTCGGCGAACGTCTGCGGACGCGCGCGCCGGGCGAGGACCTGGTAGAATTCGGCGCCGCCCGCCGGCGGGTTTCCGGGCGGCTTCTCAGGACCGTCGAGCACGTCAGCGATAGCTAGGCACCCCCGCGGCACAGAGGAGAATTCGGTACCGTTGCTCCCTTCCGGGCCTGGCGGGGTTCGCGACCCCCTCTTGCGCGGGACCTAGCTATCACTCACGTGCCCGGAGAAAGCGTACCGCCATCCCCAGAACCGCGCAAGGAGGCCCCGTCGCGCGCGCGGAGCGCCTGGGCGAGCCGCAGGTGGTACGCGACTCCCGACCACAGCGCGAGGCCGAGGGCCACCCAGAGGAAGACCATGCCGGCCGCGTGGAAGTCGACGAGCCAATAGCGATAGTGCAGCAGCAGCGGGAACACGGCGACGATCTCGAACGTCATCTTCGCCTTGCCCAGGGTCTCGGCGCCGAGCACGATGCCCTCGTCTCGCGCGATCGCACGCAGCCCGGTCACCGCGACCTCCCGCGACGCGATCACGGCGACGATCCAGGCCGGCACGCGGGGCTCGCGCGCGAGCGCACAGAGCATGATGAGGGCGCTCAGGATCAGAATCTTGTCGGCCAGGGGGTCCAGGAACTTGCCGAGGTTGGTGACCTGCCCCGACTTGCGCGCCAGATAGCCGTCCAGCCAATCGCTCAGGCACGCCACGAAGAAGGCGAGCGCAGCCACCGCCGAGGCCGTCCGCCCCGGGTAGAGCAGCAGCCAGATCAGGTTGTTGCGGAGCGAGACGTAGAAGGCGTCGTCCCAGTAGAGCTCGTCGTAGTTGCGCAGGCCCACGTATTCGGCGGGGCCGAGGCCGTCCCATTCGTAGAAGCTGATGCCGATCGACTGGAAGATCGGGGCGATCACGTAGACGATGAAGAACAGCAGGAGAGAGGTCGCGACCGATTCCGGCGCGAGATCGCTGGCCGCGTCCTTGGTGCGCATCAGGCCCTGGACGACCCAGGGCTGGCGCCCGGCCTCCGCCGTGATCCA
>JAUIFY010000271.1 GCA_030430245.1 bacterium | reverse complement strand
TCCCGAGACGCGTGCGGGCGGCCGTCTTCCGCCATCTCTCGAACAACTACTGGATCTGGCGCGATGGAGCACTCGCCGACCTCCACGCGCAGCTCCCGATGCTCACCGAAGACCGGGCGAACGACCTCTACCAATGGCTCGTTCGCGAGATCGATCGGGAGCTGTTGCCCGAGCTCACCCGCGCGGAGCCTCTCGGTGGAACCGGGAGCTACGAGCACGCATTCAAGGTCTTCCACTTCGTGACGATGCTGCAGGTCGGAGACGACGGCCGGGCGTGGCGCCAGAGCCGTACCGAGACGGACGAGATGGGTGCCGAGACGTGGGGGCGGCTACGCGACCGATGGGCGGCGGCCCGCGCGGACGCGGGGGCCCGAAACGCGCCCGTGGCCGCAGCCATCACTGCGGCGCTCCTCTCGCCGGGGTTTCTCGGACGCTACGAATCGTTCCGAAACGCGCGCCGCCCCCGCGTCCGGGCGATCCTCGGACCAGAGCTCGCCGACGAGCGCGCCTCGACCCTGATCGACGCGCTCACCGTGGTTGCGGTGCTCGAACGCATCGGGCGGCTCGGCGGCCACGACATGGAGCTCGCGCGCGACATCGTGACCAAGCTCGAGGAGCGGGGAGACGAGGCCTACGGGAACCTCGAGGAGGTCTCGCGGTGGATCGCACGCCACCCGAAGCCGGTCAGCCCCGAGGCTGCAAGCTCTCGAGGCGTTCGACCGCGTTCAGATACTCTTCCGACAATCGCTGCATCACTTGCCGAACGGTCTCGACCCGGTCGATCATGCCCACCACCTGACCCACGGGGTTGAACGCGACCTTTTGCGCCTTGTCGGCGTAGCGGTGGGTTCGCTGGATGGCGTCCACCGTCACCATGCCCTGCAGCGGCATGCCCAGCGGATCCGGCGTCTCTGCCGACTCCCACGCCTCGGTCCATTCGTTTCGCAGCATGCGGCACGGCTTGCCGGTGAACGATCGCGAGCGAACCGTGTCCCGGCTCGTCGCATCGAAGTACGACTGGCGCTGCGCGGGAGGCGCCTCGGCCTCGTCGACGGAGAGCCAGAGGGAGCCCGTCCACACCCCCGCGGCACCGACCGCGAGAGCGGCCGCGATCTGCCGGCCCGTGCCGATGCCGCCCGCCGCGAGAACCGGCGTCGGAGCCACGGCGTCGATCACCTGCGGCCAGAGAACCAGGCTTCCGACCTCGCCCGTGTGACCGCCGCCCTCGGTGCCCTGCGCGATCACGATGTCGATGCCCGCCTCCTTGTGCTTGAGCGCCTGCCGGGGGCTCCCACAGAGCGCGGCGACCAGCCGACCGGCGTCGTGCACCTGCTGGATCACGTCCTCGGGCGGCGTGCCGAGCGCGTTCGCGATCAGCTTCACACCGTCGTGCCTCAGCGCACAGTCGACCTGAGGAGCGGCCGTGGCCGCGGTCCAGCCGAGGAGTTCGTGGTGCTTCTCCTCGGGCGGAAGCTCGGGCACGCCGGCGTCGGCGAGGAGCTTCGCCGCGAACTGGCGGTGCTGCTCGGGGATCGCGGCACGCAGCTGCTCCTCGAGCTTCTGGGGATCGAGCTCATCCATGCCCTCGTATTTGCCGGGGATGACGATGTCGACGCCGTACGGACGACCGTCGATGTGCTCGTCGATCCAATTGAGCTCGACCTCCAGCTGCTCGGCCGTGAAACCCACCGCACCGAGAACGCCGAGGCCGCCCGCCTTGCTGACGGCCGCGACGACGTCGCGGCAGTGCGTGAAGGCGAAGATGGGAAGATCGATGCCGAGCTTGTCGCAGAGTTCCGTGTGCATGATGAGCCTCCTGGCCCCGTCTCTAGCAATCGAGCCCCGGTTGGGAAGTCCGTCGGTCAGGAGCGCTTCAACGCCCGCACGACGTCTTCCCAGTGGCGGGGGTCGGGCATCCGGTTGTGTGTCAGACTCACGCCGTCGGCGATGCCCTGCAGCCGCGCGCGGAGCGCCGGAGCGATCTCACGACGCTCCCCCACGACCGCGACCGTCGTCAGGACGTCGTCGTCGATGAGGGACGTCATGTCGTCCCAGCGCCCCAGCTTGGAGAGCCGGTTCAGCTCGACGTGGAGAGCATCCCATCCGTGGCACTCGAGCGTCGACGCGTAGGCGGGCGTGGAGCCGTAGAACGCGAGCTGTTTTCGGGCCGCGGCCTTGGAGCGTTCGAACGTCCCCTCGTCTTCTGCCGTGACGACGAGCGTGGCGCAGAGGACCTCGAGATCCCCTCTCCCCCGGCCGGCCTTCTCGAGTCCGCGCTCCACCGCCGGCAGCTGGTTCTCGAGAAGCGATCGTCGCGAGTTGAACGGGTGCGCGATGAATCCGTCCGCCACTTCTCCGGCCACCTCCAACATGCGCGGCCGGAAGCCCGCCGCGAAGATCTTCGGCGGCCCGAACGGATTGGGCCCGGGATCGAACGCCGGGATCATGAGGGTGTGCGTGTAGAACTCCCCCCGGAAGTCGAGCGCCGACGTCCCTTCCCAGGCGTCCCAGATCGCCCGAATCGCGAGAATCAGCTCGCGCATCCGGCGCGCCGGCTTCGACCACACCGAGCTGAACCGCTTCTCGATGTGCGGGCGCACCTGAGAGCCCAGACCGAGGAGAAACCGTCCGCCGGTGAGCGCCTGCAGGCCGTAGCCGAGATTCGCGAGATTCATGGGATTGCGTGCGAACGCGATCGCGATCGCCGTTCCGAGACGCAGGCGGCTCGTGTGCTCCGCCGCGGTGGCGAGAGGCAGGAAGGGATCGTGCTTCGCCTCGAACGAGAACGCTCCGTCGTACCCGATCTCCTCGAGATGCGGGAAGACCGTGCGCGCATCGCGTGGGTCCTCCAGAGGCGCGGTCGTGTACACGTCCATCGACGGTCCCGGTAGCACCGGGCGGCCCGGATCGCTCCGACCTACCAACCTCGTCGTGCCGCGGCTAGGGTTCCGGAAGGATGAGCACGACCGGCACGTGGCGCGGCGGTGTCCTGATCGCGGTGCTCTTCTTCGTCGCGGTGTGGCTCGCCTACCCGTACGACCGGGTGTTCCAGTTCAACCCGGACGAAGGCGTCACCACCGGCAAGGCCCTTCTCGTCGCGAACGGGGCCACGATGTACTCCGAGATCTGGAGTGATCAGCCACCTCTCTTCACGCATCTCCTGAGCGTGTGGATGCCCCTGGTCGAATGGGACGTCGACCGGGGCCGGCTTCTGTCGCTCGCCTTCGCCGCGCTGCTGCTGGGATGCACGTATGAGTTCACGCGTGCCGCGAGCGGCCGCGTTGCGGGCGTGACCGCCGCACTCCTTCTGTGTCTCAGCACGTACTTCCTGCGGCTCTCGGTTTCGCTCATGGTCGGCCTGCCCGCGGTGGCGCTCGCGACGGCCTCGCTGCTCGCGGCGAGCGGCTCCGCGGAGAGCCCCGGGCGAATCCCGCTCGTCGGCAGCGGGATCCTGTTTGGCGCGTCCCTCGCCACCAAGCTGTTCGTCGCGCCGATCGGTCTCGTCGTGGCCGGCGTGGTCGCCGCGCGACCGCTCGCCGCCGGGCGTCCGTGGACCGCCGTCCGCGAAACCTGCCTCTGGGGCGGCGTCGCGCTCTCGACCTTCGGCGTCCTCCTGACGTGCCTCGGCGGCCCCGCAGCCCTACCGCAGCTCCTCGGCCCGCATCTCACGGCGCAGCACGCGATGTCGGCCGGAAGCGTCGAGTCCTTCTACCGAGACCTCGCGGCGAACGCGCCGCTTCTCCTGCTCGCCCTCTGTGGCGTCGTCGCCACCGCGCGCACGCCTCGGCCCGGCTCGCTCGCGGCCACGGCGTGGATCGCTCTCCTCACGGTGACGCTGCTCCTCCACCGTCCGTACTGGTATCACCACCTCCTCCTGGTCTCCGTCCCGACGGCAATCCTCGGAGGAGTCGCGATCGGCGACCTCGTCACGCGTGCGAGGAGCGGCGCGCCGCTTCCGAGACTGCGCGCGGCGGTGTCGGTGGGTGTGCTCCTCTTCCTGATCGCGCGACTGCCGCTGTCGGGCATCGCCGATCCTCGCGTCCCGACCGCGTACCATGCGGACTTCGGCCGCATCGTGTCGACGATGCGCGTGCTCGCGCCGCGAACGGAGATCGTGCTGACCGACCTCCCGATGTTCGCCGTTCGCGCGGGACTCCCCGTGTACCCGTCGTTGGCGGTCGTCACGCAGAAACGAATGGCCGTCGGCGACCTCACCGCAGACGACTTCGTCCGCCGGATCGAGCACGATCGGCCGGGCCAGGTCGTTCTCGGCGACCGGTTTCCGCGGGTGATGCGGGAGCAGATCGTCGAGGCGCTCGCGGACGAGTACGTCTTGCTCGAGACGTCGTCGTGGCCGCCACATCCCTGGCTGTTCGCTCGGCGCGACATCGTCACGAGTGCGCCGGCGCCCGCCGCGACGACCGCACGAGTCGGGCTGCCGTGACGGCCGAAGCCTTCCATCTCGCGACGGCCGCCGCGGCGGCCCTGGGCTGGACATGCTCCCGACACCCGGCGTGGTTCGTCCCGCTCCTCACCGCGATCTCCTTGCTGGCGGGCGAGTTCTATCCGCTCTCCGACTACCCGATGTACAGCGACCCCGACGAGCGGGAGAACTATCTGTACCTCGCACGAGTCGTCGACGACGACGCGTACGAGCCACTGCCGGTTCGAACGCTGACCGGCGTGACCGCGCCGAAGGTCAAGAAGATGTACCGGTCCCGCCTGCGGTCGCGGATCGAGGCGGGCGCACGCCGCCCGTCCATGGCGGACCGATCGTCCGCCGGCGCCGATCTCCTGGCATTCCTCCGCGGACAGGCACGCTCACGCGGAGCGGTCCTTCCGAGCCGGATCGCGCTCATCGAGGTCTGGATCGTCCACGATGGCGTGCGCGGCTACCACGAGCGCATGCAGGTCGTCGCAATCGACGGCCCCGAGTCGGCGTGACCCAACCCGGACGCCGACCGTTCGGGCCGTGGCGAATCGCCCCGTGGGAGTTCGCGATCATGCGAGTCCTGCTCGCGATCGTCGTCTACCAGTCGCTCCCGCTCGGTCCGCCGTTCTCCCACTTCCCGGTCGCGCCTGACGTCGTCGGAGCCTACGATCGGGTGCTCCGGCCCCCGCTTCCACCACTCCGCGCGCTCGCGCCCGCCTCGGCCCGCGCACTGACGTTCTCGGATCAACCCCACCCGAACGGCCTGGCGCAGTGGATCGACCTCGGCGCGCTCTCCGACCCGACCGTCACGTACGCTCTCGGCTGGGTCGCCGCCGCGTGCGTTCTCCTCTACGCCGCCGGCCGGGCGCTCCCCGTCGCCGTACCGATCCTCGCCCTGCTCTCCGTGGCGTTCGGGACGCTCGCGAACTCGCAAGGCGCGATCGACCACCGTCACCAACTCGTATCGATGATGCTGATCGCGCAGACGGGCGTGGTCGTGTGGCCCTTCCTCGTGCGCATCGCGGCGCGCGCGGGGATCGCGGACGGCCCGGCGCGACCGGACCGTCGCAACGCCGCCCTGCATTACTCCGCGATGGCCGTCCTGATCGCGGCGTACTCTACGGCCGGGGTCGCGAAGATCGAGACGTCGGAAGGCGCCTGGCTCGCGAGATCCCACCTTCTGGGCATCCAGGCGGTGAAGACCTACCGGCAGAACTTCTACGATCGCCTCGACGAACCACGCTTCGGAGCGGCGGAAGTGCCCTATGCGAGCGCGATGCTCGCCCACCCCGACGGGACGCGGATCGCGCTCGCCGGGGGGTTGTTCCTCGAGCTGTTCGCATTCCTCGCGCTGTACGACCGCAGATCGGCGCTCGGCTTCGGTATCGCCTTCATCACCTTCCACCTCGCCATCGACGAAGTCCTCGGACTCGGATTCCACAATCACGAGAAGCTCGTCTGGATTCTGCTGGTGAACGTGCCGTACTGGGCCGCGACCGGGATCCGCGCGTTCGGCCCGCTGCGCGGGCGGATCGGGGAACGGGCGGCTTCGCGTCGAGACCCCTTTCCGTTCTCTCGGGGTTGACTCCTTCGATAATTCGATTATTATAAAAATATGCAAACGAACGACGCCGTCGCGGTCCTGTCCGCGCTCGCCCAGGAGGCTCGCCTCGAGACGTTCCGTGCGCTCGTTCGGGCCGGCCCCCAAGGCATGCCGGCCGGAGCGATCGCGAAGGCGCTCGGGATCCCGGCCGCGACCCTGTCGTTCCATCTGAAGGAGCTCAAGATCGCCGGCATCGTGACGTGCCGTCGCGAGGGGCGTTCCCTGATCTACAGCCCGAATTTCGACGCGATGAACGAGCTCCTCGGGTTCCTGACCGAGAACTGCTGCCAGGGAACTGTGGGGAACCGCGCGCGAGCGCGCAAGGCGTGCTGAGGACGCACCTCCAAAGGAGAGCTGCCATGAGCGAAGAACGACGACCCGAAGAAGCCGACGAGCTCCGAGAGCTCGTGCGCGAGGGCTACACGAGAATCGCGGAGGGCGCGCCGGTCGGCGCGTCGATCGAAGACCTCTCGAAGCGCATCGGATACGACGAGGAGCAGCTCGCGGCGGTGCCCGAAGGCGCGAACCTGGGCGTCGGGTGCGGGAACCCGACCGCGATCGATGCGCTCCGGGAAGGAGAGACCGTCGTCGATCTCGGCTCCGGCGCGGGGATGGACGCGTTTCTCGCCGCACGCCAGGTCGGACCGACGGGGCGCGTGATCGGGGTCGACATGACCGACGCGATGCTCGAGAAGGCGCGTGACAACGCGCGAAAGGTGAACGCGACGAACGTCGAGTTCCGCAAGGGACACATCGAGGCTCTGCCGATCGAAGACGAATCCGTCGACGCGATCATCTCGAACTGCGTCATCAATCTCTCGCCCGAAAAGGACAAGGTCTACCGGGAAGCCTACCGGGTGCTCCGCCCCGGCGGGCGACTCATGATCTCCGACGTCGTCCTGCTCCACGCGCTCCCGGACGTCGTGCTGCAGAGCATCGACGCCTACATCGGGTGCGTCGGAGGCGCGAGCGTGCGCGACGAGTATCTGGCGACCGTGCGCGGAGCCGGCTTCTCGGAAGTCCGCGTCGACAAGGAGACGTCGTTCGCACACGCCGTCGACCTCGACGACCCTCAGATCCGCGACATCATGCAAAAGCTCGGGATCACCGTAGAGGACGCTCGTGGCTACGCCGACGCCGTGCGCAGCATCCACTTGTTCGCCCGGAAGTGAGGGCGCCCCCCTGTAGGGTGAGAATGTGAAGTCGGACGTCGACGAGATCGTCGCGTCCGGGCCCGCGAGCTCGAGCTCGCGGCGAACGGAAGGAAAACCCCATGCGTGTACAGCTCGCACTGAACGTCGAGAACCTCGAAGAGGCGATCTCCTACTACTCGAAGCTTTTCGGCGTCGAAGTGAACAAGCGCAAGCCCGGCTATGCGAACTTCGCGATCGACGCGCCGCCGCTGAAGCTGGTCCTCTTCGAAGCACCCGGCGCGCCCGAGCGGCTGAACCACCTCGGCGTCGAGACCTTCGAGCAGAGCGACGTCGATGACGCGATCCAACGCTTCGACGCGGCCGGCATCAAGAGCGCCCAGGAAGAGGAGTCGACCTGCTGCTTCGCCACCCAGAACAAGGTCTGGTCCACCGATCCCCAGGGCATGCGCTGGGAGTGGTACAAGGTCCTCGCCGACGCCGAGGAGTTCGGCTCGACCGGTCACGACACCCGCGTCGACGGCGACGACGCGCCCGGCTGCTGCGGCTGAACCGCGAAGGGGCGTCGTCTCGTCAGGAGACGACGCCCGCCTCGGTCTCGAAGAGCCGGATGAGGCTGATCTCGCGCGGGCAGTTCAGGCGAACCGGCAGACCGGCCACACCGAGGCCCTGGCTCACGTAGAGCGTCGAGCCGTGCAGATCGAAGCGGCCCGTCGTGTGATGAGCGATGACCCGCGACGCGTTGAAGTTCTTCGCGAACGGCAACCGCAGCTGGCCGCCGTGGGTGTGCCCCGCCAGCACGATCGGGAATCCGACGCGCGACGCGTGCGTGAACCAACTCGGACGATGCGCGAGGAGCACCCGGGGGAGGTGAGCCGGAATGTCGGGGCCGAGCTCGTCGAGCGCGGGATGTTCCGACTCCTTCTCTCGCCAGCCCACTCCGGGATCCTCGATTCCCGCGAGACACATCGAGGCCCCGTCCACGTCGATCTCGACCCACTCGTCACGCAGCACCCGGATCTCGGTGTGCTCGCGAAGCCCGGCGACGACCCGCTCCGTGCCGGTGTAGACGTCGTGGTTCCCGAGCACCGCGAAGACCCCTCGCTTCGCGCGCAGCCGCCCGAGCTCGACGCACCCTTCGTCCACGTACTTCGGATCGAAGTCGAAGATGTCGCCGGTGATGACGATGAGATCGGGCTCGAGTCGGTTGATGCGATCGACGTAGCCCCGAAGCTTCGTGGCACGCATCATCGGTCCGATGTGGAGATCCGTGATCTGCGCGATCCGAAGGCCGGAGAGCGAGCCGTTCGCCCCCGCGAGCGGCAGGTCGACGGGCTTCACCGACACCCATCTCTGGCCGACCAGGTAGCCCCAGAGAATCGATCCGAATCCGAGCGCGATCGCGATGCCTCCCCCGACGCCCAGGACGGTGGCCCAGACCGAAGCCGAAACATCGACGAACCAGCTCGCGGTCCAGAGCGTCGCGCCGAGGATCGCGAAGGACATCGCCAGAAGGAGCCCTGCCAGGAGCGCCGCGATGCTCCCGATGATCCACGTGCGGCTGAACAGGAGCCCCAGCCCCTTCGCCCGCATCCGGTTGCGCGCCGCCGTCAGAAGGAAGGCGTTCGCGACCACGGCG
>JAUIFY010000444.1 GCA_030430245.1 bacterium | reverse complement strand
AGTCGCCGCCCTGCGGCACGTCGATCGACGTGCGCGCCATGTCGAGAACCATGCCGTCGATCCGCTGGTCGGCCAGGTAGGCGGAGCCCGTCAGAACCTCGAAGCGCTCGCCCCGCGGCCCGGCCCAGGACGAGGCGACCTCGTCGAGAAAGACCTCGAGCGATCGCCCCGAATCCTCGAAGACGACCCCGTCGATGACGTCCCCGTCTCCGATCAGGAGTTGGAGTCCGCCGTACGGTAGGATCCGCGCCGGGGACCGGAGGACAGGACCACCCCAGCGTTCCGAGAAGAAGCCGTCCCAGACGCCGCCGCGGGCGAGCCATCCCTCCGCCTGACGCTCCATCGTGTCCGGCCGCTCCACCGTCTGGATCATCCACGGAACGAAGAAGGCACTATCCCCCACTGCCGACGCGAAGACCACGTTCCGTTCGTAGATCCGCGCCGTGAAGTTTCCGACCTCGGCCTCCGATGCACTGGAGTTGGTCGAGCGGGTCGGCTGCTCCTCGTCGGGTGAGCAAGCGGCCAGCAGGGCGAGGCTCAAGAGACAGCCGAACACTGTGCGGGGCGTCATGCGTCGGGCTCGTAGATCGCGAGCCTCGTGGGGTCGAGGATCTGGTGGGACTCGGCGCCCAGCTTCTGGTCCAGGTGGCGGGTGAACGACGCGATGAGTCGGCGACTGCGGCCGAGCGCTGCACCCTCGGTCCGCGTGGCCGCGATGAGATCGACTCGCGTCTGGGCGTTCTCGTCCAGGCCCACGTCGATCCGGATCGCGATCTCCGGTCGCAGGAAGCCCCCTTTCACGGCGGCCCGTATGAGACCGTGTTGGTCGTCGGCGGATTCGATCCCCCAACCCTTCAATCCGCCGCCGCCGAGGCCGAGGAGCCCCTGCCAGACCGTCTCGAACGGGATGGCGTAGGTCCGTCCTCTCAGCCGCGGGTCGGGCGATTGCGGGTACGTGACGACCCGGTTCTCCTTGAGTCCGTCAAGGATCGCCTTCAATCATCCGACTCCGGTCCGAGCGCGAAACGGATGGAGACCTCGGCGTCGACCGTCTGGTCCCCGACCTCGATCGGGGTCGCCGCGCGTGATGCCAGCTGCATCTCCGCCGCAGCCTGCCGAGGGATGGGGCGCTGCGCGTTTCCCGAGACCTCGAGCGGCGCGCCGAGTTCGTATCCCAACGCGTTCGCGATGACGTCCGCTTCGGCCCGGGCGGAGCGCACGGCCATGTCGAGAGCCTGTCTGCGAGCGGCCTCGGTGTCGGCGGCAAAGAAGCTGATCGAGTGGACGCGGTTGGCTCCGGACGACGTCGCGGCGTCGATCAGACGCCCCACCTCGTCCACGTCCGAGATCGTCGCCTCGACGTTGTTGACGGCGGTGTACGCGACGATCTCACGAGTGCGACGACCGTCGTTCGAAGTCTCGTACTCGGGGGAGATCGAATAGCCGGTGGTCTCGATCTCCAGCCCTGGGAGGCCGGCGCCCCGAAGCGCCGAGAGGACGCGCGTCATCGTCTCGGCGTTCTGATCGGCGGCGTCGGCTGCGGTGGCGGCGCGGCTCTCGAGTGCCACGCGTACGGAAGCCCGGTCCGGTGCGACCGACACGGCACCGCGTCCCATCACCTGGATCCATCCCGGGCCCGCTTCCTGAAGCGTCGCGG
>JAUIFY010000270.1 GCA_030430245.1 bacterium | reverse complement strand
CCGGCTCCGGAAGCCCCCTTCAAAACGGGCGTTTTACCCTCTCGGGGGCCCGCGTCCGTTGCCGCGCCGGCCGGCCTTCTGTTAACGATGGGCTCCTTCGCGGATCGGATCACTACTTCCGGTGACCACCGAATTCGCCGGAGGGGGGACTTGGGCGGGAAATGATCTTCGATTCGCTCCTAGGCTGGTTCTCGAACGACCTGGCCATCGATCTCGGCACCGCGAACACGCTGATCTATCTGAAGGGCGAGGGCATCGTCTGCAACGAGCCCTCCGTCGTCGCGATGCAGAAGGAGAGCCGCAGCGGCCGTCGTGTCCTGTCCGTGGGCGCCGAGGCCAAGCGCATGCTGGGCCGCACGCCGGGGAACATCATCGCCATTCGCCCCCTGAAGGACGGCGTCATCGCCGACTTCGAGATCACCGAGGCGATGCTCCGGTACTTCATCCAGAAGATCCACAAGCGGAAGTCGCTGATCCGGCCGCGCATCATCATCTGCGTGCCCTTCGGGTGCACCGAGGTCGAGAAGCGGGCCGTCCGCGAGTCCGCGGAATCGGCCGGAGCCCGGGAGGTCTACCTCGTCGAGGAGCCCATGGCCGCGGCGATCGGCGCCGGGCTGCCGATCACCGAGCCGACGGGCAACATGATCGTCGACATCGGGGGCGGCACCACCGAGGTCGCGGTCATCTCGCTCTCGGGCGTCGTCTTCTCGAAGTCCGTCCGCGTCGGCGGCGACAAGATGGACGAGGCGATCATCCAGTACATCAAGCGGAAGTACAATCTGCTGGTGGGGGAGCGCACCGCCGAGCTGATCAAGATCACCATCGGCTCGGCCTATCCGTCCAGCGAGATCCAGACGATGGAGATCAAGGGCCGCGACCTGGTCGCGGGCGTCCCCAAGACGGTCGAGATCTCGGACGAGGAGATCCGCGACTCGCTCCTGGAACCGATCAACCAGGTCGTGGAGGCCGTCCGGATCGGACTCGAGCGGTGTCCTCCCGAGCTCGCGTCGGACATCGTCGACAAGGGGATCGTCCTGGCCGGCGGCGGCGCGCTGCTGCGCAACCTGGACGTCCTTCTGCGCGAGGAGACCGGGCTCCCGATCATGGTCGCGGAGGATCCCCTCACCGCGGTCGTGATGGGGGCCGGCAAGGTCCTGGACGAGCTCAGCCTCCTGAAAGACGTGACGATCTCCTGAGGGGGGACGGGGGTCCGTGCTCGACCTGCTCCGGCGCCGCTCGACCCCCCTCTCGACTGCGGCTCTGATCCTCGTGTCGCTGGCGCTGCTGGTGACGAACAGCCGCGGCGGCCAGCGGGTCGACCCTCTCGGCGTCGTCTTCCTCGAGCTCGTGACCCCGATCGCCGACCTCGGAACCCGGATCTCGAGCACGCTCACGCACACCTGGAGCTCCTACGTCGACCTGGTCGGAGCCCGGCAGGAGCGGGAGTGGCTGCGCGCGCGCGTCCGATCCCTGGAGGCCGAGGCCGACGCGGCGAGTGCGATCGCCAGCGAGAACACGCGCCTGCGCGCCCTTCTCGGGCTCCGCGACACCCTGCCGACGAGCGCCGTGGCAGCCCGGATCACCGGCGCCGAGGCGAGCGGCTTGTTCCGGACGGCCACGTTGAACAAGGGACGCAGCGACGGCGTCGCCGAGGGCTTCGCCGTGATCGCCGGGGGGGGCGTCGTCGGCCGGATCGTCGCCACGAGCCCCCACGCCTCCCGGGTCCTCCTCCTCGACGACCACGCGAGCGGCGTCGACGCCCTCGTCCGGCGGACCCGGGCACGGGGCATCGTCGAGGGGGGCTCGCAGGCCGGCTGCCGCCTCAAATACGTGAAGCGCCGGGAGGACATCCGGGTGGGCGACAAGGTCATCACGTCCGGGCTCGACGGAATCTTCCCGAAGGGACTGGCGATCGGCGAGATCGTGCAGCTCAGCGAGGAGGAGCACGGGCTCTATCGAACGGCCGAAGTCCGCCCGGCGGTGGAGTTCGCGAAGCTCGAGGAGGTCCTCGTGGTCGAGCCGCCGAGCCGCGAGGTCCCGCCACCCCCGACGCAGGCCACGGTGGCGAGCGGCGAGTCCGGCGGATGAGGGCCTTCCTCCTCTTCGCGCTGGCGGGCGCGATCGCCGTCGTGCTGCAGACCACGCTTCTCGAGCAGGTGAGCTTCCTCCCGGCAGCTCCGGACCTGATCGTGGTCCTGTGCGTCTACCTCGGGCTCCACTATCATTCGGTGGGCGGCGCCACCGGCGCGTTCCTGCTGGGCTACCTGCTCGATACTTTTTCGGGTTCGCCGCCCGGTTTGTACGCGCTCGCCATGACGTTGGTGTTCGCGTTGGTGTATCTTGTCTCCAAGCGACTATGGGTGGAGAACCCCGTCACGAGCGTCGCCGCCGTCGCTCTCGGCTGCGGCGTCAAGATCGCGACCGTGGTGGCGTACTTTGCGCTCGCCGCGCCGCTGAACGTGGGCTGGCTCAGCCTCCTGCGCACGCTTTTCTTCGAAGCTCTGTTCGCACTCGTCCTCTCTCCGTTCCTTTTCTCGGCGCTCGATGCCAACCTACGAGCGGCGCGCCAGGCCAAGCGACCCCATGCCATTGAGTAGCCGGGAGACATCCAACGGGCTCCGCCGGACCGTCGTCATCGCGGGCCTCATCGTGGTCGCGGTCTTCGGCGCGCTGGGAGCCAGGCTCTACTCGCTGCAGGTCGGCGAGGCGGAGCGCTGGAGCTCGCTGTCGGAGAACAACCGCATCCGGCTGCAGCGGATCCCGCCCACGCGGGGGCTGATTCTCGATGCTCGGGGCACGCCGCTGGTCGACAACCGGCCTGCCTACGACGTCGTCATCGTCCCCGAGGACACGAAGGACCTCGCGACGACCCTGAACCGGGCGAGCACGCTCCTCGACCTGCCGCCGACGAACACGGAAAACCTCAAGAAGGCGGCTCGAAAGAGGCCGGCGTACGAGGGGCTCACCGTCTACCGCGACGTCGGTTGGGAGACCGTGGTCGCCCTCGAGACGCGCCAGCTCGAGCTCCCGGGCGTGAGCCTCGAGGTGGGACCGCTGCGGACGTATCCCTTCGGCGACTTCGCGTCGCACCTCCTGGGCTACGTCGGCGAGGTCTCGGGCTCCGATCTCGAATCCGGCAGCGGCTACCGAATGGGCGACCTCATCGGGAAGTTCGGCGCCGAGCGCGCGTGGGAGAGCTACCTCCGCGGGGTGGCGGGCGGTCAGCAGATCGAGGTCGACTCGCTCGGCCGGCGCCTCCGGGTGCTGTCGCGCGCCGCGGAGACGCGCGGCAACAGCCTCGTGTTGACGATCGACCGACGACTCCAGCAGTTCGCGGAGCAGCTCCTCGAGGGAAAGGAAGGCGCGATCGTCGCGCTGCGACCCGACACCGGCGAGGTGCTCGCGATGGCGAGCCAGCCCAGCTTCGACCCGAACCCGTTCGCCCGCGGCATTCGCCAGGACGAGTGGAAGGCCCTCACCTCGGCCAAGTACGACCCGCTCTCGAATCGAGCGCTCCAGGGTCAGTATCCCCCCGGCTCCACGTTCAAGATCGTCACGGCGGCCGCGGCGCTCGAGGAGGGCATCGTCACCCCGTTCTCCCGGCTCTACTGCGGCGGCAGCTACCGGTTCGGCAAGCGCCGCTACCGCTGCTGGAAACGGGGCGGGCACGGCTCGGTCAATTTGCACGACGCGCTCGTCCACTCCTGCGACGTCTACTTCTACCAGGTGGGCAAGCAGCTCGGCGTCGACACGATCGCCGAATACGCGCACCGGTTCGGGCTCGGCAAGCCCACCGGCATCGCCCTCACGAACGAGAAGCCGGGGCTGATCCCGACGAGCGCGTGGAAGAAGAGGCGGTTCAACGAGCCCTGGTACTCGGGAGAGACACTCTCGGTCGCGATCGGACAGGGCTACGTCCTCACCACGCCGCTTCAGATGGCCAACGTCGTGGCGATGGTGGCGAACGGAGGCAAGCTCCTCCGACCGCAGTACGTCGGCCGTGTCGAGTCGCCGCACGGCGAGGTGGTGGAGCAGCTCGAGCCCGACGTGCTCGGCGATGCCGGGCTGCGGCGCTCGACCCTCCATCAGATCCGCGAAGCCTTGCGAGACGTCGTGAACTCGAGACGCGGCACCGGCCAGCGCTCGAAGCTGCCCACGATCGACGTCGGCGGCAAGACGGGTACCGCACAGGTGTTCAAGATGGGCCGGAAGGCCGTCAAGACCGAGCACATGGCGCGGCACCTGCGCGACCACGCGTGGTTCGTCGCCTTCGCACCGGTCGACGAGCCCGAGATCGCGATCTCCATCGTGATCGAGCACGCCGGCAAGGGGGGCGGCGCGACGGCCGCACCGCTCGCGCGTGATCTCGCCGACTTCTACTTCGCCCTGACGCGGGGGCGGGACTACCAGCTCACCGACGCGGGGCGCGACGCGGCCGTCTCCGTCGCCTCCCTGTCCGGGCCACCGACGGCTCATCCCGAGACGGAGGCGATGCCCGTCGAGATGAGCGACGACGTGAGGGCCCGGATGCTCGCACGGCGCGGGCGGAGCTGACGCCATGCGATTGATGGTCGATCGCCGCCTGATCGCACACTTCGACGGCTTGCTCCTGCTCACGACGCTCACGATTCTCGGGCTCGGCGCGATGACCGTCTACAGCGCGACCTACGACGCGAGCTCGGCCATGCACACCTCGCACGCATGGCGGCAGGCGACGTGGGCCTCCGTGGGGCTCGTGGGCCTGCTGGTCGCGGTCTTCTTCGACTACCGCAAGCTCGAGCGCTACGCGTTCCTCTTCTACGCGGCCGGGCTCTGCCTGCTGATCGCGGTGCCCCTCTTCGGCTCGATGGGCGGCGGCTCGCGCCGCTGGCTGAGCTTCGGTCCCGTGACGCTGCAGCCTTCCGAGACGATGAAGCTCGCTCTGATCATCCTGCTCGCACGGCTCTTCCACCACCGCACGCACCCTGGAGGACTCCGGCTGCGGGACCTCGCGGTGCCGACGGCGGTGACGATGGTCCCGGTCCTCCTGATCCTCGGCCAGCCCGATCTCGGCACGGCCGGGGTCTTCCTCTTCGTCTTCGCGAGCATGCTTCTGCTCGCCGGCCCGAGCCCGGGGACGCTCGGCCTGCTCGTCCTGGCCGCGCTCGGGGCCGTCCCGCTCCTCCTCTCGCAGCTGAAGCCGTACCAGCTGAAGCGCATCACGACGTTCCTCAACCCCGAGCTCGACCCGCTCGGTGCGGGCTACCACGTGATCCAATCGAAGATCGCGATCGGCTCCGGCGGGCTCACGGGACGCGGCTACCTCCACGGCACGCAGAACCAGCTGAACTTCCTGCCCGAGCAACACACCGACTTCATCTTCTCCGTCTTCTCGGAGGAGTGGGGCTTCGTCGGCGCGATCGGACTGATCGGGCTCTACGTGCTCCTACTGGTCCGCGGCCTCGTCGTGGTGAACCGGGCCAAGGAGAGGTTCGGAGCCCTGCTGGCGTTCGGGGTCCTCGCGAACGTCTTCTGGCAAGCCGCGATCAACCTCGGGATGACCACGGGCATGCTTCCCGTCGTCGGCATCACCCTGCCCTTCTTCAGCTACGGCGGGTCGTCGCTCGTGACGCTGATGGTCGGCCTCGGGCTCGTCATCAACGTGAACATGCGCCGCAACTCCCGCGACCGCCTCCCGCGGCTCTAGCCCGCATCGTTCAACCGCGCTCAGCGACAGGCCAGACGCTTCGCGTTCCCTCGGCAGCTCGGCCGTGGCGCGCCGAAGCCGTCCCAGTGGGCGGTCACGCACTCCTCGGCGGTGCCGAGGCGGACCGACACGTCCACCGGTCCCTCCGCTGGCATCGGCGCATCCTGGAACCGCACCACGAACGATACGCGCCCCGGAGTGCGACCCGACCGCTCCGCGACGTCGATGCGCCGGACGCCGCCGTGCCGGCCCGAGGGATCGTCGAATCGCCAGCGCCGGCCGTTCGGCGACACCCGCCAGCCGTCGCCGCCCGGCACCGTGACGTCGAGCTGGCCGTCGATCGCGATGCGGATGCCGCTCGTCGCGGGCGCGAGCCCGATCCACGGCGGCGGGATCACCGCGATACCCGACACGCGCATCTTGCCCGCACCGTACGACGCGCGCAGCCGAGCGCGGTCCGCGACGAGGCCGCTCGCACAGACGGGCTCCCCCACGCCCGGCGTCGGGCTCGGGGTCGGCACCGGACCGCCGGGCGTGGGCGTGGGGTCGGGTCCACCCCCGAGCTTCCACGCGCGGAGCAGATCGCGCAGCGCCTCGGGCTCGTTCGTCGACGGCGGGTCTCCGCCGTGGCTCGACGTGTTGATGCCGTGGCAGTTCGCACACACGCGGATCTCGCCGGGCTGGAAGCTCAACCAGTTGCGCTCCCGCACCACGCCCTCGCCGGCCGGGTCGGTGAGCTGCCACGACAGCGCCCGCCGCGCCGGCACCAGCGCCGCGACCGAGCCGTCGAGACCGACCTCGACCGCTCCCGCCGGCGCACCCGCCGCCTGCGAGACGCCGCTTCCGTGCATGGGCCGCGCGAGGAGGCGCCGGCCCGCCCTCGGGCTCGCCGGACCACCGTAGCCCCGCACCGCGTCCGCCTGGAAGATCTGCAGGTGCGCGACGTCGTACACCGCACCTCCGGCCGGAATCGACGACACGCCGCCGGGCACCCGGAGATTGAACGGCTGGTGGCGATCGGCCCGGTCGCGCTTGGTGACATCCCGACTCACCAGGAGGGCGAGCCCGTTCGCGCGCAGGTACGCCCGGAACGCCTCGACGTCGACCGCCTCCGACTCGAAGACCGCCTCCTCGATCGCCGGCAGGTCGGCCGTACGCGGCGTCGGCACCGGCCGGGCGACGACCTCGACCGGGTCGAGCTCCCAGAGCTCGCCGTCGTAGGACGCGAGCTGATCGGGGGTCCACCAGCTCACGCTCTTCGCGATGCCGGGCGTCAGGTCCTCGACCGGCGCGTAGAAGCCCCCCTGCACGCCGAGCCGCTTCAGCCGGTAGGCGTAGGACCAGCTCGGAGCCTCGATCGATCCTTCGTTCGTGAGCGTACCGGTCGCCGGCGTATGGGCCGCGACGAGAGTCCCGTCCGACATCGGCAGCGGATTGCGAAAGTACCCGGTCTCCCCCGGCACATCGGCGTCGTCGCCGGTCGGGGTCACCGGCGTCAGGACCATGTCCTCGGGATTGACGGAAGGCGCCCCCGTCAACCGCAAGATCGTACCCCCACTGCCGGTCGCGAACTCCGGCGCCGAGGTCGCGAGGAAGTCCCCGGGAGCGAGCGGATCCTCGCGCAGGTGGAACAAGCCGCCGTCGCCGCCGATGTAGGTCTGGTTCGCGTGGAGGCTCGGATCGACGTAGTACGTCAGGTTCGTGTCGGCGACGAAGCTCCCGTCCGTGTACGTGCCGCCGAGCTCGTGGCGCCCGACGTGATTGAGCGTCTCCTCGGCCGTACCGTCCTGGTTGAGCTCCCAAGGAAAGAACTGGTTGAAGCGGTGGCGAGAGAGGAGCGGCGAATGGGCCGGGTCGTTCTCGCTTCGGGGCTCCGGGAAGACCTCCGCCCCCGCGAGGCTCGTGGTCGTGGCCGCATCGGCCGCCTCACTCGCCCAGGTGAAGGCCCCGTAGGTCGCGGCGGTTCCCGGTGCGTCTCCTTGCTGGTCGCGTTGCAGGTGGTCCCACTTGGTGAAAACGACGCGCCCGAACGAATCGAGCGAGAGCGAGAAGCTGCCGCTCGGCGCGTGCTGCAGGAGCGTGAGCTCCGAGGTCGACTCGTCGAGGGAGTAGATCCCGGCGACGGTCGGCGCCGACTCGTACTCGTCTCGCTGCGGAGAGTGGTGCGCGGCGCCACCGCGAGGCCGGTCGGAGGTGAACAGGATGCGCCCGTCGGTCGCGTAGATCGGCGACACGTTGTTGAACCCCGCCGGCTGTCCTTGGATCCGTCGGATCGCCGCGGTCTCGCCGGGGGCCAGGCCCGTCACCTCGTAGATCTGCCAGTAGTAGGTGCCGACCTGGTAGCGCTCCGTGGGTGCACCCACGACCATCGAGAAGAGAGCCTTCTCCCCGCTCCAGTGGACGCACGGCTCGCGCACGGCGATCGCCCCGGCGCCCTGCATGCCGGAGCTGCCATGGCCGGCCTCGGCGGTGAGAAAGCGCAGCGAGCCGTCCGGATAGCGAATGACCAGGTCCCCGCCACGCGGCGCGGATTGCGGCGTGGCCCGGTGGTTTCCGAACGTGCTCGAGACGACGGTGAAGCCGCCCACCGGCACTTGCGTGACGAAGAGGACGGGATTCGTCGGCCCACTCCGGGCCGACGACGTCGACGGCGACACCACCGTCGCAGCGGCGATGACGAGGCAAAGATACGGAATTCCCGCGGCCTTCAAGCGTCTCCCCTCCTCTCGGCTCCGACGCGAATCGGCCGCGCCCACGCAGGGCCGACGACCGGCGTGCCGACTCGATCGCATCCCGAGCAAGCCGCGTTCCGACGCCGGTCGACCCGCACCGCCTCGTCTGGCGATCGGCCGTCCGAGCTGCGCTCCTGCGCGGACCGTCACTGCGCCGGGCTCATCGTGCTTCGCACGACGTGCCAGGCCGGCCGTTGCTCGAGGCGGGCCCAGTAGTCGACCAGTGCCGGGCGCTTCGGAAGAGCGCCGATCAGCTCCGTTCCCCAGAAGATCGTCGAGCCCAGGACGACGTCCGCGGCCGTGAAGCGGTCGTCGACGACGAAGTGCTTCCCCGTGACCGCTCCTTCGAGCACCTCGACGACGGTCTCGAGCGGCGCGTAGGGGTGATACCCGAGATCCGAATCGAAGAGCCCGAGCGCCTTCCAGAAGAGGGACGGCTCGACGGACATCGGCCCGAAGAAGATCCACCGGAGGAATGCGCCTCGTGCG
>JAUIFY010000269.1 GCA_030430245.1 bacterium | reverse complement strand
GCTGATCACCACGGGATCTCGGTGCCGTCCCATGCGACGAAGGTCCCGGTCTGCTCGGGCGCGAGCCCGTCGAGGACCTCCAGGATCTGGCCTGCGGCCCGGTCCGGTGCGAAGAGGCTCGCGGGCGGCACGGACTTCCGAAACGGCCGCGAGAGCGCCGTATCGACCGTTCCCGGATGGATGGCCACGGCGATGGCGTTGGGCGCCCGCCGGCCGAGCTCGATCGACGCCGTACGGGTGAACATGTTCAGAGCCGCCTTCGAGCCGCGGTAGCCGTACCAGCCACCGAGCCGGTTGTCTCCGATGCTCCCGACGCGCGCGGAGACGTTGGCGACCACGGCGCGTCGCTCGTGCCTCAGCAGTGAGTGGAAGTGTTTGAGGACGAGCAGCGGCCCGAAGGCGTTGACTTGGAATGCGGCGCCGAGGCCCTCCGGCGTGATGCTCTCGAGTCTCTTCTCCGGAGCGACGGGGCCCTCGTCGTGTAGGACCCCCGCCACGTTGATCAGCAAGTCGACCTCGCCGGCCGCCCCGGCGACGGTCGTCGCCGCTGTCTCGATGCTCGCTTCGTCGGTCACGTCCAGACGAAGGACGTCGATGCCCGCTCCGGACGCTGCTCTCAGCGCGCGCGCCCTTTCGGGGCGACGGCAGGTGGCGAACACGCGGGCGAACCGCGCGTCGGCCGACAGACGCCGGGCGAGAGCGAGACCAATCCCCCGACTCGCCCCTTGGACGACGGCACAGCCCCGGGCCTCGCTCATGGGGGGCTGGAGCTCGGACTCTCGGCCGACGCTGAGCGGATCATGCGGCCTGCTCGAAGGCGACGACGGCCTGGTGGCGGTCGTGCCGGATGGAACGGCTCCGGGGGACCGATGCCTCGATCCACGCGGGCGCCTGCAGGGCGTCGTAGCCCAGAACGCCGACGCAGAGGCCGACGAGCACGGTCATGCCCCAGAGGACGGGCTCGAGGCCCGTAAGCTCGAGGCTCGTCGCGAGCATGGAAGCTCCGAAGTTCGAAAGTGCGTACATGGTGTTTCCTCCTTGAAGAGCATTCTGTGACCGTTTTGGACGTTTTCAAGGGGAAATCGACCACCGGCGGCCCCTGGTCGGGCTTCCGAGCATCCTCGATGTCGCCTGGGTCGAGCGCCGTCGATCCGAGCCGCCCCGTCGTCGAATCGTCCCTGCGGCGACGAAGCGCGCACGCGCTTCCCTCCCAGGTCGCGCGCGAGGTCGCGCGCGAGCTTGTGGATCGTGTGTCCCTCGGGCATGGCCGATCGACTTCACCATCGTTCGAGCCCAGAGGCTGTCCACGAACGAACGTCGCGACGAAGCTCTTTCCCGAAGCGCCGGGCGTCCCACAGACCGAACGGGTCGCAGTGCGCCTCGCACGTGCGCCACCGCGCACGGCCTCGACGACCAACCGCGGGCGGGATAGCTAACCCTCCCATGCGTGAACGCATCGAACGGTTCCAGCGCCGCACCGGAGCGTGGGTCGCGGCACTCCTGGCCCTGGCGATCGTCGCCGCGTGCACGTCCGAGCCTCCGCGCGAGTCGTCGCGCGCCGAACCGGCCGCATCCGAGCCGCTCGAGTCGGGTTCGACGGCCGCGCCCCGCTCGACCTTCCTCTGGCACGCCACGAGGAAGGACGCGCCCGGCGATCTCTGGCTTCTCGGCTCCGTGCACGTCCGGAGCCGGGAGGATGCGTCGCTCGACCGCGCGGTGACCGATGCCCTGGCCGCATCGGACCGCGCCGTCTTCGAGGCGAACTTCGAGGATCCCGGGGCGAACGATGCAGCGCAGTTCACGGTCGAGCACGGCCTGCTTCCCCAGGGAGAGACCCTCGCCGACCGGCTCCCGCCCGAGCTCTACGCCTCCTGGGCCGACACGGTGACGCGCGCCGGCCTGGCCACCACGGTCTACGACCGCATGCGACCGTGGCTCGCCGCGTACTCGGTCCAGATCGCCCACCTCGACAGGACGGGATACGCCTGGGACGCCGGCGTCGACCACGTCGTCTACGCGCTCGCGAAGCGCGAACCCAGCCGCCCCCGCGAGATCGTCGGCCTCGAGACGGCGCTCGAGCAACTCGAGATGCTCCGCCAGTCCTCGCCCGAGGTCCAGGAAGCCATGATCCGCGACTCGATCCGCGCGATCGAAACGAACGAATCCGAGACGCTGCTCGCGCTCTACGTCGAAGGGGACGAGCCCGGTCTCGCGGAGTTGGTGGCCGCCGCGCGAGCCGAGAACCCGACCCTCGAGCCGTTCTGGGAGGGCCTCCTCGACCGGCGGAACGAGCGGATGGTCGAGCGGCTCCTCCCCCGATTCGACCAGCCGGGAAGTACGTTCGTCACGGTCGGAGCAGCCCATCTGTATGGCGACAAGGGACTCATCGGCCTCCTCGAGGTCGCCGGAGCGCGCGTCCGCGCCGTGCCGCCTCGGGGACCGGCCCCGGAGGATCTGCTCGCTCTGGCCCGCGAAGAGGCCCGGCCGACGAGCGAGCGCTTCACGAGCGAGGAGGACGGGTTCTCGATCGCAATGGGGGCGACGCCGGTCGTTCAGACCCTCGAGACGGCCCCCGGCACCCAGGTCAACTCGTACACGGTCGGGGTGGGGCTTCGCAGCGCCCTCATCGTGACCGTGGCACACCTGCCCGCAGCGCCCGAGACCGCGGAGCACCGGTCGCTGGCGGCGTTTGCGAGCAGCGTGCTTCAGGTCGCCGGGATCACGCCGGGCCCCCCCGAGCCCGCCGACCTGGCCGGCGCACCTGCCGTCCGGGTCGCCGGATCGACCACCGAGGCGGCGGGCGAAGCCACGGCCGCGCGCCGCGGGGACCGGGTCTACGTCATCTCCGGCCTCGCGACCTCGAGCGACGAAGCCGACCGCACCGAGCTCTCGGCGCGATACGGAAAGATGCGCGAGAGCTTCCAGTGGGAGCGCTGAGTGACGAGCAACCGTTCGCAACCTCCGTCTGGTGCTCCCCGGACGCCGTGTTATGAGCGAGTTTCATGAAGAGACGCACCGTTGCCCTTGCCGTCGCCGTCGCCACGCTGAGCGCCTCGGGCGCGAGCGCGGCCGACGCGAAGAACGAAGTCGTCAAGTTCGGCTCGTACGAGCTGCAGCTGCCGCTGGGCCTCCAGGCCGACTCGGCCTACGTCCCCGAGGACAACCCGCTGACGGCCGAGAAGGTCGCACTCGGAAAGATCCTGTTCTTCGACAAGCGACTCTCGAAGGACGACACCGTCTCCTGCGCCTCCTGTCACAATCCCTACCACGGCTTCGCCGACCCGGACCGTGTGTCGGCGGGCGTGGGTTTGTTGCCGGGCGGTCGCAACAGCCCGACGGCGATCAATCGCCTCTTCTCGGCCGAGCAGTTCTGGGACGGCCGAGCGAAGGATCTCGAAGAGCAGTCGCACGGGCCGCTCACGAACCCGGTCGAGATGGCGATGGCCTCGCACGACGACGTCGTGACGGAGGTCGGGCGGCTGCAGGGGTACGAGCCACTGTTCGAGAAGGCGTTCGGCGACGACGAGGTCACGATGCCGCGCATCGCGCAGGCGATCGCCTCGTACGAGCGCACGGTGCTCGCGGGCAACGCCCCCTACGACCGCTACAAGGCGGGCGACAAGGGCGCGATGAGCGCCCAGCAGGTGAAGGGCCTGGAGCTGTTCGAGGGCAAGGCGAACTGCGTGACCTGCCACGTCTCGTTCAACTTCACCGACGAGATGTACCACAACCTCGGCGTGGGCTGGGACGCGAAGACGAAGAAGCTCGCGGACCTCGGCCGCTACGACGTGACCCAGAAGGACGTGAACAAGGGCCAGTTCAAGACGCCGACGCTGCGCAACGTGACGGAGACCGCGCCGTACATGCACGACGGATCCGAGGCGACGCTGCGCGACGTGATGGTGCTCTACGACCGCGGCGGCAACGCGAACCCGAATCTCGACGCGAAGATGAAGCCCCTGAACCTGACCGACGACGAGATCGATGCGCTGGTCGCGTTCATGTACGCGCTGACCGGCCCCGTGACGAACGCGGAGCCTCCGGCGCCGAGCGAAATGCCGAAGTAGCCACGCGCGGCGGCTTCGGCTCTCAACGCGAATCGACGAAGCCGAGCGGGTCCTGCCGGTAGAACGTCTTCAGCTCCTCGTAGAGCTCGGGGTGCTTCTTGTGCAGTGACTTCGGCCGCTCGAAGAAGGCCTCGGTGATGACCGCGAAGAACTCGGCGGCGTTCGTCGCGCCGTAGGCGTCGATGTCGGTCCGCCGGCCGCGCTCGGTCGCCCGCCGGAGGTTCTCGAACTCGTCGCCGAGGACGCGAGCCCACGCGACGTATTGCGTGCGGTGCTCCAGAATCGGGGCGCCGTCCGACGATCCATCCTCCTGATCGAGCTGGTGCGCGAACTCGTGTAGAACGACGTTGTGCCCGTCCGCGGCGTCCGCCGCACCGGAGCGCACGTCGTCCCAGGAGAGAACGACGCAGCCGCGCACCCACGACTCGCCGAGACGCGCCGAGGCACCCTCGATGACGATTCCGCCCGGCAACACCTCCTTCGCCCGCGCGACGTACGCGTGGGGATACACGAGAATCGTGTAGAGGTCGGGGTAGTAGTGCGGCTCCTCGTGGTGCAGGAGCAACATGCAGGCCTGGGCGGCGATCGTGACCCGGATCTCGTCGGTCATCTCGAGACCGCCGCAGCCCTCGAACGTCTTCTCGGCGAGGAAGACGTTCATGTGGCGAAGGAGCTCGGTCTGATCCTCCGGCGAGAGCCGGTGGAACATCTCGAAGTTCCGGACGACGATCTCGCGCCACTCGTCCGGGAACGGCTCGGCGAACCGCTTGCGTCGCCGCCGGTTGCGAAGGAAGTCGAAGAGGCCCATCCGTTCCGTCTACCGGGAACGGCGAGGCTCCGGGAGTCTCACCCCGGAAGACCTCAAAAGGTCTCGGCGCCCGACGAATCCGCGGCCAGCACCAGGGCGTTCCAGAGGAACTCCCATTGGCCGTTGCGAGCGTAGACGTCGAGATCGTCCTGGTCGTTCCCGAACGGAACCTCCGGGTTCTCCCAGACCTCGAAGGGCTCGCCTTCGATGATGACCTTGCAGGTCTCACCGGAGCGGAAGTCGGCGGTGGAATACTCCTCGACGGGGGTGCTCAGGTCCATCATCGGGATCTCCTCTCGGAGCGTGCGCGCGGTCGGACACGGGGGCCCTCGAGCAGGGTCGTTCCCCGGAACGATCCGACGAGGCGTACGCGACCGGAATTCACGAGAGACGTCACGCGCTTCACGACCTCGACGTCCGAGTGGACCTCTCGCGAGACCTCATGGACGAGTTCGAGCATCGTGGTGTCGCGGTTCATGACGTTCGCCTCTCTCGAGTCTCTTCCGACGCAATCCCGGTGCCAGCAATTCGAACGGGGTTGGGCAGGGAGAGGTCCTTGAGGAATGCGCATTTTTTCGCCCCGGCGTTCGAGGTCCGCGGCAAAATTTTGTCGACCGCGCGTCACACTGACGCCTGAGGTGGACACCGTCTTACAGTTTTTCGCCGCAGTGCGTCGAAACGGGAAAATCGTTCCATTCGTTGAGTCTTTTGGCGGCACCGCCCACCAGGACGTCAGTCGGGGGCGCACGGCTCGTCGGGCTTGCCAGGCAGGCCCCCAGGTCGGATTGTGCGACATGGCCGAACGCCCGAGCTTCGCACCCGCCGGGATCGTCACCCTGACGACCGACTTCGGCAATCGGGATGGCTACGTCGGCGCGATGAAGGGCGTGGTCCTCGGGCTGGGGGCCGGCCTCTCGCTCGTCGACATCGCCCACGAAGTCGAGCCGCAGAGCGTCGCCCACGGAGCGGTGGTCCTGCGCGCGGCCTGCCCCCGGTTCCCGCGCGGGACCGTCCACGTGGGGGTCGTCGACCCCGGGGTCGGCACGAAGCGCGCCGGAATCGTCGTGCTCGCCGGGGGCCACGCCTTCGTCGGGCCGGACAACGGTCTGTTCACCCTCGCGGCGGCCGCGCTGGGAGAGCCGATCGAGGCCCGACGGATCGACGTCACCGGCGCGCTGCGGGGCATCGTCGCGGACGTGCCGTCCTCCACCTTCCACGGGCGCGACGTGTTCGCGCCCGTCGGCGCGGCGCTCGCCGCCGGAACCATCGATGCCGGGGAGATCGGACCGATCCACGAGCCCACCGCCCTGCCGACGGCACCGCCGCGCGCCATCGATGGCGGACTCGAAGGTACCGTCACGTACGTCGACCGCTTCGGGAACGCGGTCACGAACCTCTCCGCCGGCGAGCTCGCCGCCGGCGGGCTGCAACGGGCGCACGTCGAGGTGAGCGGCCGGACCGTCGCCATCGTGGCCACCTACGGCGAGGCGGAGCCGGGCGGCGTCTGCGCGCTCGTCGGAAGCGAAGGGTTTCTCGAGATCGCGGTCCGTGACGGGAGCGCCCGCGACCGGCTGGGCCTCACGCACGGCGCCACGGTCCGGGTGCGAGGAGGAGCCGCGTGATCCGGACCGGTCCTCGCAAGACGAACTACGAGGCGGTCGCGGCGTCGTACGACCGTCGCTACCGTGGGCGCGGGTACGACGACGTCGCCACCTACGTCCTCCGGTGGCTCGCGCCGACGCCCGGCCTTCGTGTGCTGGAGCTCGGCTGCGGGACCGGACACTGGCTCGAGATCTTCGAGCGCGAGGGCTGCGCGGCGACGGGTGTCGATCCCTCAGCGGGGATGCTGGAGAAGGCCCGCGCGCGCGTCGGCGAAGCACGGATCGTGCGGGGTCGATCCGAAGCCGTGCCGCTCCCGAGCCGCGCGTTCGACCGAATCGTCTGCGTGAACGCGCTCCATCACTTCGCGGACCGCGCCGCCGCTCTGAGCGAAGCGCACCGACTGCTCGACGATGGCGGCCGCCTCCTCACGATCGGACTCGATCCGCACGACGGCCGAGACCGCTGGTACGTCTACGAGTACTTCGAAGGTACGCTCGACGAAGACCGGCTCCGCTACCCGAGCACGGCGACGATTCGCGCCGAGCTCGAGTCGGCCGGGTTCGCCGACGTCCGCAGCGAGGTGGCGAAGCACATGGAGATCGAGGCGTCGGCCGAGAAGGCCCTCGCCGACGGACGGGTCGCCCGGACCACGACCTCGCAGCTCGCGATCCTGACCGACGCCGAGTACGCCCGGGGCATCGAGGCGATCGAGCGCGAGATCGCCGCCGCGAGGTCCCGCGGCGAGGAGCTGGCGCTCTGCGCCGATCTCCGTCTCTGGGCCACGACGGCGTCGACGGGAGAGCCGGCCCATGTGAATTCGCATGCCGACCGGGATAAGGACTGGACCTAGATGTTGCCCCCCGGGTTCGCTCCGCGTCTTCGAGGGCTCGTCGGTGACGACGGGGTCATCGACCGCCCCGAGTCGCTTCTCGTCTACGAATGCGACGGGTACACCCTGGAACGGGGCGCGCCCGAGCTCGTGGTGCTCCCTCGCACGCCGGCGGAGGTCTCGCAGGTTCTGCGCGTCCTGTGGCACGAGGGCGTGCCCTTCGTCCCGCGAGGCGCCGGCACCGGGCTCTCGGGCGGCACGCTGCCCGTCGAGTCGCCCGTCATGGTCTGCACGAGTCGTCTCCAGGAGATCGAGTCGATCGACCTCGCGAACCGGCGGGTCGTCGCGCAGGCGGGCGTCGTGAACCTCTGGGTCTCGCGGGCCGTCGAGGACGCCGGTCTTCTCTACGCGCCCGATCCGTCCAGCCAGACCGCGTGCACGATCGGAGGCAACGTCGCCGAGAACTCGGGCGGACCGCACACGCTCAAGTACGGTGTCACGACGAACCACGTACTCGGCGTCGAGCTCGTCCTCCCGAACGGAGACGTCGTGCAGCTCGGGGGACCCGTCGAGGAGCGAACGGGGTACGATCTGACGGGACTCGTCGTCGGTTCCGAGGGGACGATGGGCCTCGTGACCCGCGCCACCCTTCGCCTCACCCGGGCACCCGAGTCCTACCGCACGTTCCTCGCGGTCTTCGACTCGGTCGCCGACGCGAGCGAGGCGGTGTCGGGCATCATCGCTTCGGGCATCATCCCGGCGGCGCTGGAGATGATGGACGGACTGATCCTGCGCGCCGTCGAAGAGGCGTTTCACGCAGGGCTCCCGGTCGACGCGGGCGCGGTGCTGCTCGTCGAGCTCGACGGCCCCGAGGCCGGCCTCGCGTCCCAGTCCCGAGAGGTGACGACGCTGTGTCGGGAGCGCGGAGCCGTCGAGGTCCGCACGGCCAGCGACGACGCCGAACGCGCACTCCTCTGGAAGGCACGCAAGCGCGCCTTCGGAGCCGTGGGGCGCCTCGCACCGAACTACTGCACGCAGGACGGCGTCGTTCCGCGCACGCAGGTGCCCGAGATCCTCCGGCGCATCGCCGCGACCGCCGAGAAGCACGCGCTGCGCATCGGGAACGTCTTTCACGCGGGCGACGGCAACATCCACCCGATCATCCTCTTCGACGAGCGAAATGCGGACGAGGTCGAGCGCGTGCTCGCCGCCGGGAGAGAGATCCTGGAGGCCTGCGTGGCTCTCGGCGGAAGCGTCACGGGCGAGCACGGCATCGGCGTGGAGAAGATCTCGCAGATGCCGCTCCTGTTCTCGCCCGAGGACCTGGGCGCGATGACGACGTTGCGCTCCGTGTTCGACCCCGAGAGACGCGCCAACCCCCACAAGGTGCTCCCCGACTCGAAGGTCTGCGTCGAAGCGCGGGCCCCGAGACGACAGGCGGCGATGTGAGCCAGGACCGCGAGACGACGGGCGGCGACCCGAGCCGCGCTCCCGAGACGAGGGCCTTCGAGAGCGCCATCGGGCCCGAGTACGTCGCGGAGGGGACGCCCGACGACGGCGTCGATGGCGTGACCCCGCGCTGGGTCGCCCATCCGGGATCGGTGAGAGAGGTCTCCGTCGTCATGGAGATCGCGCACCGACACGGTC
>JAUIFY010000268.1 GCA_030430245.1 bacterium | reverse complement strand
AAGGCGGACGTCGAGTAGTAGAGGTTCGGCCACTTGAGCATGAGCTTCACGGCGAGATCCTCCCAGGGCTCGGCGCCATGACGCATCACGAACTTGAGCTCCGGAAAGAACCACATCACCTCGTCGATCCGCTCGACGTGCTGGCAGGCCATCGGAATGCGCGGCCCCGGGACGCCGACGCAACAGAAGATCGGAATGTCGAGCTCGCAGCACTTCGCGTAGACCGGATAGAAGCGCTTGTCGTCGATGGGCACCTGCGGCACGCATCCCGCCGGGAACGCCGACACCGCCTTCAGATCGTACTCCTCGTGCAGGCGGACGATGTCGCGAATGTCCTCCATGCCACGGTTCGGCTCCGTCGCCGTCGACGCGAGGAATCGGTCCGGATGGTCTCGAAGAGCCTGCTGCGAGACGTCGTCGACGAGAGAAACTCCGATGAGCGCCTTCTCGATATTGTGCTTGTCCATCGCGTCGAGCGTGAACTTGACGCGATCACCGATGCCCTCGAACTTCGGCACGTCGCGAAACATGTACTCCGCGGGGAAGTCGAAGCTCCTCAGACTCTCCGGATCCCGGAACAGCGGGCGCATGAAATCGTACGTCCGCTTCGCCTCGTTGCTCGGAATGCTGAACATGAGGTCGATGATCGGAACGTCGGTGGGCATGGCCATGATGGGTGTCTCCTAACGAACGTTTGCTCACTCCGCGACCGCCCGGGCCGGTCCATCACGGCCAGGGCCGCCGGCGCCTACCGCGGGCCTCCCGGGCGATCAAGACGGATCGCTCCCCGCGGGAGCGGGCCGCGGCCGGGAGATCGCCTTGAAGAACGCCAGATCCCGCTCGTCGGCCGCGCGGCCGACTCGGGTGACGGTGTCGACGTCCGTCGCCTCGCTGCGCAACGCGGCGACCGTGCAGCTCTCGCGCGGCCGGATCGAGAAGGGGTCGAACTGATAGTGACGCATGGCATTCTCATGCGTGATCTTGCTCACCTGGTCGTCCGTGAGCCGCCCGACGACCGTGGCGAGCGCCTCCGGCGAGTTCGGCCACGTCGTGTCGCTGTGCGGGTAGTCACACTCCCAGCACACGTTGTCGAGGTTGAAGTGGTCGATCAGCTCGACTCCGACCGGGTCCGAGATGAAGCAGCAGAGAACGTGCTTGAGGAACACCCCGGTCGGGCTCATCCCCTCGGGAAACTCGTGCTTGGTCCATCCGCTGTGGCGGTCCTGGACGTGCTCGGCCCGCCAGAGGAAGTACGGGATCCAACCGATGTCGCCTTCCGTCAGCGCGAACCGCAGGTCCGGAAAGCGCCACCAGATGTCGTTCCAGATCAGGTCGCCGAGCGTGTAGATCGACATCGTCGAGGACAGCGACATCGCAACCGAGGGCGGCGCGTCGGGAACGGTCGACGCGGCCTTCGACGACGAGCCGATGTGGCAGCAGAGCACCGTGCCCGTGTCGCAGCAGGCGGCGAACAGTGGATCCCATGCGCCCGAGTGGATCGACGGCATGCGAAGCGCGGCCGGGTTCTCCGAGAACGTCACCGCATGGCAGCCCTTCTTCGCGAGCCGCCGCACCTCGGCCGCCGCGCGCTCCGGGTCGAAGAGGGGCAGGATGCCGCAGGGAATGAACCGCTCCGGCGCGGTGCCGCACCACTCGTCGACGTGCCAATCGTTGTACGCTCGGATCATCACCTCGTTCACGTCGCGATCGGGCCCCTCGTTGAGGACCTGCCCCGCGAAGCCGGTGAAGTTCGGAAAGTTGAGCCCGGCCAGAACGCCTCCCGCGGACATGTCGCGCACGCGCTCCTTCGGATCCCAGCACCCTCGGCGCATCTCGTCGTAGCGGTGCGCGTCGGTATTGAAGTACTCGCGCGGCTTGCCGGCGGCCGCGTTCAGCCCGAGATTCCGGCCCGGCTTGCCCTCGTACCACCACTGCTCGCGACCGTCGTCGTCTTCCCGCACGACGGGAGCCTTGTCGCGGTACTTGCTCGGGACGTGGTGCTCGAACATGTCCGCGGGCTCGCAGATGTGATCGTCCACGCTGATGAGAATCATCTCTTCGGGCTTCATCACTCCTCCTGCGCGCGGCCCCCGTCCCGGCGCGCGTCGGCGGACGACCCGGAGCGCGCCCCCGCGACGAACGCCTGCATCCGCTCGCGGAACTCCTTGCTCGACGAGCACATGAGCTGGTTCCGGTTCTCGATCGCCATCGCAGCCTCGAGCGACGGCGCGTCGATGCTGAAGTTCAGCCCCTCCTTCGTCATGCGCAAGCCCATCTTCGAGGTCTCGAGCATCTCCTCGATGTAGGGCGCGGCCGCCCGCTCGAGCTCTTGGTCGGGGACGACCTCCGACACGAGGCCCGTGGCCAAGGCGCGGTCGGCGTGGAGGAAGCGGCCGGTCAGCATCAGCTCCGAGGCGACCGACGTTCCGACCAGCCGCGGCAAGAAGTAGCTGCAGCCCATGTCGCACGCCGAGAGCCCGAGCTTGATGTAGGCCGCATTCATGCGCGCGCTCTCGCCCGCGATGCGAATGTCCGAAGCCATGACGAACGAGAAGCCGCCCCCGCAGGCAGCGCCGTGGACCAGCGACACGATCGGCTGCGGGCAGCGCCGCATGCGCAGATAGACCTCGGCGAGATACCCCTGGAAGCCCATCCCGCCGCCGAACGGCCCGGACTGCCCCGTGCCGTCGCCACCGGCTTCCTTGATGTCCAGCCCGGCGCAGAACGACTTGCCGGCACCGCGAAGAACGACGATCCGGACCGACTCGTCCTCGACGAGGCCGCCGAAGTAGTCGCGCAGCTCGTCCACCATGGCGATGTTGATCGCGTTTCGGCGCTCCGGCCGATTGAGCGTCAGCCAGTCGACGGCGCCGCGCTTCTCGATGAGGAAGGTGGTGTACTCGGCCATGCGGGGACCCTACGAGATCCGATGCGCGGGAGCGAGTCGGTCCGGGCCGGAGGGCGGCGCTTGCCGCGTCGCCCCGGGACGCCGTAGGCTCGGGCCATGAGCTCTCCTCTGCGCGGCGCGATGGGACTGTTCCTCAAGGTGCACCAGTGGCTCTACGAGACGACCGACGGTCGGATCGGCGCGAGCCTCGGCAACCGACCGATGCTGCTCCTGCGCACGGTGGGGCGGAAGTCCGGGCTGCCCCGTACGGCCGCCCTCCTCTACGTGCGCGACGGCGACTCCTACGTGGTCGTCGCGTCGAAGGGCGGCGCCCCCGAGAACCCCGGTTGGCTCCACAACCTCGTCTCCACGCCGGATGTCGAGATCCAGGTCGGCCGAGAGCGGATTCCCGTCCGCGCGCGCATCGCCGAAGGAGAGGAGCGCACCCGCCTCTGGGCACGCGCCGACCAGGTGAACCAGGGACAATACGACGCCTACCAGTCGCGCACGAGCCGCGAGATTCCGGTGGTCGTGCTCGACCCCCGTTGAGGCGGATCGGCGCGGCGCCGCGACCGGCGCCGCGCCGGCCCGGAAGTCAGACCGCTCGCCTCTGCGAGAGCGCCATCGGGGTCTCGCGCATGATGAGGCGCTGCTCGTCCTTGCTGAACGCGCCGAGGTCGTTCACCCAGTCCGTGGGCTCGGGAAGACCCTCGGCGTGCGGGAAGTCGGAACCCATCATCATGCGCTCCGGCGGCACGTACTGCTTCAGATACGTGAGGTCGTCCTCGAAGAACGGCGACACCCAAACGTGGCGCTGGAACGTCTCGAAGGGATCCTCCGGGAAGGCGTGGCGCTGCTGCGCCCAGACCTTCTTGAGCTTCGACATGAGCGTGGTCACCCAGCCGGAGCCGTTCTCGATCGCGGCGACGCGCAAGTTCTTGTGGCGGGCGAACACGCCATGGGCGATGAGGGCGGCCATCGTATCGTGCGTCGGGTCGGGCGAGAGCATGATCTTCAGCGGCGCGTGGTTGAACGCCTCGACGATGCCCGACTCGCCCCAGTCGGCCGCGTAACGGGCGTAGCCGGCGTCGCCGCCGTGGTACGTGACGGCGACACCCGCCTCGGAGAGGCGCGCCCAGTACGGATCGAAGACGGCATCGCCCGGCGAGCGGTAGTTCCCGTCCTTCCCGAGCACGGGCCCCGTCTTCATCACGACCATGCGGACGTCCTGCGCGAGCGCCCACTCGATCTCTTCCACCGCCCACTCCGGGTCGGCGAGCGTGATGTACGGGGCCGCGAAGATCGTGTCCTTGTAGGCGAAGCCCCAGTCCTCGTTCAGCCAACGATTGAACGCGCGGAACGACGCACACTGCGCCTCGACGTCGTTCAGCATCGCGACCTCCATGCCGACGCCCAGCGTCGGGAAGAAGAACGCTCCTTCGAGATTCTGCCTCTCCATGAGCCCGATCCGCACGTCGCGGTCGCGGTAGGCGGCCGGAATCGGCTCGAGCTCTCCGAACGCCTTGTGCAGGTCGATCACGCTCGTGTCCTTCGAGCGGAAGTAGTCCTCGAGAGCGCCCGGCTTCGACACCGGATCGAACGTGGGGTTCGGAATGAACCGGTTCACCTTCTCGCCCACGAGGAGGCGCTTCTTGCCCTTGATCACCGCCCATTGGATCCCCCGCTTCGCGAGCTTGGGGTCCATGTGGCGGGTGAAGGCGTCCTCCGCCTCGTAGTAGTGATTGTCCGCGTCGAAGGCCTTGTAGCCGAGGTCAGCCATGGATCGTCGTCCTCCCGTCTCGTGTTGCCGGCGGAAGCCGTCCGGCACGATCTCTATATTGAATGATTCGCTCGACATTTTCAATGAATTTGTGCGATAATCGGTTCAGGTACGACCGAATACAGTCAACCTGTTGATTTCAATGCAGAAAGTGAGCCACGAGAGCGCGCCGACCTCCTCCGATCGGGTCGACGGGCGCAGCCAGGGCAAGCGGCAGCTGGAGAGCGAGCGCAAGCGCCAGCGCATCCTCGACGCCGCGCAACGCTGCTTCGGCGAGCTCGGGTTCGCCGCCGCCAAGGTCGAGACGATCGCCGCCGAGGCGGGGGTCTCCAACGGCCTCCTCTACCAGTTCTTCCGGGGCAAGGAGCAGCTCTTCGAGGTGGTGGTCGAGGAGCTGATCCGCGACTGGGCGCACACGATGTTTCCGCGCACCGGCGATCCGCCGGAGAGCTGCGCGGCGGCGCTCGAGGCGATGCTCCGCAACTCGGTCGAGTTCTGCCGCACCCATCCACTCCTTCCGCGGCTCCTGACCGCCGACGCGGTCCTCGAGCTGGAGCGGTTCAGCGACGTCGCGACCCGACGTCTCGAGGCGCAGCGCACCCACGTCGCGGGGATCCTCGAGCGCGGCGTTCGAAGCGGCGAGTTCCGTGCCGACCTCGATCTCGCGTCGGCCGCCGACATCATCTCGCAGCTGCACGCGGACTACGCGGCGCGCGCCTACCGCCGGCGCCCCGAGTACCCGATGACGCCGGAGCTCCTCGACGCCCTGGTCCGCTTCGTCCACGATGCTCTGCGCGCCTGAGCGCGAGGAGAAGCACGTCATGCCCGACCAGCCCACCCTCGAAGACCGCGCCGCAATCTACGACCTCGCGTGCGCGTACGCCCGCGCGGCCGACGATCGCGACTACCCCGCGTTCGGCCGGATCATGACCGACGACGCCGTGCTTGCCGTGCACCACGGCGACCCGTCGAAGGTCGATGCGACGCACACGATGCGCGGGCTCGAGCAGATCCAGCGGGCGATGACTCGGCTCGAGCGTTACTCGCGGACGATGCACGTCGTTGCGAACCAACAGATCGAGGTTCGCGGCGACGAGGCGCGCGGCGAGACGTACTGCGTCGCGCACCATCTCTACGACAAGGACGGCGTCACCTACGACCACGCCCTCTACATCCGCTACCGGGACCGCTTCTCGCGGCCGGCCGGCCGCTGGCTCTTCCGCGAACGGCGCCTGTGGGTCGGCTTCACGAGCGACCGTCCGCTCGACGCCACCGGCGATCCGCTCAGGTGATCCCCAGCAGGTTGTCGCGACGCCCCATCAACACTTCGGCGCAGTAGCCGTAGTCCACGGGGACGTTCACGCCGGAGATGAAGCCCGCGAGATCCGTCCCGAGGAGGACCAGGGCGCGCGCCATCTCCACCGGCTCCGCCGAGCGGCCGATCGGCGGGTGGAACAGCTTGATGGCGTCCTCGGGGATCTCCGTCGTGAGCTGCGTCATGAACGCGCTTTCCGTCGGAGACGGGCTGATGCAGTTGATCCGGATCCCGCGCTTCGCGAGCTCGCCGGCGAGGCGCTGCGTGTAGACGATGATGCACTGCTTCGAGAACCCGTAGGCGTCGGCCTTGAGGTCGGGCGAGTCCACGAGCCACGCCTCGGCGGCCTCGAAGCCCCCCAGGTCGAGGAACTGCCCCACCCGCTCGAGGTTGCTCTTCCACGCCATGCCCGCGGTCGACGCGATCGAGGCGATCGACCCCCCCGAGCGGATCCGGGGAATCAATGCGTCGGTCAGGTGACGCAGGCCGACGAAGTTGATCATCACCGTGTCGACCGGAGGAAACGGCGGGTGCGGCACGCCGGCGCAGTTGAACAGGACGTCGATCTCGGCCGGCAGGGCCTGCACGGCCGCATCGATCGATGCCTTGTCCTTCATGTCCACCTTCACCACCCGATGGACGGGAGCCTTCACGTCGGCGATGTCGAGGGCGTGGACCTCGGCGCCCAGCTCGACCAGCAGCTCGGCGGCGGCCGCTCCCATGCCCGAAGCGGCACCCGTGATGACGACCTTCTTCCCGGCGTAACCCAATACGTCTTTCACTGCGTCTCTCCTTCGTCCGCCCCGGAGCGAGGCCGCTCCCACGATGTAGCGAACGGGAGCCCGCCCGCCAGCCCTGCCCCGCCGTCAACGCGCGGCGACGTCGGCGAACGGCACCACCTTCGCCTGCGGCGTCTCGATCTCCCCTTCGGGCAGCATGAAGCGCCAGAAGACGAGCCCGAACGGCCGGCCCTCGGTGTCGATCCAGTTCGGGTGCCCGGGGTCGCGGTGGGCGAGCACCATCTCGAAGCGGCCCTCGTCGTCCGCTCGGGTCTGGACGCGGTTCCGGGAGACCTGGCGGTGCGCGTAGTCGAACGTCTGCATGTGGCGGTTCCAGAGCGACACGTTCCCCATGCGGCACGTCGGCCAACGACCCGTCATGACGAGCGCATCGTCCGGACCGATGACGTAGGGCGCCATCGAGTAGGCCGCGTCGAAGGCCGCCAGTCCGAAGTCGCCGGGCACGACGGGCGCCGGAAACTCGTTGGGCACGATCGAGACGAACGGCGGCTGCTCCTTGGCCTGCGCCATCGGCGGCTGGAGCAGGGTTCGCGACTCGACGAAGCGTGCCACGCGGCGGAGGCCGGCCGCGACCGTGGCGTCGTCGGGCGGTGGCGGTGGTGGGCCCTCGTCGAGGCGCTCGATCGCGAGCGCCGCGTTGCGCTCCGGATCCGCGGCCGCCGCGGTCTCGTTCTCGTAGTAGTGACGCGTCGTGATCCGCGTCGCATCCGCTTCGAGGGCGAGCCAGTTGCGCTCCTGCGGCTCGCCGCCGAGTCGGATCTCGAACCGCCCGTCGGCGTCGACGTCGAACTGCGTGTCGTTCAGCACGCCGGCGGTCCGGCTCCCCATGGTGCCGTCCTCGGTGCCGCATTCCACCGTGAGGGAGACGTAGACGGCGCCGTCCATCCTCCCGCGGACCACGTAGCGATGGCGCGGCGAGACCGCCGCGTCGAAGTAGATCGCGTCGGGATTGTCGCCGGTGAGCTTGCGGGTCGGCGACACGATCCGCTGGAAGCGCGGGTTCGAGGGGTCGTCGTCGAAGGCCGTGACGAGCGCGGCCTCCAGCATGTGTGCGAGAGCGCGATGCGCCCCGGCGACGTCGCCCTCGGTCTGGAGATTCCACTCGGGGCTCGCCCACCGCCGGTCGACCTCCCCCAGCAGGTCGATGAGCTCCCGCAGGGCCGTGCGGCTGTCGGTTCGAATCTCGGTCATGGCTCCTCCTCGCTCGAGGGTCGCGCGTCGGCGACCGATGAAAGGGGGAGAACCATCCGGGGGGCTCGTCCGCAAAGACACGCGGCGGCGGCGTGACCCCCGAGGATCGATGACGATGCCGACCCGCCCGGCCCTGCCCTCGAAACGATGGCATGCCCGTTGCAAATCCTTTGTATACAGTGAGGAGTCAGCGGGCTTTGGGGCGAGCCGGGACGCGGGGTGACCGTGGTTTCGGCAGCGGTGCCCTCGAATCGAGCAACGCGGAAGACGAGGCATGGCGAAAACGTACGAGGAGTGGCGGACCGCGGCACTCGCCGACGACGAGCGAAGCGGACGGGCGCAGTGGCGGCGGCGGGAGGCCTCGAGTCGATACGACTTCGAGACCATCCGGTTCCGCCTGGACGAGCTGCGGAAGATCCGGCGGTCCGGCGACCCGCACCGCCTGCTCTACTACCTGCACGAGGGCGTCCACGGGAACATGGGCGGGATGGGGTCGACCGCGCTCTACGGCTATGCCCGGTTCGGCACCAAGGATCTGATCACGGACTACGTCGCCGAGCTTGCCGAGGCGATCGAGCAGGTGCCCGGACTCGACGAGTCGGAGGTGCCGTTCGGAGAGAAGCTGGCCTGTCTGACGCGCGCGAGCCACTGCTTCGGCCGGTCGGCCCTCATGCTCAGCGGGGCGGGCTCGCTGGGCGCGTTTCACCTCGGCGTCGCCCGCGCGCTCCACTGCGAGGGACTCCTGCCGACCGTGATCTCCGGCGCCAGCGCCGGCGCGTTCGCGGCGGCCGTTCTCGGCACGCGCACGGACGACGAGCTCTCGGAGTTTCTCTTCTCCGATCGCGTCGCGTCGCTCTACCTCCACGGCGAGTCGCAGGAGATCGGCGGGCGGCTTCGCGTCGACGCTGGACGACAACGACGCGTTCGGCACGTCGCTGACGGCCCCGGGTGACGTGAACGGCGACGCGGTGCCCGACCTCGTCGTCGG
>JAUIFY010000006.1 GCA_030430245.1 bacterium | reverse complement strand
GGCCGCATCCTTCGCGAGCCGGCCCTTGCACATCTCGCAACAGCCGAAGTAGGTCTTGCCGTCGACCTCGACGGGAATCTGGTCCTTCTCGAACACGGTGTTGTTCACCATGCAGACCCGCACGGGCTGCACGCGCTGCAATGGCTCCGCCGAGGCGCGCGTCGAGACGACGAGCAGCACCAGGGCCGCCAGAGTCACTGCGAGGGTTCTCCACCGTTGCGATCGAATCTTCATGACCATCTCCCTGTGTCGGGGGACGAACCACCGGTCCGTCCCCCCTCCCTGTTTGAGGAAACCGCGGAGACCGTGCAACCGGACCGCGAACGCGGTCAGGAGCGCTTCGGGTTGTACATGATCATCATCTCGTAGATCAGGGCCGGGGTCTTGGAGCCCTCGATCCCGACCTCGATCTCGTTCGTCACCATCGTGCCCTTCGGCTTGGCCTCGACGGCCTTCAGGCGGGAGCGCGACTTGATCTGGGCGCCCGCCGGAACGGGTGCCAGGAAGCGCAGCTTGTTGGCGCCGTAGTTCACCGCATTTCCGTACCCGGTGAGGCGATACGACTCGACGGAGCGCAGCGCCGGAAGCAGGCTCAGCGTGAGGAATCCGTGCGCGATCGGCCCGCCGAAGGGACTCTCCTTCTTGCACCGCTCGACGTCCACGTGGATCCACTGGCGGTCGCCCGTGAGCTCCGCGAACTGGTTGATCATCTCCTGGGTGACGGTCTTCGGTGGCCCGTAGTCGCCGTACTCGTCCGTGATCATCCCGTTCAGGGTCTCGAGGTCGTCGAACTGGATCTCCTGCATCCCTTTCACTCCTGTGCGATTTGCGCCCGTCGAGCGGGCCCTACTGCGATTGTCCGTCGACTTTGCTGTTTGAGAGGGGCGGCGGCAAGCCGGCCGCAGGGCCGCTCCGTGAGACGTTTTGGGAGAAGGCCTTTGCTTGGGCTCGAGGCCGCGGGTAGCCTTGAAGGTTCAGTGTCGGTTGCCGAGACGCATGTCCCTCTTCAACCGCTGACGGCCTGGCTCCCGACGCTGGCCGCCGCGAGGATCCTCGACCTGACGGGTGCGCGCGCCTGGGCGCGGGCACACGCCAACGCCGAGCGCATCGACGGCAAGCCCCGCGCGATGGGCGGCAAGCTCGTCCGCGCGACGATGACCGACGACGACGGCAACACATGCTCGGTCAACGTCGGGATGGGTACCGAGGGCGCGCTCGCATGCCTGTGCGACTGTGACGGCTTCTCGAAGGACCCGCCCTGCGGACACGTCGCCGGACTCCTGCTCGCGCTCGCGGGCGACCCGGTGTTGCGAGACCGTCTCGCCGGCGGCATCCGCACCGAGGACGACGGCGAAGAGGATCCGGCGCGCGAAGCGAAGCGCCGCGCCGACGTGCGCGAGCTCGTGCGCCGTCGCGGCATCGACGTCGAGAGCGTGCAGCGCAGCTTCGGCACGCCGCAGCTGCTCGACATGACGTTCGACGCCTGGCGTCGCCGCGGCGCCGTACGTCCGATCGGACCGGCGCGCTACTCGATCGACGTCGAGAACGATCCCGCCGACCTCGAAGAGCCGCCGAAGATCCGCGTGCGCGTGATGCCCGAGGGCTCGCGCAAGCCATTCAGCCCGGACGAGCTCGAGTCACGGCGTCTTCCCGCGACCGAGTGGCGCATCCTCGAGCCGCTCGCACACTCCCCATCGGGCACGCGCGAGTTCACCGCCTCGGGCGTCAGCGCGTGCACGTTCCTCGCCCGCGCCGCCGAAGCCGGCCTCACGCTGACGGGCGATGGGCCGGACTCCGTCGCCGCGATCACGACCGCGGCCCTGCGTCCCTCGCTCGATCTGCGGGACGCCCGTCGCGGAGAGCTCTCCGCCCACCGGATCGTGGCCGAGGATGCGGCCGAGCGCCGTCGGCACGAGCGCGAGCTCCACGAGGCCTGGGTCGCCTACACCGCGATCGTCGAGTCGATCGAGGAGAAGCGCTTCTTCGAGCTCGTCGGCGTGACCGAGGCGGAGCCGCCACCGTCGGCGGAGGAGCTGAAGGTCCTCGAGGCCCACTGGACCGCGGCCGATCCCGAAGGGGCGCCCAGCTACCTGCCCCTGCCCGCGTCCCTCGAAGACAGCGTCGTGTTCCGCGGCCCGACCACCTGGGTGTTCCTCCGACAGAGCCGCACCTTCGCTCGCGTGGCGCCGGATGTCGGCCCGATCGCGCTCGCCCGCCTCCTCGAGCACCCATCGATCGTTCTCTCGCGCGACGACGTCGCTCGGCTGCCGGCGATGCTGTCGGAGCATTTCCTGCGCGAGGGCATCCACCTCCCCCGGCGCGATGCACTCGGCCTGCCCCCGTTGCCGAAGCCGCGAATCGTGCTGCGCGTCGGTGGGTCGGTCTTCTCCGTCGAGGCGCGACTCGAGGCTCGCTACGAGGGCGAGCGGTTCCCGCTGGACCCGGATTCGTGCGCCGACGTGTGGAACGACGAGCGCGACGGCGACGCCGAGCGCGCGGCGGTCGATGCGGTGATCGCGACTTCCGTCCGGCTCGGAACGCGACCGGGCCGCCGCCGCGGCCGGGCGGCCGCGGACGCCGACACCGGGCCGGTGTACCGGGCCGAAGGCGAACGCGCGGTCACGTTCTGGACCAAGGAGCTCCCCGAGATCGTCGCCCGCGCGGGACGCGGCGGCCCGATCGACGAGGTCACGGTACCGGCCGAGCTTCGCAACGTCGCGGTCCGCGAGCCCGTTCGCTCACGCCTCGAGGCTCGCGCCAACAAGAGCGGCCTCATGGACGTGGCCCTCGCGTTCTCGGCCGAAGGCGTCCGCGCCGACATCGACGAGATCCGCGCCGCCATGGATGCGAAGCGGCGCTGGGTCAAGCTGACCGACGGGAGCATCGCGACGCTCTCCGGGCGCGTGGCCGAGCTCGCGGCCGCCTCCGGCGGCACTCTGGGAGACGAGGGTCGAGCCGAGCTCGAACGCCACTCCCTCGGCGAGGCGAAGCTCTGGGGAGAGCTCGCGGACGAGGTCGCGATCGACGACACGGTCCGCGGCTGGACGGACCGCCTGCGGGCCCTGGACGTCGCCGCGAAGCCCGAGCCGGTGGGGGGGCTGCGGGCCGACCTGCGCGGCTACCAGGAGGTCGGGCTCGCCTGGCTCCAATTCCTGGCGGACCTCGGCGTCGGCGGCATCCTGGCGGACGACATGGGGCTCGGGAAGACCGTACAGGCCCTCGCGGCGCTGGCGTGGCGGCGCGAGCGCGATGGCGCCGCGCCCTCCCTCGTCGTCGCTCCCACGTCGGTCGCTCCGAACTGGATTCGTGAGGCCGCCCGCTTCGTGCCCGACCTGAAGACACTTCTTCTGCACGGCAGCGCGCGCCACGAGCGCTACGATCAGGTGGCGGACAGCGACGTCGTCGTCACGACCTACGCGCTCTTGCGCCGCGACATCCAGAAGCTCAAGGACGTGCGCTTCCGCTACGTGATCCTCGACGAAGCGCAGCACATCAAGAACCACACCGCGGCGACCACCGCGGCGGCGCGGTCGCTCGACGCCGAGTGCCGACTCGCACTGACCGGCACTCCGCTCGAGAACCGCCTGCTCGAGCTGTGGTCGATCGTCGACTTCGTGAACCCCGGAATGCTCGGCACTTGGCGCGAGTTCAGCCGTCGATGGGAGCGGCCCGTGGAAGACGCGATCGGCGATCGGGCCGCCGCCGTCGAGGCGGGCGCCACGGTGCCGGCGGAGCTCCCGGCGACGAGCGGGGGGGCCGAAGCCGCGAGCCTCCGGGCCCGGATCCGGCCGTTCCTGCTGCGACGGAGGAAGGCGGAGGTGCAACGGGATCTGCCGCCCAAGATCGAGACCGACGTCGTCGTCGACCTCACGCCGGCGCAGCGGCGCGCCTACGCGGCCCTCGCGGCAGCGACGCGCGAGGATCTGGGCAAGCGCATGGAAGCCGAGGGGTTCGAGAAGAACCGCATGGTGATCCTCACCGCCCTCCTGCGACTGCGGCAGATGGCGTGCGACCCCCGGCTCGTCGACCCGCGGCACCAGGCGGACGACTCGGCCAAGCTCGGAGCGTTCCGGGAGCTCGTCTCCGAGGTGATCGCGAGCGGCCGCCGCGCTCTCGTGTTCAGCCAGTTCGTGCAGCTTCTGACGCTGCTTCGTCAGGATCTCGACGAGCAGAAGATTCCCTACGCCTACCTCGACGGACGCACCCGCGACCGGGAGGCGGCCATCGACGAGTTCGTCGACGGAACGATGCCCGTGTTCCTCCTCAGTCTTCGCGCCGGCGGCACCGGCATCAACCTCTCCGCGGCGGACGTGGTGATCCACCTCGACCCCTGGTGGAACCCGGCCGTCGAGGACCAGGCGACGGACCGCGCGCATCGCATCGGGCAGCGCAAGACGGTCTCCGTCTACCGGATCGTCGCGGCCGGCACGATCGAGGAAGGAATCCTCCGCCTGAAGGAGCGCAAGCGCGCCCTCGCCCGTGCCGTCATCGGGGACGGCGACGCCGGTCTTCCCCGCGGCCTCACCGAGGACGACGTGGCCGACCTGCTTCGACTCGGAGACGACCCGTCGTAGGCTCCGTCCCCGAGCCGTCGCGCAAGCCGTTCGGTCCTATTCGGCCGCCGAGGCCTCCGCGACCGGCTCCTTGCTGGCAGCCTTCTTCGCGGTCTTCTTCTTCGCGGTCTTCTTGGCCGTGGTCTTCTTCGTGCTCGCCTTGGCGGTCTTCTTGGCCGCGGTCTTCTTTTTGGCGGCGGCCTTCTTCTTCCGCGGCGCAGCCTTCTTCTTGGCTTTGGGCTCGGCCTTCGTGGACTCCGCGTCCTCGTCGGCCGGACCGTCGGCCTCCGGATCGGCGTCTCCACTCAGGGCCGCGGCGGCCGCCGCGGTCGCCGCGGCGAGGGCCGCTTCCGCTTCGGGATCGGCCACCGGGCCGTCACTCGCCCCCCCGTTCGTCGCGTCCCCGCCGTCCATCGGCGTGACGCGCCACGCGCCCTGCCGATCACGCTGCATCTTCACGATGCCTTCGCGCTCCCCCATGTGCATGAGCTCGGTGAGGGTTCGGAAGCCGTAGTCGGCCTCGTCGAACTCGGGGTCCACCCCCCGGATCGCCTGCGCCATGTGGCGCACGTAGGTGGGCTTTCCGGGCCGCAGGTCCTGGAGCTTGCCGACGGCCTGACGCAGGAGCTCCATGGCCTCGTCGGAGGACTTCGTCGCCGCCGCGTCGCTCGCCTCGGTCTCGACCTCGGCCTCGTCGGCACCGGCGTCGTCGGACGAACCCGCCCCGTTCGTTCCGGCATCCCCGGTGAGCTCGACCAGGTAGCCCTGGTCGATGCGGGTCATCGTGAGCTTGTGCTTGCTCTCGAGCTTCGAGATGAAGTCGCGGAACGACGACGTGCCGTAGTCCCGCTCGCTGAACGTCGCGTCGAGCTGCAAGAGCGTGCTCTTCAGCGGCCCGAGCTGCGGCTGCACGCCGCGATCGTTCAGCACCTTGAGCGCGCGCTGAACTTTCTTGAAGCCCTCGGCGAGCGACAGGCGGCTGCCCGAGCCACTGCTGCCGCTGCGCTTCGACTTGCGGCCTCCGGACAGCAGGTTCTCGTACGCGATGAACTCGTGGCAGTTGCGCTGAAGGATCCCGCTCGTGAACGAGCGGCCGCCCACGACGAGCACGCGCTTGCCGAACTGCTTCAGCTTCTCGACGAGCGACATGAAGTCCGAGTCGCCGCCGACGATCGCGAACGCGTTGATGTGCGGTCGCGTGAACGCCATCTCGAGGGCGTCCACGACGAGGTTGATGTCACCGCCGTTCTTGTCGCCCCGGGGTGTGACGTTGCGCTGCACCATGTGCACCGCGTGCTCGGTCAGCGTCCGGGAATGACTCCCGGCGCGCCCCCAATCCCCGTAGGCGCTCTTCGCGACGACCTCGCCGCGCTCGCGGAGCGCGTCGAGGACCAGGGCGAGATCCAGCTCCTGATGAAGCGTCGTCTTGACGCCGATCTCGATGTTGTCGAAGTCGATGAATACGGCTAGCTGCAAGCGTTCCTCTTCCAAATTCCACCTCTCCCCGCGTGGGATTAAAGCATCCGAGGGGCCTTCGGGCCAGGAATGTGCCCGCATCGGGCCGAAGTCTCGAGCCCCGCCCCCCGCCCGGCGTTCAACCAGGAAGAACGGCGACGAGCGAGCGCCCCCCCACGGCTCGGCGCCAGGCGGCCACGACGGCGTCGTCGTCCAGGGCGTCGACGATGCGCTCGGCCTCTTCGGGTAGCGGGAAGCCGGTCACGACGGCGTCGGCCAGCGCCATCGCGCGGTCGATCCGCCGCTCGCCCGCGGAGACGTGGGTGTAGCGACGCTTCTTGCGCGCGCGAGCCAGATCGGACGGGTCGAAGCCCTGCTCGACCGAGTCGCGCAGGACGCGGTCGATCACGCCCGCGAGCCGATCGGTCTGGCCGGGACGGACGCTCGCCGACAGCACGGCGGCGCCCCAGCCCACGCCGAACTCCAGATCCGCGGAGACCTCGTACCCGAGACCGTGCTCCTCGCGCACCGCCTGGAATAGCTGCCCGTCCGCATCGGCCCCGACCAGGTCCAGCGCGACGCCCACCGCGAGCAGGTTCTCGACGGCGGGGTCGAGCTCGAGAAAGCGCGCGACGAAGCCCTGCCCCTTCGGCCCTCCTCCCACCCGCATCGCCCCGGCCCGCCTCCCCCGGGCGCCGCTCCCGTCGCGCGACGCACCGGTCCGCTCGGGGTCCACGTGCCGACGCAGCGACCCGCGGAGGTCCTCCTCGGAGGCGCCGCCGACCCCGCAGAGCACCGCGTTGCGGTTCACGAAGAACCCGCGCAGGAAGCGCTCGACGTCGCGGGGCCGCATGGCGCGCAGCGAGCGCGTCGTCCCGCAGATCGGTCGCCCGATCGGATCGTCGTAGAAGGCGCGCCACCCTCTCTCGTGCAGGTAGTCGAGGGGGTCGTCGTGATAGCTCCGGATCTCGTCCAGAACGACCCGCCGCTCCTTCGCGAACCGCTTGGGGTCGATGCGCGTGCGATAGAACTGCTCCGCGAGGAGCCCCAGCGCAGCGTCGAGGTCCTCGTTGAAGACCTCGAAGGTGATCTCCAGACTCTCGTAGCCGGTCTCGGCGTTGTGCTGCCCGCCGCACTCGGCCGCGAGCCGGTTGAGCTCGAGCTGGTCGTAGCGCTCCGTCCCCTGGAAGAGCATGTGCTCGGTCATGTGGGCGAGGCCCGGGCTGGAACCATCGAACCGCGAGCCGCCGCGGACGCTCAGGACGATCGCGGTGATCGGTCCGGGCGACGGTTCGTAGACCACCCTCATTCCGCGGAAGCGGAACCGGCGCACGCTCGAAGCCTCCGACATTCCCGGAGGAGGAAGCCGTTGCGGCCGCGCCGCGCAAGGGACGCCCACGTGCGACCCTGGGGCGCGACCGATAGACTCCGGGGGTGGGCTCCTCGTTCGGAAAGCTGTTCCGCATCACGACGTTCGGCGAATCGCACGGCGGCGGCGTGGGCGTCGTGGTCGACGGCTGCCCGCCGGGTCTCGACGTCGACGCGACCGCGATCCAGATCGAGCTCGACCGTCGCCGTCCCGGCCAGAGCAAGCTCACCACCCCCCGCCAGGAGGCCGACCGGGTGGAGATCCTGTCGGGGATCTTCGAGGGTCGGACCCTCGGGACGCCGATCGCGATGCTGGTGCGCAACAAGGACCCGCGTCCTCAGGCCTACGAGCACATGCGCGACCTGTATCGACCGTCGCACGCCGACTACACCTACGAGGCGAAGTACGGCGTCCGGAACTGGCAGGGCGGTGGCCGCGCGAGCGCGCGCGAGACCATCGGCCGGGTCGCGGGCGGCGCAATCGCCCGCCAGGTTCTCGCTCGCTCCGGCGGCGACGACATCGTCGGCTGGGTGAGCCGGGTCCACGACGTCGCCGCCGAGGTCGACGTGGACTCGGTGACCCGCGACCAGGTCGAATCCCAGATCACCCGATGCCCGGACGCGGCGGCCTCCGAGGAGATGATCCAGCGCATCGACGCCGCCCGCCGCGACGGCGACTCCCTCGGCGGCGTCGTCACCTGCATCGCCCGCGGCGTGCCCCCGGGGCTGGGGGAGCCCGTCTTCGGCAAGCTCGAAGCCGACCTCGCGGCCGCCCTCCTCTCGCTTCCGGCCTGCAAGGGGTTCGAGATCGGCTCCGGCTTCGCCGGCACGCGCCTCACGGGAATCCAACACAACGACGCGTTCTACCGGGACGGAGATCGGGTCCGGACGCGCACGAATCACTCCGGGGGCGTCCAGGGCGGCATCTCGAACGGCGAGACGATCGTCGTGCGAGCGGCGTTCAAGCCGACCGCGACGATCCACAAGGCGCAGGAGACCGTCAATACCAAAGGCGAGTCGGTCACGCTCGAAGCGGAGGGACGCCACGACCCCTGCGTGCTCCCTCGCGCGGTTCCGATGGTCGAGGCCATGGTGGCCCTGGTGTTGTGCGACCACACGCTGCGCCAGAGGGCGCAGCGCTCCGTGTAGCGCCGGGTCAGGGGCGCGGCCGCGCGTGCCGCAGAACCCGCGCGCCGCCGCCGACGGCGAACGACGCGCGAAGCGCGTCGTGGACGTACCGCTTCGCGGCGGCCACGGCGTCGCGCAGCGACGCGCCGCGGGCGAGTCCGGCCGCGATCGCGGCCGAGAGGGTGCAGCCGGTACCGTGCACCGGCCCGACGTCGAGCCGCTCCGCTGTGAAGTCCTCGAAGCCGGCCGCGTCGAGAAGCACGTCGACCGCGGCGCCTTCGAGGTGCCCGCCCTTCACCAGGACCGCGGACGCACCGCGCTCGACGAGGGCCGACGCCGCGTCGCGCATCTCTCCGAGCGTCCGCACGCGGCGGCCGGTCAGAGCCTCGGCTTCGTCGAGGTTGGGGGTGACGAGGATCGACAGCGGCAGGAGCCGTTCGAGCAACGCCGACGCCACGCCGCCTCCGGCGAGCACGTCGCCGCTCGTCGCGACGAGCACCGGATCGACCACCAACGGCAGGCCCCCCCGACCGCGCAACGCGAGGGCGACCTCCCGAACGACGGCGGCCGACGGAAGGAGGCCCGTCTTCACGGCCGCGATGGGCAGGTCCTCGAAGACCGCCCGGAGCTGCGCGCGCACGTCGCCCGCCCTCGTCGGCGCAATGCCCCGGACCCCCCGCGTGTTCTGCGCAGTCACGCTCGTGACGACCGTCGCCCCGAAGACCCCGAACGCTTCCCAGGTCTTGAGATCGGCCTGAAGCCCCGCGCCCCCGCCCGAGTCCGAGCCGGCGATGCTCAACGCGACCGGCGGCGGGCCAGACGAGGTCACCCGATGGGCAGGTCGGTCCGGAGGGACTGGCCCGCGCCGAACTGCCCGACCGCCTGTCCGTAGTAGCCCATGATCGACACGCCCTCGGTCACGGGGGTCGCGACGATCGTCACCGACGAGCCGAGATCGAAGCCCGGAAACAGCTCCTGCAGGGACGTGAAGAGGGCCGAGCCGTTCACCGGCACCTGAACCGTGCCGATGACGCCCGAAGGCGCATCGTTCGAGTGGAGGCTGATCTCCACGGTGAAGATCGTAGCGCCCGGAGCCGGAGGATCGCCTTGCGTGAGCGACGTCGGCGTCGTGCCGAAGTCGTCAATGCCAAGGATCATGAGCAGGTTGTCGCCCAGACTCGTCGGGGCGAAGCTCGTTCCGAACAGGAAGCTATTCGTCGCGAGGATGCCGACGAAGCCGAGCCCGCCCGCGTTCGCGCCGAACCCCGCGTTCGAAGCCGTGTTCGCGATCGTCCAGTTGCCGACGAGGTCGGGCTCGCCATCGTCCTTGGAGACCACCACGAAGCCGTTCCGGCCGGCGAGGTTCGTCGCCGGCCCCTCGGTGCCGTCGGCCGCCTTGCTCCGCACCTGGGTGATGTCGACGATGTCGGTGCCGCCCTCTCCGAGGACGTAGCGCTGGACCGAGACGAGAAGCTCCCCGCTCTGGTCGTAGAACTCCCACGTGACCGGTACGGGCGTGCCCCCCGGCCCGCTGAACCCGAGGTTCGAGATCGAGAAGAAGCCCAGACGCGATCCCTCGGCGGCGAACGGCATGACGAGGTTGTTGTCCGGAAAGTCCGAGTTCGGCCCGAACGCCTCGAAGACACCGGCCCCCGCTCGCGCCGGGAGGAGGAGAAGGACTCCGGCGAGGGCCCCGACGGCCGCCGCCGTCCACCCTGGCGATCTGATGAATCGTGTCGCAATCATGATGCCCCTCTCATAGAGCACGGGGGAGGTCTCGGCCATCCGGTGTCCTCAGGAAAACCCGCCCCTTCCCCAACCCTCCGGACGCCATAGGGTGGCGTCCCGGATCCGCGTCGGGGCCCAAACGTACGCTCGTTCCATGGCAGGCTCGCCCGATCGTGCGTCGTTGCACGACCCGGAACGCCCAAAAAGCCCCTATTTCGCTCGTCGGGGTGGCTCTACACTTGCAGATTGCGGCCCCTGGGATGAGTCGATCCTTCGTACGAGCCTGGGCCACCGTGGCCACCATCATGGCGATGGTGTGCTTCGCGTTCGTCCAGCCGATGCCCGAGCACGACGCACGCACCGGCGGCGGCGATGTTCCCGGCTTCGCGGAGCTCTCCGTCCCCGATACCGGAAACGTCAGTGAATCTCCCCCGTTCGTGGACTCCGTCCTCACGGGAAAGACGTTCTCCCCCCTGATGACGGTCAACGTCTCCCTCGAGCTCCGCAACGGAGCTCCCAGGGACTTCCGGCCGGCCGTACGGCTGCCGGATCTACGTAGCCCTCCCCCCGATCCCCTCATCCGACCCGGCTGAGCTGCCGAACCCACAGGGGGAGACCTCGCGACCCGGGTGCAATCCGATACCCGCTGGAGAGCCGATGATGGGCTTTCGCGGGCGGCCGTCCGGTAGCGGCCTGCGGATCAAAGTGGGCGCGAGATCTCCAATGTGAGGTTCGCCAGAATGGCAGCGACATCCGTGGATCAGGGTACGGCACGGTGTCGCGCGAGAGCCGGTCGCGACGTGGGCGGAACGACCGGCCCCAACGCCCCGCGGAAGACAGCTTCTCGAGAGGCGGCAGTGCCACGTTCGAGCCTGCCGCCTCTCGTCCAGGCCTCCGGGCCTCGCGGCAAACCCGGCTGCACAGTTCGGCGAAGCCGCCTACGCTACACCCCAACCACGTTCCACCCCCACCGAAGCCATCCCCCAAACAGGACAGTGCACACGCTTTCGAGATGCCGGCGCGCCGGTCTGGTCGCGCTCTTTGTTTCCACGATCGGCAGCCTGCTTCTCGGCGGCGACCCCGCATCGGCCTTAGACTTTCACGTCGATGCCGCGACCGGAGACGACGCCCGGTCGGCCCTGCTCGCACAATCGCAGGCGACACCGTGGGCCACGATCGGCAAGGCGCTGGCCACGGTCGACACCACCGTGGGCCGCCACCGCATTCTCGTCGCGCCCGGAACGTACGCGGAATCGCCCGAGACGTCCTTCGGAAACGTCGAGATCCTCGCGAACGGATCTCCGGGACGCGTGATCATCGCACCGGGGGCTCTGGATCCCGGTCTCGAGATCTCTCACCCGGACGTCCTGGTGCAGGACATCGAGATCCACGGCGGGTCCCACGGCCTCCGGGCGATCGGCGCCAACGGCCTCGTCGTGCGCGACTGCACGGTCGTCGAGGCGGCCTTCGACGGATTCCGCATCGAGGCAACCACCGGGGTCACGATCGAGGGCTCACGCGCCATCTCCAGCGGCAGCCGCGGGATCCTGCTCGACCACACGTCCCAGGCCTACGTCCGCAACAACCTCGTCTACGACAGCGGGGATCAGGGCATCGACCTCGACAACTCGAACGATTCCGACCCCCAGCCGCCCGTCGCCACGGGCAACGTCGTCGCCTTCAACACGAGCGCGTACAACGGTGCGGGCGGCATCCGGCTCAAGAACGCGACGGGCGAGATCCGCGACAACGTCGTCACGCACAACACGGGGATCGGACTGCGCATCGACGCGCCGAACGCCTCACTGCACCACAACCTGGTCTTCGCGAACACCGTGCCGCTCGATCCCGCCGACTACGCGCTCGGCCCCGGCATGATCGCGCTCGACCCGGCGTACGTCGACCCGGACGGGACCGACGCCCTCCTCGGGACCATCGCGGGCTACGAGGACGACTCCTTCGCCGTCGCGATCGCCGGCCCGGCGGTCGACGGCGGCTCGGGCCTCACGACCGAACGGGACATCGACGGCAGCACCCGAGCGGACCTCGTCGCCGACGCGGGCACCGCCGATGTCGGCTTCCACGCGGGCGCCAGCGCGTCGACCGGCGTTCCGCCGACGACCTCCGGCCCGGCCACCTACTACGTCGCCACCAGCGGCGACGACGATCGAAGCCGCCTCGTGGCGCAGTCGCCGCTCACGCCGTGGGCGACGATCGGCAAGGCCCTGAGCTCCGGGCTCGCCCCGGGTGACACCATCCTGGTCGCGAGCGGCACCTACACCGAGGCCGTCTCGACCAGCACCTCGAGCTTCACCCTGCGAACGACCGAGGGCGCCATCATCCAGCCGCCCTTCGACGCCACGGCGGTCGCGATCGATCACACCGGCGTGCTGGTCGAAGGGTTCGAGATCGACTGCGCGACGAACGGCGGAAAACACGGCGTGAAGGCCACGAACGCCGACGGCGTTCTCCTCCGACGCCTCACGGTGACCGGCGCCTCGCAGAACGGAGTGATGGTCGTCGACACGACGGGCGCCATCCTCGACTCGAACGCGGTCGACGCCTCCGGGAGCCGCGGCATCCTGCTGGACCACTCGGACCAGATCTACGTTCGTAACAATCTCGTCACGAACGCCTACGACTGGGGCATCCACTTCAAGAACGACGGTGGGCCGACGTCGACGGGCAACGTGGTCGCGTTCAACACCGTGGCGACGAGCGGGGCGGGCGCCATCGGTGGCGGGGCGACGAGCTCCGGCGGGATCCGATTCCAGGAGGCGGTGGGCGAGATCCGCGACAACATCGTCTCGGGGAACGACAACGTCGGCATCAAGGTCGACACGGCGCCGACCACGATCCACCACAACGACGTGTTCGGCAGCACCACCGACTACGATACCGAGGGCGACAGCCCGCCGGTCCTGTGGGCGAATCTCGCGGCCGACCCCCTCTTCGTGAGCGGCGCCGACCTGCGTCTGCAGCCGAGCAGCCCCGCCATCGACGCCGGCTCGGGCGCGCCCGCCGACGTCGACATCTCGGGGAGCACGCTCGCGAGCGAAGCCCCGGACACCGGCACGGCCGACATGGGCTATCACCCCACGGCGAGCGACTCGACCGGAGCTCCCGCGCCCGCCCCGACGCCGACGCCGACGCCGATCCCCACGCCCACCCCGACGCCGACCCCCACGCCGACGCCGACGCCGGACATCACGACCTACTATGTGGACTGCGCGGCCGGCAGCGACACCCGCACCGACCACGAGGCGCAGAACCCCGGGACGCCCTGGCTCACGATCATCCACGCGCTCTCCGAGGCGAACGCGGGCGAGGTCGTCGAGGTCGCCGCCGGCACGTGCAACGAAGCGCAGACGGTCGAGATCCGACGCGATGGGACCGTCCTCCGCGCGGCCAGCCCGGGCGGCACGACGGTGACCGTGCCGTCGGGGTCGACGACGTTCGATCTGCAGGCGAACGACATCACTCTCGAGGGCTTCGTCATCGAAACGGACCAGCGCGGTGTCCTGGTCGCTCCTCCGACCAGCAACGCCCCGGCCATCGAGGGAGTCACTCTCCGGGGACTGCAGATTCATGCTCCCGTCGCCGCCTCGATCTCTTCCGATGCCGTCACGCTGCGAGACGTCAACGATGGCGTCGTCGAGAACTGCAGGATCTCGGACGGGGCGAGCCGCGGACTCCACCTCCGGCGCGCGCAGAACGCCTACGTGCGAAACAACTTGATCGAGGGCAACGCCGGGTGGGGCATCCACCTCGACAACGTGAACGGCACCAGCCCGTCGAGCGGGCACGTCGTGGCGTTCAACACGGTGGCGAACAACGGCGATGGGATCCGTTTCCAGACCGTCACGGGCGAGATCCGCGACAACCTTTCGATCGACAACGCCGGCATCGGCGTCAAGACGGACACGGCGCCCGTCTACGTGCACCACAACGGCATCGTCGGAAACGGAGCCCGGTTCGACACCCAGACCGGCCAGGAGCCGGCGACCTGGGACAACGTCCACGACCCCGTCTTGATCACCGGCGACTTCCAGCTTTCGGAACTCGCCACGGGCCACGGCGCCGACAGCCCGGCGGTCGATGCCGGCTCCGACGACGTGGCGAACCTCGACATCTCGGGCTCGACCCGCACCGACGCGGCGGCCGACACCGGCACGGCGAACCTCGGGTACCACGCCGGCGCGGGGGCCTCGACGGGCGTCCCGGCCATGCAGCCGCCACCGGGCGGCGCCGGGCCCTACACGTACTACGTCGACGCGAACACGGGCGACGACTCCCTGAGCGTCTACGACGCGCAGGACCCGAGCAGCCCCTGGCAGTCGATCGAGCGCGCCCTCGAGGCGGGAGCGGCGGCCGACGGCGACACCGTCCTGGTCGCGGCCGGGACCTACACGGGCGAGCCCGAAACGAACGCGCCCAACGTGACCCTCCAGGCAACCGGAGCGGCGATCCTGATGCCCGGCGCCGGAAACGTCGGCCTGCGCGTCGCCCATACCGGGGTGAGCGTCCTCGGCTTCGCGTTCCAGGGCGGCGTGCACGGCGTCCGCGCCACGAACGCCGACGATCTGCTGATCCAGGGGTGCACCTTCGAGACCCAGACCGGCAACGCGATCCGCGTCGTGACGACCAGCGGCGTCATTCTCGACGACAACATGTCGTACGACGCGGGCGGCACGGCCATCCTGCTCGACCAGACCGACACGGTCTACGTCCGCAACAACCTCGTGGTCGACGCGGGCGAATGGGGCATCCATCTCGGCATCGCCGGCGGCATCGGTGTCGCGACGGACAACGTCGTCGCGTTCAACACGGTCTACGGCGGCGGCCGCGTGCTCGCGGCCGGCGGGGTGCGTTTCGAGAACGCGACCGGCGAGGTTCGAGACAACATCCTCTCCCACAACACGAACGTCGCCCTCAAGACCGACACCGCGCCGGTGTTCGGCCATCACAACATCCTCTTCGGCAGTGCGACGACGTTCGACACCGAGACGGGTCAGGAGCCGACGCTCTGGTCGAACCTGGTCGCCAACCCCCTCTTCAACGATCCGTCGTCCGACGATTTCGCTCTCCAGCAGACGGCCGCCGGCCAGGGAGTCGACAGCCCCGCGGTCGATCGCGGCTCGGCCGTCGTGGCCGCCGCCGACATCTCGGGCTCGACCCGTACCGACGCCGTCGCCGACACGGGCCAGGCCGACGCCGGATGGCACGCCGGCGCGAGTGTCAGCGCCGGCGCGCCCCCGCCGCAGACGGACCCCGTCCCCGCGCCGGGGAGCGGCAGCACGTTCTACGTCGATCCGGTGTCCGGCGACAACGCCAACGGTCACGGAGACGCCCAATCCCCCGACAGCCCGTGGAAGACGATCAACCACGCGCTCGCCCAGTCCTCGCCGGGCGACGTGATTCGCCTTCTTCCCGGGACGTACCCGGAAGAGGTCGAGGTCACGGACAACGCGATCTCGCTCGTCGGCGACGGGCCACTGGGAGACGTCGTGATCGTGCCTCCGGTGGCCGGGCTCGGCATCTCCGTCGAAGACGTCCTGGAGACGCGCATCGAGAACCTCGTCGTCGAAGGGGGCGCGAAAGGGCTCCGGGCGGTGCGCGCCGACGGAATCCGCGTGACGAACGTCGCCGTCGCGGGACCGTCGACCGACGGCATCCATCTCGTCGACACGGCCGGAGCGTTCGTCGACAGCTGCCGCGTCTCCGGCGCGGGCGGCACCGGCATCAAGCTCGAGGGCTCGAGCGGTCTCTACATTCGCAACAACCTGGTCTACGCGAACGGTGGGTGGGGCATCTCGCTCGACCACTCCGCCGGCCCCGGCTTCTCGTTCTCCAACGTGGTGGCCTTCAACACGGTTCACCAGAACCAGGACGGCATCCGCCTGCTCGAGACGAGCGCCGAGGTTCGCGACAACAACATCACCGGCCACGTCGACCTCGGGCTGTATCTGTCCGGCCCGTTCATCGCCGCCCACCACAACAACTTCGCGACCAACGGGCGAGACCGGGACCGCGACACCGACTACGCGGCGCTCATCTCCGTGTGGAACGTCCTCGGGAAGAGTCCGCGCTACGTCGACCCTGCGGGTCCGGACGGGATCCTGGGCGGGCTCGGCTGGCGAGACGACGACTTCCGCCTGCAGCAGCTCGCGGCCGGCGAGAACTTCGATAGCACCATGATCGACGCCGGCTCGAACCTCGTCGGCGCGCTCGACATCGGAGGGAGCACGGTCACGTTGGGTACGCTCGACGGCGGCACGGCCGACGTCGGCTTCCACTACGGTGCCCCGGCCGCCGTCGCGGCTCCGGCCTGGGCCTCGCCGCCCACCGACCTGTCGGAGACCTACTACGTCAGCCCGACGATCGGCGACGACGCCCGCTCGGACAACACCGCGACCAATCCCACCACCCCGTGGGAGACGATCGTCCACGCTCTCAGCCGTGCCGACGAGGACGACACGATCGTGCTGCTTCCGGGCGAGTACCTCGGCCAGATCGTCGTCGACGTTCCCGGCCTCACCTTGCGCGCCGAGGATCCCGGCACCGCCCTGATTCTGCCCGCGTTCGAGACCGGCATCGTGGCCAACGCCGAGGGCGTCACTCTGGACGGACTCGTCGTGCGCGGCGGGAGCACCGGTATCAGCGGCGAGTTCCCCGACCTCCACATCACGAACTGCGCGACCGTGGACCAGTCGACCGACGGCATCCGGATCACCGAGGTGGACGGCGTGACGATCGACAACACGATCGCGACCGGCGCCCTCTTCTCCGGAATCACCCTGCGCCGAACGTCCAATGCGACCCTCCGCAACGTCCTCTCGTACGCCAACGGCGAGTGGGGCGTGAACATCGACAACACGCCGGACACCGAGCCGCTCTCGACGGGCAACCTCCTGGCGCACAGCACGATCTCGATGAACGGGCTCGGCAACGCGCGCTTTCTGAACGCGGTCGGGACGATTCGCGACAATCTCTTCACGGACACGAGCGGCACCGGCCTGCGAATCGACACCGCGGGCGCGCTGCTCGAGCACAACGGCTTCCACGCCAACGCGACGCCGCTGGATCCCGAGGGCTATCTCTTCTGCGGAAGCTGCATCGCGAACGAGACCGTCGTGCCCCACTTCGTCGACCCGGCCGGGACGGACGGAATTCTCGGTGGCGCCGACTGGGAAGACGACGATTTCCGCCTCTCGCAGATCGCGGCCGGGCAGGCCGTCGAGAGCGACGCGGTGGGCTTCGGCTCCGACCTCGTCTCCAGCCTCGGCGTCGGAGGCAGCACCGCGACGACGGGCGTCGAGGACGACGGCATCGTCGACGTCGGCTATCACTACGACTCATCGGCGACGGCCCTGCCATCGCCCGGCTACGACCCGCTTCCGACGGACGTGTTCTACGTCGACGCGGCGCTCGGCGACGACGCGCGCACGCGCGACGTGGCGAACTCCCCGTCCACGCCCTGGCAGACCCTGCAGCACGCGCTCGACCAACTCGTCGAGGGCGACACGGTCTTGATTCAACCGGGAACGTACGAGGAGTCGGTGCGGATCGACGTCGCGAACGTCACCATCCGCGGCAACGGGCCCGACCGGAGCTCGGTCCGGCTCCATCCAAACGGCGGCCCCGTCGAGGACCTCGGCCGTCGCGACAAGCGTCGCGACGGCATCCGGGTCCGGGCGACCGGCGTGAGCATCGAAAAGCTGTGGATCGCCGGGGGCCGCCGGGGAATCGTCTCCCAGGGCACATCCGACGACCTCTCCATCGAGGACGTCGTCGTGACCAGCTCCGACCGGGACGGCATCGTCATGGGCAATGCGGACGGCATCTCGCTTTCGGGGGTTATCGTAACCGGGAACCGGCGCTATGGTGTCTACGTGCGCAAGGCCACCGGATTCCAGATCCGGGACTGCGACGTCTACGCGAACGACCGCGGTGGGCTCCGCATCTCCCGCTCCGACGGCACGATCACGTTCGTCACGATCTTCGGGAACCGCGACGGGATTCGCTCCGCGAGGAGCACCCTCACGGTGCGTGACTCGATCCTGGCCGGGAGCTCCCGCTACGGCTTCCGCGCGCGCTCGGACGACGCGATCACCCTGGACTACACCCTCTTCGGGCTGAACGAGCGCGGCGACGCCTTCCCGTCCTCGCTGCAGAACGGCACCGGCGTCCAGACGAAGGAGGACCCCCTTCTCGTCGATCCCGACGGGGCGGACGACGTTCTCGGAGGCGAATCCTGGCAGGACGATTTCCTCCACCTGATGGGATCGAGCCCTGCGATCGACGCCGGCTCCGACCTCGCGACGAATCTCGGCGTCACGGGCTCCGCGACCGGCGGTCCGCCCGATGGGGACCTCGCCGACCTGGGGGCCCATCGATGAAGCGCCTCTCGGTCGTCGCCGTCCTCGCCGTCTTCCTGGGCGCTCTGGTCGTGACCAGTCTGCCCGAGGACGCGAGCGCCCAGGGGCGCCGCGGCGGTCGGATCTACAATCCGAAGCGCCTTCGGACCCGCGCCGAGCGCCCTCGGGGGGGACGCATCCAGCGCGACCCGCGCAAGGGACCGTCGACCGCGCGCCAGCCCGCGCGCCGTCGGGCGCTCATCCCCAATCCGGAGAAGCAGGCCAAGGGCGGCAGCGCGTACAGCAAGCGCGGGAAGTACTACTACGAGAAGCCGAAGCAGATCCGCGTCGGCGGAAACCCGAAGCGACGGGTCGAGCGCGTCAAGATCCCGCACCCGAACGCCAAACAGCGCTAGAGCCCCGCGGTCACTCGCTGATCGACTCGAGCTCACGCCCTCGCGTCTCGGGGAAGGTGAGGATCACGATCACGCCGAGCGGCGCCAGCAGGCTCACGAGCGGAAGAACCGTCGTGAGCGCGAGTCCGGCCTGCATGCCGACCGTCGCGAGCGCGAGCCCGCCTGCGGCGCCGAGCGTCTCCGTGACGGTCTGGAGCCCGGTCGAGGTGCCCCGATACGCGGTCGGGAAGAGCTCCGTCGCGAACGCTCGCAGGATCGTCGTGCTTGCGGTCAGTGAGAGCACGAGCAGGCTCCACGACGCGACGATGAACGCCCCGTCGGTCTGGAAGAACCCCCACGCCCAGAACGGGAAGACACCCACGAACACGCAACCGACCACACGCCGTCCGATCTGATCGCCGAGCCGGCCGGCGAGGATGTTGCCGAGAACCCCCAGGGCACCCGCCGTCAGAACGAGCAGCGAGTACTGCCCCGGCTCCCATCCGCGATGGACCAGAAGGAACTGCGCCGTGAACTGGTAGCAGGCACCCATCGACGCCGCCGTCAGGATGCCCAGGAGGGCGATCCCGATCGCGCGACCGGGGAACCGCTGCACCAGGAGCCGGAAGGGCTCGACGTAGCCCGAGAACGTGCCCGATGCCGCGGCGGACACGCCCGTCTCCCGAGCCTCGAACCGGCGCGTCTCGGGCACCCCGCGCCGAAAGCTCGGCAGGAGGAGGATCGGCAGGGCGCCGAGGAAGTAGAGGGCGCGCCATCCGTACGGAAGGTACTCGACCCCGGCGAAGATGATGGCGCTGAACCCGTGGCCCAACGAGGAGAGCGCCCCGAGGATTCCGATCCCCCAGCCCCGATGGGCGGCGGGAAGCTCCTCGGACACCATCACGAAGGCGATCGTCGCGGCGGTGAGCATGAAGGTACGGGTGAAGAGCTGGAGGATCACGAAATGCGTCGCGTTCTGCGACATCCCGGTGAAGAACGTCCCGAGACTCAGCGCGACGACCGACGCCAGGAACACGCGACGTCGTCCCAGGCGATCGGCGAATGGAACGACGAGGAACGCCGGCAGCGCGCCGAGGCGGATCAGGCCGGTGAACCCGCCGAGGTCGGTCTCCGAGAGCTCGAGGCTCTCGGCGATGAAGGGCAAGGCCGCCGTCAGGAGCGAGAAGTCGTAGTTCTCGAAGAACAGGGCGAACGAAACGAACCCGAGCAGACGGAAGTGCCCCGGGGCGAGATCGGGCACCGATCCCAAGAAGGGCGGAAGCCACCATGGCCGATGAGAGCTACGCTGCGCTGAAGAGTCCTCGGCCACGCGGCGAGGCTAGCTGCAATCGCGCCGGAGTGCGACGCGAGGAGTGAATTGCATCTCCGCCTCGCTGTGCCATAAGCGCCGGATGGGCTCTCTCTCGGGCAAGCGAGCGCTCGTCCTCGGCGTCGCGAACGAGCGCAGCATCGCGTGGGGCATCGCCCAGGCGCTGTCGGCCGAGGGCGCTCACGTCGGCCTCACCTACGTCGGGGACAGCCTCGAGCGGCGCGTGCGCCCGCTCGCGGCCAAGATCGGCGCCGACGTCCTGGGCGGGTGTGACGTGACGGACGACGCGCAGATCGAACGACTCTTCGCCGACGTGGCCGACCAGTGGGGTCAGCTGGACGTGCTCGTCCACGCGATCGCGTTCGCGCAGCGCGAGGACCTGACGGGTCGCTTCGTCGACACGAGCCGCGAGGGGTTCCGGCTGGCGCTCGACGTGAGCGCGTACTCGCTCGTCGCCCTCACCCGCGCCGCACTTCCGCTGCTCGCCGCCCAGCAGGGCTCCGTGCTGACGCTCTCGTTCGCCGGGAGCGAGCGCGTCTTCCCGAACTACAACGTGATGGGCGTCGCCAAGGCGGCCCTCGAGTCGGCGGTCCGCTACCTGGCGAACGACGTGGGTCCCGATGGCGTTCGGGTGAACGCGATCAGCGCGGGCCCGATCAAGACGCTCTCCTCGGCCGGGATCCGCAACATCCGCGACATGCTCCACGTCGCCGAAGAACGTGCGCCCCTGCGACGCAACGTGACGACCGACGACGTCGGGCAGCTGGCGGCGGCCCTGTGCGGCGCCGCCGGACGCGGGATCACCGGCCAGGTGCTGTACGCGGACGCCGGGCTGAGCGTGCTGGGGGTGTGATGGGGCCGATCGTCCTTCTGGTGGTGACGGCCGCGATCGGCGTCGCAGGCATGTGGAAGCTCAACGCGTGGGCGGAGGCGACACGGGACCAGCCGCGCCCTCGTCCGGAGCCACCGGAGGAGCCCTGAGCGCCCCCGTCCCGATCTCCTCCTGGCCGAGCACGCGAGCCAGGGTCGCCAGGGACACGTTGTAGTCGCGAACCGCCTCGTAGTAGCTGCTGGACACGCGCGCGTAGTTGCCCAGCGCGTTCAGGATCTCGCTCGCATCTCCGATCGCGAGATCGAAGTTCGTCACGGCCAACGTGAGGATCGCGCGCCCCGCCCGACGACCGTCGTCGAGATCGGTGACGGCCTTTCTGTTCTCGACGACCCGCTCGTACGAGCTCGCGAGCTCGACGGCGAGGCCGCTCCGGGCCTGACGTCGCTGCGCCTGCAGGTGCCCCAGCTCGGCACGAGCCTTCTGCACTTTGGTCGCCGTGATGTGGAAGTTGAGCGGCCAACGTACCGTGAGGAAGCCGCCCGGGCCGCGCAAGAAGTTGAACTGGTCCCACGCGAAGGGGTTCAGCTGCCGATCGCGATCGGGAGCGTACGAGTAACCGAAGTACCCGGTGAACAGGAGATCCGGAAAATACTCGGCCTCGGTGCGCGAGAGCTCGCTCTGCTGCGCCTCGACGCCCTGCTCGATCTGCCGCCAGCGGGGGCTCAGGTCGTAGAGTTCGGCGAGGTAGTGCTCGAGGGGCTCGAGCACCGCCGGCTCCGGGTCGAGGAGACGGTCGCGCACGTCGAGGGCCGAGCGCGGCTCGCCGCCGGCGAGAACGCGAAGCGCTTCGAGCGCCGCCTTCTCGCCGGCCACGAGCTTCGGGATCTCTTTCGCCGTCTCCGCCCGACCGACCCGGAGATAGAGGATGTCGAGCTCCGTGATGTCGACGTCGCCGTCCTCGCGTCGTTCGCGCGCGGTCTCGAGCGCGTCGTCGAACCCGTCGCGAGCCTCTTCCAGGATCCCGCGGACGGAGCGCGCGAGGACGATGTTGTAGTAGAGGGTCTTCGTCTGCTCGACGACCGTCGCCTCGAGCCCGTCCTGCTCGGCGATCTTGACGCCGACCGCGTGCGTCGCCGCCTCGATGCCCGAGGTGATCTTGCCCCAGGTGTACAGCGGTTGGACCAGCTCGATCTCGACGCGGTTGAACGGCCCGAACGCGCGCGTGTCGACCGTGTCGGGCGACTCCAGCACGTCCCCACGCGCACGACGAGCGAACCCGAACATGTTCGTCGCGGTGAACTCCGGGAGGAAGGACGACGCCATCGCCTGCTGGAGATCCGCCTCCTGGCTGGCGACCGCCCAGCGGGCGACGTCGAGCTCGGGGGCCGCCTCGATCGCCCGGGAGACGAACCCGTCGAGGTCGAGCACCTCCATCGTGGGCCCGACCGCTCGCCCGGCCGGCTTCGCGCCCGCGGCCGGACCGGCGCCGCGGACGGCCTCGTCGTCGATCCCGGAAGCGGGTCCGGTGAGGAGCCCCGACAGCAGGATCGCCGTGGCGAGGACGGTCGCCCCGCGTGCCGCTGCCCGTGCCATCGCCGACTGCGTCCCTCTTCCTTCCGTTCCCCTCAGCGCGCGCTGTGTCGCGCGCGAAACAGCCGGATGCCGATCACCAGCGTCACGACCCCGTACCCGAAGAGCACGGTCACCGCCCCCTGGATCGCCTCCAACCCCCGGTCTCGTAGCACAAGATCGTTCATCCCGCGCATCGCCCAGCTCGTATAGACCGCCGGCTGGAGCTCGCGCATCCACTCGGGGACGAACTCGGGTGGAAACCAGAGGCCGCCGAGAAGCGAGATCAGCATCACGACCGCGAGGCTCAGCGGCTGCGTCTGCTCCCGGGTCTTCGCGAACCCCGCGACCAGGAGGCCGACGGCGACCGTCGTGAACACCATCGCGGACGAAAGGACCACGAGCGCGACGGGCGATGGCCCGAGCGAGACTCCGAAGAACCAGTGTGCCCAAAGAAAGAGCAGGAGCATCTGGGCGAGGCCGAGGAGGAAGCGCGCTCCGAGCTTGCCGAGCAACATCCAGGTGAAGCCGGCCGGGGCCACGAGGAGGCGTGGCAGGGTTCCCCAGTCACGTTCGTCGTGCAGCGCCATCGACGTTCCGAAGACCACCACGATCAGCACGAAAAGGAGGGCGAAGCCCGGCACGTTCTCGTCGAACGAGTCCACCTCCTCGCGAGACCCGGTGAGGCTGGTCTTCTCGACGACGATCAGATCCTCCGAGAGCGGATCGGCGAGCGCCTGTGCCTCCTGATCCATCAGCAGCAGGAGCACGCGCATCGCTTGCAACGCGTGCGCCTGGGCCGGGTCGGTCAGCAGCTCGATTCCGCCCGTGTCGCCTCGGAGGTACGCACGACTCAGCCCCTCCGGGAAGACGAGTGCGGCGGCCGCGTCGTTCTCATCGCGAACCAGGCGCTCCGCCTCCGCCCGATCCATCGTGCGGACGTCGGCGTGCTCGGACAGGAGCTTCGTGAACGCGGTCGCGACCGGTCCCTCGTCTTCGTCGACGACCGGCAGGAGGAGCCGCGTTCGGTCCGCGTTGTCGAGCAGCGCACCCGCGATCAAGCTGATCACGATGATCGGGACGACCATCGCCAGGACGAGCGCGGAACGGTCTCGCAGGATCAGTCGCAGGTCCTTCAGGAAGACGGCGACCATGCCTCAGTCCGCGGGCGACGTCGCCTTCTTCTTCCCGTGGAGCTTGCGCTCCAGGCGATCCATCAGGTCGTCGAAGGAGCTCTTCTTGAGGGCCTTTCCGAACTGCGCCTGGAAGTTGGCCGAGAGACTCACGTCTTCGATGAAGATGTCGGTCGCCTGCCACCCTTGGTCGGTCTTCTGCAGGTCGTAGTCCACCTCGAAGCGGTCGCGCGGCGTGACGATCTGGGTGCTGATGTGTGCGGAGTCGCCATCGATCTCCTCCTCGGCGTAGGCGAAGTCGGGGGCGTCGAACAACAGGAGGCGTTGCACGTACGTGCGCACGAACAGATCGCGGAAGAGCTGGTAGAACCGCGCCTGCTGCTCGTCGGTCTTGCCCTCGAGATGCTTGCCCATCGACTGCCGGCCGAGCGCGTCCGTGTCGAGGAAGTCCCGCAGGAGATCCTTCAACTTCTCGAGCTTCGCGTCCCGATCTCCGGGCCCCGTCACGATCCCGTTCGACGCGCGGAGGATCTTCTGCGTCGTCTGCATCGGACCGCCCGCCACGTACGCGCGAACGTCGCGCGCCGTTGCGACGAGCGCGACCAACGTCAGCACCACCGCCCATACCCGCATCAGTCGCGCAGCTCCTTTCCCGTCAATTCGATGAAGATGGTCTCGAGCGAGACCGGCGTAACACGAATCTGCACGATCGGTTGCTCGACCACGCCGCCCCCGCACACTGCGGCCAGCACCGGCTCGGCGTGCGACGCGAAGAGGCGCACGAGCGACCCGCTCGACTCGACCCGCTGGACGCCTGCGAGCGCCGCCAGGGAGGCCTCCGCCTGGAGCGGCTCGGCGAAGCGGAGCTCGATGACCTCGGTCGCCTGCGAGAGCCCAAGAAGCTCCGAGAGCGTTCCGAGCGCGACCACCTGCCCCTCGTCCATGATCGCGATGCGGTCGCAGAGGTCTTCGGCTTCCTGCAGGTAGTGGGTCGTGTAGAGGATGGTGACGCCCTGCTCGCGAAGCTTGCGAACCGCCTGGAAGATGTGGACGCGCGACTGCGGGTCGACGCCCACCGTGGGCTCGTCGAGCAGGATCAACCGGGGCGCGCTCACGAGCGCGCAGCCCAGGTTCAGGCGGCGGCGCATTCCGCCCGAGTAGGCGCGCACCGGATCGTGGCGACGTCCCGAGAGCTCGACCGCCTCGAGCGCCTCCTCCACCCGCGCCGGCCGATCGGCGCTCGGCACCCCCCAGAGGCGGGCGAAGAACTCGAGATTCTCCTGCCCGGTGAGGTCGGGGTACAGGGCCTCTTCCTGCGGCGCGACGTTCAGGAGACGACGAGCCGCGTGCACGTCGCGAACCACGTGCTTTCCGAAGACCCACGCGTCGCCCGACGTGGGCCAGATCCGCGTGGAGATCATGGAGAGCGTCGTGGTCTTGCCGGCGCCGTTCGGGCCCAGCAGGCCGAAGATCTCGCCCTCCGCCACCTCGAGCGAGATCCCCCGAACCGCCTCGCGCTCGTCGTATGAGCGCCGAAGGTTCTTGGTCACGAGGGCCGCGGGCATCTACTCGAGTCGCCTACCGGGAGCCGATCGGCGCGTCAATCGACGGTCCTACAACAGGAACGGGTCGCGCAGAAGGATGGTCTCCTCCCGCTCGGCCCCGACCGAGATCAGCGTCACCGGCGCTCCCGTGAGCTGCTCGATGCGCGAGATGTACTTGCGGGCTGCCTCCGGCAGATCCTCGAACCGACGCGCGCCACTCAGGTCTTCCGTCCAGCCCTCCAGCTCTTCGTAGATCGGCTGCGCCTGCGTGAGGGCCGGGACGCTCGCTGGAACCCGATCGTAGCGCTCTCCGTCGCACTCGTAGGCGGTCGCGATCTTGAGGGTGGGGAGCCCCGACAGAACGTCCAGCTTCGTGAGAGCGATGCCGGAGAGCCCCGACAGACGCGCCGCCTGTCGCACCACCACCGCGTCGAACCAGCCGCACCGCCGCGGCCGGCCGGTGGTCGCCCCGAACTCGCCCCCGACCTCGCGCAGCTTGGCGCCGACCTCGTCTTCGAGCTCGGTCGGGAACGGGCCCGCCCCGACGCGCGTGGTGTAGGACTTGGCGATGCCCAGCACCCGGCCGACGTGCTTGGGAGCGACTCCGGCCCCCGAGCCGACGACGCCCGCCACCGTGTTCGACGACGTGACGAACGGATACGTGCCGTGATCGAGGTCCAGCATGGCGGCTTGAGCGCCCTCGAAGAGGATTCGCTTCCCTGCGGCGATCTCGTCGGCCACGACCTGGGTGGCGTCCGTCACGTACGGCCGCAAGCGCTCGGCGTAGACCGCGTACTCGTCCAGGATCTCCTGGGCGCTCGGGGGCTCCTCTCCGTAGAGCTTCAGAAGCGGCCCGCGCTCGGAGAGGATCTTGTCGAGCGCGTCGGCGAAGTAGCGCGGATCGAGCATGTCGACGATCCGCACGCCCCGACGCGCCGCCTTGTCCTCGTAGCAGGGCCCGATTCCGCGCCCGGTCGTCCCGATCGCCCGCTCCCCGAGAGCGGCCTCTCGTGCGACGTCGAGCATGCGATGGACCGGTAGGATCACGTGGGCCCGCTCGTCGATCCGGAGCTGGGCCGGATCCGAGAGATAGCCCTTGGCCTGCAGCCCCTCGATCTCTCCGCAGAGCACCTTCGGGTCGATGACGACGCCGTTGCCGAGGACGCAGGTGGTGCCGGCGTGCAGGACGCCTGCGGGGATGAGGTGGACGACCGTCTTCTCGCCGCCGACCACGAGCGTATGCCCCGCGTTGTTGCCCCCCTGGTAGCGGGCGACCATGTCGGCATGCGCCGCGAAGTGGTCGACGACCTTGCCTTTGCCCTCGTCCCCCCACTGGGCGCCCACGATGATCAGAGTCGGCACGGAATCCGTCCTATCACAGCCGTAGGAGGGCTGCGTTCAGAACCTCGGGCAGCTTGCGCACTTCGGCCAGAATCTCGTCCGGGACGGCGTCGTCGACGTGGAAGAGCGAGACGGCCCGCTTGCCGATCCCCTCGCGACCGAGCTCGAGACCGGCGATGTTGACCTGCCCCTTGCCGAGAAGCGTGCCGACCTGCCCGACCACGCCGGGAACGTCGCGGTTGTGCAGCATCAGAATGTAGCCCTCGGGCACGGCTTCCAGGAAGAAGTCGTTCAGCTTCACGAGTCGCACCGTCTTTCGTGCGAACACGGCACCGGCGACGACGTGGCTCGCGCCCGAGGCGAAATTCACGGAAACCGAGATGCGGTTGCGATAGTCGCCGGGTTGCGTCGAGACGGTCTCCTGGACCGAGATGCCACGCTCGCGCGCGATCGACGGCGCGCTGACGTAGTTGAGCTCGTCCCCCAGGATCGGAACGAGCAGGCCCCGCAGAATCGCCGCAGTGACGGTCTTGGTCCCGTGGTCGGCGACCTCGCCCTTGTACTCGACGGACACCGAGATCGGAGCTCCAGCGGGCTCGGTCTCGGTGGCGCCGAGCTGGGCCACGAGCGAGCCGAGCTTCTCGCCCAGATCGAGGAAGGGCCCCAGGAACTCGCGCTGCTCGGGCGTGAGCGCGGGCATGTTCACGGCGGCGGTGATCGCCCCCCGGCAGAGGAAGGCGCTCACCTGGTCGGCGATCGCGACCGCGACGTTGGTCTGCGCCTCTCCGGTCGACGCGCCCAGGTGGGGAGTGACCACGACGCCCGGCAGCGCGAGGAGCGGGTGGTCGGCCGGGGGCGGCTCGTCGACGAACACGTCGACCGCGGCTCCGGCCACCTTGCCCGACCGGATCCCCGCGGCGAGCGCCTCCTCGTCGACGATCCCGCCGCGGGCGCAGTTGATGATCCGCACGCCGTCTCGCATGCGCTCGATCGCCGCCGCGTCGATCAGGTTCTTCGTGTCGGCCGTCAGCGGGACGTGCACCGAGATGAAGTCGGACCGCTCGAAGAGTTCCTCGAGCGAGACGAGCTCGACCTCGAGAGGCTTCGTCTTCTCCGTCACGAAGGGATCGAAGGCGATGACCTTCATCGAGAGGCCCGCGGCGCGATCCGCGACGACGCGACCGATGTTGCCGAGCCCCACGACGCCAAACGTCTTGCCGGTCACCTCGGTGCCCGTGAACTTCGAGCGCTCCCATTTTCCGCCGCGGAGCGAGGCATCGGCGGCAGGGATGTGGCGCGCACAGGCGAGCGCCATCGAGATGGCGTGCTCGGCCGTCGTGACGTTGTTCCCGCCGGGAGTGTTCATCACGACGATGCCGCGACGGGTCGCGGCCGGAACGTCGACGTTGTCGACACCGATGCCGGCGCGCCCGATCACCTTGAGCCGCTCGGCCCGCGCGAGGACCTCCTCGGTGACCTTCGTTCCACTGCGGATGACGAGCCCGTCGTACTCCGCGATCTTCGCGAGCAGATCTTCGGGCGAGAGACCGGGCTGGTTGTCCACCTCGATCCCGGCTTCGGCTCCGAGCCGCTCCAGCCCCTCCGGGGCGAGCTTGTCCGACACCAAGACGCGGTACGCCATCGCTTGCGACTCCCTCCTGCCCGTGCCCGTCAAGCGACGCGCGCGCCTGCCCGTACCGAGCCGTCCCGGGGGGTTCCGGGCCGGGGCGGGTACTCGTTTGGAGGCGCGTCCGTCATCGCTTCGGTGGGCGGCCCCGAAGGCACGCTCCGGGACGGCAACCCAGGTGGCTAGCGAAGGCCCCTGGGGCAATCAAGACGCCGGCGCGAGCTGGCATTTTACGTCCGTACGGAGGGCGCAACCCGGTGCTTGCGTTGACAACCCGGAGGTCCGCCGATACCGGATGGATTGGTGCAGGAGACCTGTTTGGGACACTCCGGGCTCCGCGCATGGGTATGGGTCGCCGCCGTCGCCTGCTTCGTAGGGACGGCTGCGAGCGCTCACGCGGAGGAGGCGGTGGATGCGGCGGCGGGATCGTCGCCGGAAGCGGGCGCGACGCTCGAGCTGCGCGAGGAGCTCGTCGAAGAGCCATCGATCTGGCAGGTGCTGAGCGCACAGTACGCGCTGCCGACGACGCAGCCGCAGAACCCCTTCATCAGCGGCCTCCGCGACGCCCCCGTCCACGTCACCCTCCGCGACGCCGTTCTCACCGCCGTCCAGAACAACCCGGCCGTGATCGCCGCGTCGCTGACGCCGCTCGCGCAGGAAACGGGCATCCTCGAGGCGCAGGCCCAGTTCGACCCGATTTTCGGGGCCGATCTCGGGATCGATCGCCTGGTGGCGCCGACGGCGAACACCTTGCAGGCCGGGCTGCTCGACCAGACTCCCACCTACCGGGTCAACAACGGCACGTGGGACTTCTCGATCGCGAAGCAGTTCCGATCGGGCGGAAGCCTGGGCCTCAACTGGACGAACCAGCGCGCCAACGAGAGCCTCCCCTTCCTCTTGTTGAACCCGCAGTACCAGCCCACGGCGGTCGCGTCCCTGAGCCAACCTCTCCTGCGCGGCTTCGGCCTCTACTTCACGAGCCTCAGGATCCGCCTGGCCGAGACGACGACGGATGCCGCACTGGAGACGTATCGCGGGGCCGTCGCCGACTTCATTCGTGCCGTCATCACCAACTACTGGGCGGTGGTCGGTCTCGAGGAGCGCGTCGAGGTCCTGAAGGGCTCCCTCGAGCTGGCCGAGAAGACCGTCCGCGACAATCGCACCCGCGTCGACGTGGGCGTCCTGCCGCCGGTCGCGGTGCTGGAGAGCGAGGCCGAGGCGGCGCGGCGCAAAGAGGACGTCATCGTCGCCACCAACGATCTGGCGCAGGCCCGATTGCAGCTCCGCCAACAGGTCTACCTCGACAGCGAGAACCCGTTTCTCCCGCAGGCGGTCCAGCCCGTCGATCGACCCAGCGCCGATCGCATCGAAGTGACCGTGGAGGACGCGCTCCGGATCGCGATGGACCGGCGCCCGGAGATCCGCGCCGCGAAGCTCACCATCAAGGGGAGCGAGCTGAACACCGCCTTCGCGGAGAACCAGACTCTTCCCGCTTTCGATTTCGTGGGCAGCCTGGGCGTCAACGGGCTCGCGGGCCGGGACATCCCCCCGCCGGAAGACACGACGCCCCTCTACGAGGGCAACTACGGCGACTCCCTGAACCGCCTGGTCGACGGCCGCTTCTACTCGTACTCGGCCGGCGTCCGCATCGAGATCCCGATCGGCAACGCCGGCGCGCGCGCTCGCGCGACGCGGGCGCGCGTCGAAGAGCAGCAGTCGTTCACGCGCTACCGTCAGACCGTATCCGACGTGAGCCTCGAGGTCGGGCGCGCCGTTGCAGACGTGCTGTCCGACCAGGAGCGGATCGAGACGACCCGCGTCGCGCGCGAGCTGTCGGAGCAGAACCTCCGCAACCAGACGAAGCGCTACGAGGTGGGCATGGTCACGACCACCGACCTGCTCCAGTTCCAGAACGACCTCGCGGCGGCACAGGTCGCTCACATTCAGGCGTTGATCGAGTTCAACATCTCGCGCGCCGAGCTGGACCGCGCCCAGGGCACCCTGCTGTCGCGCTTCAACGTCACGATCGAGCCCCGCGGCGAGACCGACACGCCCTGGTGGGCGACCTTCTGAAGGAGCTTCACGTCGTCGGGGCCGCGATCCTCCGCGGCGGACGGTGCCTCGTCGCGCAGCGCGGCGACGGCATGAGCGAGCCGGGACGGTGGGAGTTCCCGGGCGGCAAGATCGAGCCGGGGGAATCCCCCGAGGACGCGCTCGTCCGCGAGGTGGAGGAAGAGCTCGGCTGCGCGATCCGGGTCGGCCCGCGGCTCGGGACGGGGCGCGCGGAGACTCCTCACGCCCACGTTCGCCTCGACGTGTTCGAGGCGGTGCTGGTCACCGGCGAACCCCGCGCCCGGGAGCACCGTGCGCTTCGCTGGGCGGCCCCCGACGCGCTCGAGTACCTCGACTGGGCCCCGGCAGACGTCCCGCTCGCCCCCCGAGTGGCCGCTCGCCTCCGCGGGTCAGACCCGCCGCGGCCGGAGCGCGAATAGTCCGACAGCAAAGCCGCCGACGAGGCCGAAGTAGAAGACGGTGAGGGGATCGAGGAGGTCGGTCATGAAGGTCTCCCGCGGCTGATACGTAGAACTACGCAGGCCAAGCGACCTGCTACGCGGAAAACCCTCCCACACCGCGTACTCGCGCGGAACCCACTTTCTGCAGCATTCGCGATACACTCGTTCAAACGAGAGAGGGGACGTTCGTTACCTTTTTCGCTTTGTTACCTTTTTTCGCCCTCACAGGAGTCGGAGCACCCGTCGGCCCCCGGGAAAAAGGTAACAACTCCCGAAAAGGTAACGAACGTCCCCCTCCCCTCAGGAGCGGGTGTGGCCGATCAGGTTCATGAACTCGTTGCGGGTGTCTTGATTCTCGCGGAAGACGCCGAGCATGGCGCTCGTGACCACGTACGAGTTCTGCTTCTCGACGCCGCGCATGCGCATGCAGAGGTGCTCGGCCTCGGCGACGACGGCCACCCCTTCGGCGCCGAGCTTCTCCATGAGGAGCGAGGCGATCTGGGTGGTCATGCGCTCCTGGACCTGGAGGCGGCGCGCGAAGACGTCGACCAGGCGGGCCATCTTCGAGATGCCCACGATCTTGCCGCTCGGGAGATAGGCCATGTGCACCTTCCCGAAGAACGGGAGCATGTGGTGCTCGCACATCGAGAAGAAGTCGATGTCCTTCATGATGATCATCTCGGAGTAGTCCTCGGTGAAGAGGGCTCCGTTGATGATCGCCTCGGGGTCCTGGGTGTAGCCGCGCGTCATCTCCGTGAGGGCACGCGCGCACCGCGCGGGGGTCTTGAGCAGGCCCTCGCGCTCCGGATCCTCCCCGATCGCCGCGAGAATCCCCTCGAAGTACTTCTCCAAATCGACTCCTACTTGCCCTTGCGCTCGACCGCCTTGACCTTCTGATACTTCCGGTAGTCGTATCCCGTGGCCATGGCGAGGAGCATGGGCTCCATCCCGCCGTCGCGCTCGCGGCGAAGAATCGCGAGACGATCGTAGAACTCCTGGAAGCCGCGAATCGCCGCGACCCGCGGGTCGTCCGACGGCTCCGGCAGGCGCTCCTCGGTGATCGTCGCGAGACAGGCCGCCGCATCCGGAAGCGCGACGATGTCGCGCAGCTTCGTGACGGTGAAACGGAAGGCCGAGAAGCGCAGCTCGTTCGGGAACGCATCCCACTCGGCCAGAGACAGCGTCCGCATCGTCTCGTACCCCGCGATGACCGTCTCGAAGCGCTTCAGGTCGTAGCTGCCCTCCGTGAAGCACAGCGCGTTCACCGCGGTCGCGAGATCGAAGATGAACTTGCCGCGACAGGCCGCCTCGAAGCTCACGATGCCGACGAGCTTGTCGCCCTTCAGCAGCACGTTCTCCGAAAGAAGATCGCCGTAGATGACGCCCTTCGGCAGCTTCGTCTCGAGGTAGCTGCCGAGGTAGTCGACCTCTTCGTCGAGGGTTCGCGTGATGCGCTTGAAGTAGCTCGGGAGCTTGGGCCGGATCTCGGCGTAGAGGTCGGCGACGCGCTCGAAGCTGAAGCGGTTCTCGATCCCCTTCTTGTACCCCTTGCCGATCAGGTGGAGCTCACCGAGCGCGCGTCCGACGCCCTCGATCTGGTTGCCGCTCATGTCGGCGACGTCCGGGCGCTTGCCGTCGATGTTCTTGTACGCCGTGAGGCGCGCCCCACCCACGTCGCGGTAGTGACGGCTCTTGCGGTCGGGGATCGGCTGCGGGCACGGGAACCCGTGCTTGCGCAGGTATAGGAACAGGTCCGTCTCCCGCTTGAGATCCAACTCGCCCCGGTTGCCGTCGAACCGGAAGATCACCTTGCTCCGGCCGATGTCGAGCAGGAAGTTCTTCTGATGGTTCGACGGACGCGACCATCCCCGCGGAGCGGGCGCCACGCCTTGCACCTTGCCGAGACCGTACTCCTCGGCGAGGCCCACGATCTGCCTCTTGTCCAGTGAAGCCTCGGTCATCGGTGATCCGTCCGGGCAAGCCCGCGATCGTTCGGCTCCCGCCTGCAGCATCCACTCACCCCCTCGCGCCTCTGTAGCGGTTCGGTAACGAACGGCCGGGGCTTCCGCTATTGGCCGAAGCGCCCACTACGATGACATGACGTTTTGTTTTGTGCCCCTTCGGTACCTAGGAGAGTGAAGCAAAACTGTCAATATCGGTCCGCTCATGGAGCGCCGCCCCGTGCGACCTACATCGCCGTTTTGCACCCCAAAACTATTTTCGTCGGTCGCCACCCAGGACGACGACGAGATCCATCACGTTGGTCCCCGTCGGGCCGGTGACGAACGCGTCTCCGAGCCGGTCCAGGAGGGTCCCGGCGTCGTGGTCCTCGAGCGCACGGCGGACCGCGCGCGCGCCGCCTCGGCGCAGGGACGCCCCATCGGCGAATCCGCCGGCCGCTCGCGTCGGACCGTCGATGCCGTCCGTACCCGCCGCGAGAAGGCTCCAGTCGCCTCCGGCGAGCTCCGGCACCGCGGCGAGCGCCAACTCCTGGCTCCGCCCGCCCACCCCGCTGGCGGCACCGACGCTCACCGTGGTCTCTCCGCCTGCCAGAAAGCAGGTGGGACCGCTCGGCGCGGGGAGGCTCCGGACGAGGGCCCGTGCGGCCTCCGACGCCTCTCCCTGGAGCGGCGCACGTCGGGTGTGGACGGCGTAGCCCAGCCGGCGCGCCTCGCGTGCGGCCGCGCGGAGCGCCAGGCGGTTCGAGCCGATGACGCAAGCGCGCGCCCGGCGTGCGTCGGCCGAGCCAGGCGCGACCGTCTCCGGGGCCGACCGGCGTCCGGCGAGCCCCGCCAAGAGGCGCCGCCGCACGCGCTCCGGGAGATCGTCGAGCGCCCCGAGCCTCGCGAGACCGTCCCACGCATCCTGATAGGTCGACGGGTCGGGCACGGTCGGCCCCGACCCGATGGTCGAGAGGCGGTCGCCGATCACGTCGGACAGGGCGAGCGTCCAGACCTCGCGAGGCGCGGCCGCGCGCAGGAGCCCTCCCCCCTTCACCCGGGAGACGTGCTTGCGGACCGCGTTCGTGAGCTCGATGTCCGCGCCGCACCGCAGCAGGAGACGACCCAGCCGCCGCTTGTCGGCCGAGGTGACGGGGGGCGCCGGGAGCGCGAGGAGCGCCGACGCTCCGCCGCTGAGCAGGAACAGGACGGTCTCGTCGCGAGGACGTCGGCGAAGGCGCGCGAGAAGCCGCGCCGCCGACTCGAAGCTCGCCCGGTCCGGAATCGGGTGGGCCCCGGGGAGTACGTCGATCCGTCCACAGCGGCGCGGCAGCCCGCGACCGCGCGGCGCCACGACGGTCCCCCTCGCCTCGGGAACGACGCGCGCGATCGCCCCCGCCATCGCGACGGCGGCCTTTCCCGCACCGGCGATCCAGAGTCGACGCGCCGGCACCTCGTAGACACGGTCCCCCAGATCGACGGCCACGGCCTCGCCCCGTCGGCGGACGTGGTGAGCGACCAGCCGCCCCGGCTCGACGGCCGCGACCGCGGCCCGATAGATCGACTCGAGGTCGGCGCGCCGCCGCCTACGAGAGGGGACGGCGAGCCCCGCGCGCAGACCGCTCGCCACCCCTCCCCAGTATCACGTGGCACCGGGGGTTCGAACGCCGGGGACGGCGAGACTCAGGAGTCGTCGCCGCCGTCGTCCCCGACGGCGAACCGTCGAATCGCGCGATCGTCGTCACCCTGGCGGGTCTGCCGCGCCTCTTTCTCGAGATCGGCCTGGCAGATCACGCACAGCCGCGTGAACGGCAGCGCCTTCAGGCGCTCCTCCGCGATGTCGAGCTCGCACTCATCGCAGATTCCGTAGGTGCCCGCCTTGATGCGGGTCAGGGCCTCGTCGACCTGCTGGAGCTTCCGGCGGTCGCGATCCGAGAGAATCATGCTGATGTCGCGATCGCGCTCTTCACTCGCGATGTCGTACGTGTCCATCCCTTCGTCCTTGTGACCATCGCGGCTCGACTTGGTGTCGCTCTCGATGTCCGCGAGCACCTGCTCGCGCATCTTCAGAAGGGATTCCTGGGCATTCTTGAGGAACGCTTTACGCATGATTCTGGGTCCGAGTCCTTTGCGGTGGGCCGGATGCAAGAATCCGGCCCGCGAAGGGTAAGGACGGGGTCGACCTGTGTCAACGGCGAGCCTACGCCCGTGGAAGGGCGAGGCGGACGCCTCGGCAGAGCCGACACCGCACCGCGTGTAGGGGTCGATTCCCCTTCAATCGCGCATGTTTACGTACTGGAGCGGACGCTTGTAGTCGGCGTCGCGGAGCAGCTGGATCACGGCCTGCAGGTCATCCCGCTTCTTCCCGGAGATCCGGACCTGGGTGTCCTGGACCTGGGCCTGCACCTTGATCTTGCTGGCCTTGATCATCTTGACGAGCTCCTTGGCATCGTCGTTCTCGAGCCCCTGGTGCACGGTGATCGTCTGCTTGGCCAGACCGCCGGCCGCCGGCTCGACCTTGCCGTACTCGAGCGCCTTCAGACTGACCTTGCGCTTCGCGAGCTTTCCCTGAAGCATCTCGACGACGGCGTTCACCTTGTATTCGTCATCCGAGACGACCTGGATGGCCTTCTGCTCGGGGAACTCGATCGTGGTCTTCGAGCCCTTGAAATCGTAGCGCTGCCCCACCTCCCGACGGGTCTGATCGAGGGCGTTCTCGACCTCGGGAATGTCCACCTCCGAAACGACATCGAATGACGGCACGGCTCCTCCTCCGAGACGTCCGTCGCGGTCTTCCGGGACGTCCCAAACTTTCTCGCCCCGACCCAAACATCCCGGGAGAAAGTTGCAAGATCCGAAGTCGCCCGACGCGCGGGACCGGCCGTCAGGAGCCCGGCGCTTCGATGACGTCGGTGCCGGGGGGACGGACGAAGCGGAACCGCTCCGGGGCGACGCCGCCGTTTCGCACGGGGTCGACCAGGCGGACCTCGGTCACGTTGCCCAGCGGGTCTCTCACGGTAGCCGCCCGAAGGTCGTAGGTCTCGGGATCCACCTCGAGGACGAGGAGGCCGAGCGCCCCCCCCTCCTCGGCCTTGGGCTCGAGCTCGAGGCGGATCCCGCCGTCGTCGGCCTCGTCGAGGAGCTTCGGCACGAAATCCCGTCCGATCCGCGCCACGCCGAAGAGGAACGAGACCGGGGTCTGAGATTGGAAGGCCTGCTCGAGCGGCGCCCGGAGCACCTGCCGATCTTCGGGCTGATGGATCCAGAGGTGCTTTCCGTCTGCGACGATCGTCTGGGGCTCCGGAGACTCGTACTCCCAACGCATCAGGCCGGGCTTCTCGAAGTACATCCGGCCCTTCGACCGGAGCACGTGGCCGCCCGCCTGGATCGTCATCTCCTGCGTGAACGCGGCCGTGAGGTCCTTCGTTTCGTCGTAGCGCGACTGCACCCGACCGGCGATGCCGGCGGCATCGTCGGCACCCACGGGCGCGCCGGCGACCACGAGCACCGCCGCACAGAGAGGCGCCCGGAGCGCAATCGGGAGACGGCCGCGCGGCACTACTCGTCGTACCCGGCGCGAGCCAACACCTCCCGTGTCCCACGGTGGTCCGCCTGACTCACGACTCCTTCCCGCTCCATGCACTCGATCATGCGCGCCGCTCGATTGTAGCCCACCTGTAGCCGGCGTTGCACGTACGAGATCGAGGCCTTGCCGGTCTCCGTGACGATCGCCACGGCCTCGTCGTACATCGCGTCATACTGCTCTTCGCCGCGCTCGGCGCCGCCCGCGTCGTCCTCGACGGAGTCGTCTTCGAAGAGCTCCATCCGATATCGCGGCTTCTGCTGAGAGCGAACGAAGTCCGTGACCTTCTGAATCTCGTCGTCGGACACGTAGGCACCGTGCAGACGCTGCAGTCGCGACGTGCCCGGCGGCAGGAACAGCATGTCGCCCATGCCGAGCAGGCGCTCCGCCCCCATCGTGTCGAGAATCGTGCGCGAGTCGACCTTTCCCGCGACCTGGAACGAGATTCGGGACGGAAAGTTCGCCTTGATCAGACCCGTGATCACGTCGACCGACGGCCGCTGGGTCGCGATCACCATGTGAATGCCCGCGGCGCGCGCCTTCTGCGCCAGCCGGGTGATCGGCTCCTCGCAATCGCGCCGGGTCATCATGAGGTCCGCGAGCTCGTCGATGATGACGACGATCCGCGGGAGGTGCTGATGGACGATCGGGTCGTCTTCGCCGTCCTCCCGCTCGTCTTCGTCGAGCTCGATCACCTTGCCGTTCTTCGACCCCTCGGCGACGACCCTGTTGTAGGAGTCGATGTTGCGGACCCCCTTCTCCTTCATGAGCTTGTAGCGCTCGTTCATCTCCTTCACGAGATTCTCGAGCACCGCGACCGCCGGCTTGGCCTCGGTGATGACCGGAACGAGCAGGTGCGGGATCTCCTCGTACGTCGCGAGCTCGAGCATCTTCGGATCGACGAGCACGAGCTGCACGTCGCGGGGGCTCGCCCGCATGAGGATGCTCAGGAGAAGCGTGTTCAGGAAGACGGACTTGCCGGCGCCCGTCGCGCCGGCGACCAGCAGATGGGGCATCCGCGCGAGATCGCCCGCGGCGGGGCTCCCCGTCGTGTCCTTGCCGAGAGCGAGCGCGAGGGTCGACTTCGACTGCTGGAAGGCGTCCGACGAGATGATCTCGCGCAGCGACACGGTCTCGCGTCGCGGATTCGCGACCTCGATTCCCACCACGGACTTGCCCGGGATCGGCGCGAGGATGCGCACGCTCATCGCCTGCATCGCCATCGCCAGATCGTCGGCGAGCGCGGTCACGCGGTTCACCTTGATCCCGGCCGCCGGCTCGAACTCGTACGTGGTGATCACCGGCCCTGGATGGATCCCCTGCACGGTGCCCTGAACGTTGAACGTGTGGAGCTTCGCCTCGAGAACGCGGGAGCTCGCGATCAGCGCCTCGTGGTCGATCTCGACCTCGCCCTCGACCGGCGGATCGAGCAGCGAAACGTCGGGCAGGCAGTAGGACGTCCCGTCCGAGAACGGCATCTCGACCTGCCGGCGACGCGATCCGTCCGCGGCCTCTGGAGGCTTGGGCGTGGAGATGACCGGGGCCCGACGCTCGCGCTCGGTCGGGCGCACGGCTCCGGCGCGCCCGGGCACGACGGCTTCGTGGCCCAGGATGATCGGCTCCACGGCCGGATCTTCGGCCGGCCGGGCCGCCCAGTCGCGCAGCCGGTCCCCTCCCTTCCGAAACGCGCCGATGGTTCCACGGCCGCCGGCCCGCGCGAGACCGAAGAGGGACTGTCCGCTCGCGAACGCGGCGAGGAGAAGGAAGCTCGCGAGTGCGGTCACCCACGCGCCGGTCGGGCCGGTCGCGTCGTGCAGCGCCGTCGCCGTGAATCCGCCGATGATCCCGCCGGCGGGCCGACCTTCCCAGCGGTCGACGGGCCCCACGAGAAGCTCCGCCAGGACGGCGAAGGAGACGAGGGCGCCCAGCGCGGCCAGGACACGCGGCATGTCGATCCGCGGGTGCGCGCCGGTGTAGACCGAGAACGCGAGCCCGAAGAGCGAGGCCGGAACGAGAAGCGACGCGAGGCCCAGCGACAATACGAGGATGTCGGCCAGGACCGCCCCCAGGGGACCGAACGCGTTGTCGGTCGAGTCGGGCGAATAGGTCGCGATCGCGGCGACGAGCAAGCCCCCGGCCAGGCCGAGGCAGATCGAGATCGCCTCGCGGCCGAAGGAGCGCACCTCGTCCTCCAACTCCACCGGTGCCGTCCGCGCCGCCCTCCGCGCCGCCTGTCCCCGCGTCGCCACAACCCCTCCCTACCGCGGAGCCCCTGCCCCGCCTGCGTCGCTCCGAAGCTATCAGGGCGGCGCGGGCCGCTCAAATCAGCGCCCCGGTCCGCACGTTCGCGCCGCGAAAACCCCGCCGAACCCGTCCCCTCCCTCCGGGGGCGTGCCGGCTCCGCATCCACACCCCGTCGAGGTACCGACGCGTGGGCCTCGCGTGTGCCCGTCCCGGGGGTTCCGTTCCCCACCGCAACGCCCTACGCTCGCGCGATGGCCGTGGCGATCCGGGACTACGACGCCGCCCGGGACCGCGACGGCGTCCGGGCCTGCTTCGTCGAGCTGCAAGACGAAGAGCACGCGCTCTACCCCGAGAACCCGCGCGGCGAGGACATCGCGGACGAGTACCTCGCCTGGATCGATCGCCGCGTCGCCGAACACGACGGCCGACGGTGGGTCGCCGACGACGGGGGACGGGTCGTGGGCTTCGTGTGCGTCCTGGCTCGGGTGCCCCGCAGCGACCCGGACGATCCCGACGCGCTGCACGCCGAGGTGAGCGAGATCACGCTCGACGCGGCCTACCGGGGCGATGGACTCGGCGCCCGCCTGCTCGCGATCGCCGAGGCGCACGCCCGCGATGCCGGCGCCCCCTCGATCCGCATCGGGCACCACGGGCGCAACGACAGGGCCCATCGCTTCTACGAACGCGAGGGCTACGAAACGCTCGCGGTCCTCGTCGGCAAGCGCCTCGCCCCGAGCCCGCTCCGCGAGGACTGATCAGGCCGGCGCGCGGCTCTCGGCATACAGCGCCGGCAGGAAGCGCGACAAGAACGTCATCTCCTCGTGGCAGTGCGCTTCGAGCGCCCGTGCCGCCGTGAGCGAAGCCCCTCGTCGCCGGACGAAGCGCGTGTTCGCGAGCGCCTGGACGAGCCCGCCGAGCATCGGCGTCTCGACGTGGCCCATCCAGAAGTGGCTTCGGAGCTCGCAGCCCCACGCGGTGTCGTGGGCCGCGTGCACCATCCGCGCGATCTTCACCTCGGGACGCGCGAGCAGGCCCACGGTGGCGCACACCAAGAGGCGGCCGGGCGCGGCGGCCGCCTCCCCGAGCTGCTCGACCGGATCGTGGAACGAGATGCGGAGCTTCTGCAGCTGGCCGCCGATGTACTCGTGCACGAGGTGGTGCGCGCCGACGTGCGTGCCGGCTCGCTTGTCCTCCCAGTCCATCCAGACGTGGTCGCGAGGATGCCACCGCCGGTAGTGCTCGGTCGTGTTCATGTACGTGCCGAACCACCACGCGATCATCTCGGCGCGCACGTTCGGCATGTGGGTCAGGACGGCCACGTGCGCGACGCCGTCCTCGAGCCGCTCGACCCCGCTCTCGAAGGCGAGCCCCGTGGGGTCGAGCAGCCGACGGCGTTCGTCGTGACGCATGCCCCCCCTTGCCATTCGCGCGCGCGGCCCGCCAGCGCCCCCTCTTGCAAGCGCCCCCGGATTGAGGCGAAGAGGTGTCTCGCATGAAACGGAGTCTTGGTCACTCAGGGCCTCGGAAGCCTCCCTGGATCGTTCCGCTCGCGCCGATCGCCGCCGTGCTCCTCGTGCTGGCCCTCCCGTGGCGCGCCGCGGCCCTGGATGCCGGGATGCCCAACCCCCCGGCTTCTCCGACCATCGTGAAGGTCGGGATCTTCCTGGCGGACATCATCAGCCTCGACGAGGTGAACGAAACCTTCGAGGCGGAGTTCGTCATCGGCGCGCGGTGGGTGGATCCCCGCCTGGCGTTCGATCCCGCGGAGGCGGGCACCGAGGAGAAGCTCTTCCAGGGCCCGTTCCAGTTCGACGAGGTCTACTCCGGCTGGTGGCCCCAGCTCGTGATCGTCAACGAGATCGGCAAGGGCGATACGAACGCGATCCGGATCGTCGTCCACGCCGACGGACGGGTGCGCTACCTGGAGCAACGCAACGTGACCCTCGAGACGCCGATGAAGCTGCATCGTTTCCCGTTCGACGAGCAGACGCTCGAGGCGGACCTCATCGCCTTCGGCAACTCCACCGATCAGGTCGTCCTGGAAGTCGACCAACAGATGCTCGGGGCGACGGAGGAGTACGCCGAGAAGAACCAGCAGGTGAACATCGCGCAGTGGCACTTCGAGAACCTCGACCTGACGAGCCGCACGACCGACTTGCGGTACGACGGCCCGCGCACCGACATCTCCGAGATCCACCTCGACATCTCTCTCACCCGCCAATCGAGCAACTTCATCTGGAAGGTGATCTTCCCCCTCATCGTCCTCGTCCTGCTGATGTGGGCGGTGTTCTGGCTGGAGGTGGACGACCTGTCGGAGCGCCTGAACCTGGCGTTCATCGGCGTCCTGACGATCGTCGCCTACCAGTTCCTGATCGACGGAACGATGCCGAGAATCTCGTACTTCACGTTCACCGATGCCGTGCTGCTCTACTCGTTCGTCATCATGTGCGTGGCGATCTTCGAGAGCCTGGCCGTCTACTCGATGTACCGCGCCGGCCACAAACCCATGGCCGAGCGCGTCGACCTGATCGCGCAGTGGGTGTTTCCGATCGTCTACTTCGCCGGCCTGCTGATCAGCTACCTCTACTACGAGCGAGCGTTCTGAGGCGCGGTCGCCGGCCGGGCCGTCCGTGCGCCGCGCGTCACATCGAGCGGTCTCGTCGCGGTCCCGTCAGTCGGCGTTCGCGAGCTCGGCCAGGACGTCGCCGTGGCACGCGAGCTCGGGGCGGCACCAACAGAGCAGGACCTTCCCGCGCAGCTCGCCAGGGTCGAGGTCGGTTCCCGCGAGGTAGCGACGGTACTTCTCGATCATGCGTGCGCGCTCGCGTCGATCCTTTGGATCCTTCAGCCGGAACGGGTTCGCCCACTTCGAGCCGCGTCGACCGCGCGCCGGACGCCCGATGTACACGGCGTCGTCGCCCACCGCCGCGATCAGGCCCGGATGCACGCCCTTGCGAACGTTGGCAACCACGGTCTCCCCCGCGCGATAGCGGCGGTACAGGGCTTCTTCTTCGGAGGTCACGCGGGCTCTCTTCGGACGCCCGTCGTCGGCTCGTCGACACGGCTCGGGGCACCCTCGGCCTACCGTACCCGACACGCGGCGTCTCGGTCACCACCCGCGCCCCGCAGCCGTCGACGGATTCCGGGCTACAGGTTCGTGCGCGAGCGTCCGACCATGGGATGTGACCCTCGCGCGCATCGGCGTCCGGAGAGCCCTGGCGGTCGCCCTGGCGACCGCCCTGGCGCCTGGGCCGGCACTGGCGGAATCGCTTCCCGTCGCGCTTCCCACGTTCGATCCCGTCTTCGCGAGCGACGCGGCGGTGCGTCAGGTCACGGCCCGCATCGGTCTCCCGGACCGCGCGGAGGTCGTGCCGCTCGACGTCGGCTCGCCGTGGCTCGGGTACGAGCTCCGGGCGTACTACGACCGCGTCGGCGAGCTGCTCGTGTTCACCCGGGCGGACCTCTCGGGCGGGAACGTCTCGATCCTCCGCTACCAGGGGCCGATCCCGCCCGCCGAGCGCGTCGTCCCGGCGCCGGCCGGTGCCGGCCCGGGGCCGGCCGCCACGATCGGCCCTCCGGACGGGGCGTCCGCCGAGATGGACCCGGACCGGGCGGCCACCGAAGCGGAAGCGCGCGCCGCCGCCGCGGAGCGCGCCGCCGACCGCGCCGAGGAGATCGCGGCCCGCATGGACCAGGCGTTCAAGAGCTCCCTCGGCAAGAAGTGACGCCGGGCCCGAAAGGGACCGGCCGTGCCTCGGCTTCGGAGCTCAGGGGCAGCCGAGCCCGTGCGAGGTCGACGGAGTCGTCGTCCCGAGGCACGTCTCGACCGACGTTCCCGTCATGTTCTCACTCCCCGCATCGACGAAGGTGTGGGTCATCAGCAGGCTGCCCGACGTTCCCTGCGCATAGGGGGAGCCGCCCGTGATGATCCGGGAGTGGCGCACGATCGCGTCGCCTCCGAAGATGTGGATCCCCGGCTGGGTCCCGCTCGAGGTCTCGAGGGTCGAGTTCTCGATCGTGAGGGTGCCGCCGCCGGAGAGCTGGACGACGTCGAACCCCGCCGAGTGAAGATCGCTGTTCCGGATGACGAACGTGTCGTTGATGCCCGCGTCGACCGCCACGTCTTCGGCCTCCACGATCACGCCATCGATCAAGAGGCCGTTGACCGTGCCCGATTCCGTGTCGATCCCGTCGTTCCCGGCCGTCGTCACGTACGTGTCTTGAATCAGCTGATCGACGACGTCGTCGAGCACGATGCCCCGGGCGTTGCCCGAAGAATCCGAGTTGTCGACGTGCAGCGAGCGCACCTCGATGCCATTTGCCCGATGGGTCAGGAGGTCTCCGCTGCAGGCACACGTGACCATCGTGGCGTGCTGGCCCGCCCCCACCAACGTGGTCGGGCGCTCGAGCGTGATCCCCGTCGAGCCCAGATCGAACACGCCCGGGCCGAGCTCCAGCGTCCAGATCGAGCCCGCGGCCGACGCGTTGATCTCCGTCACCGCCGCCTTCAATGCGGTGCCATTGTCGGTCGGCGCGTCGGTTCCCGGTACGAAGACGGTGTTGGTGCCGGCTCCGGTCGGCGCGAAGTAGCCGTTCGTGTCGAGGATCACGTCGGTGCTGCGCGCGGCGTAGACGTCGAGGCGACCCATGTCGTCGAGCGGCACGATCAGCGAGTTCGAGATCGGGGCCGCCGCCCCTTCGAAGTTGATCGAAGCGAAGTTCGGGCCGGGTGGGAAGGCCGCAATCGAGCCCGACGGCCCCACGGACACGAACCCGGAATCGGGGCCCGGCACCACGGCGAGATTGATCGAGAGGGCCGTCGCGTCCGACGGCACGCCGCAGAAGCCGGCGAGAGTGTACGTGCGAATCTCGAAGCTCGCCAGCGCACCCACGTCGTCTCCCGCGAGCGCAGAGGACGAGCCGGGACGCGTGTCGACCAGCCGACAGGGCGTGAGGTTGGACATGTTCGACGCCCCCGCAGCCGCCACCGCTTCGAGCCCGGCTTCGACCGAATCCGACGCCGACGGACCCGACGCGGGGCTCCAGTCCCGCAGCGGCACGGGATCGGGCACCGCCGCCAAGAGCTCCCGCACGTCGACCGCAGTCTCGTACGCGCGGCACGCGGCATCCCGGATCCGGACGATTCCGCCCCGGGACGTGCAGAGGATCTTTGCGTCCGCGGCAGCGGAAGACGTTCCGAGCAGAAGGACCGCGAGAGCCAGCACCATCGATTTCATCATGGGAGTCGCTTTCGTGACGTTCGGGACCGCGCGCTTACTGCATGAACGCCGGGCGAACGGTGCACGCACCCGTTCGTTGGCTGAGGAAGAGGCTGCCGGAGGGGCCGGCCCCGCGCAACCGGCCTTCGGGACGCGGGCGACGTCCCACGATACTGCGCCCGCTGCAGCAGGCGCGCGTCCTATCCGCTCGCCCCGAAGAGCGAGCGGTCCACCAGGCTCACTACATCTCGTAGATGTGCGGAACGATCAGCGGGCGCTGGCCGCGCGTGCGCGAGAAGTAGCGCTTCAGTGCGCGGCGCACCTCGTCTTCGACCTCGAGGAAGTCGGCGCGGGACTCCGGCGTGAGCTCGCGCAGGGTGTCCATCATGGCGTCGCGCGCTTCGTCGAGGACCTCGACGCCCTCGCCTTCGCGCAGGAGACCGCGCGTGACGAGCTCGGGCTCGCTTCGGATCTCGCCGGTCTGCGGGTTCACGGCGATCACCGCGACGACGAAGCCGCCGTCCGAGAGATGGCGGCGGTCGCGCAGCACCTCGAGTCCGATCTCGCCTTCGCGCGACTCGTCGACGAGGACGCGGCCCACGGGCGCCTTCTCGCCGGTCTTGGGACCGACGTCGTCGAACTCGAGGACGTCGCCGTCTTCGAGGAGGAAGATGTGATCGAGCGGGATGCCCATCTCGGCCGCGAGGTCGCGGTGGGCGGCCAGGTGTCGGTACTCCCCGTGGACCGGGACGAAGTACTTGGGCTTGGTGATCTTGATCATCTCGCGCAGCTCGTCCTTGTAGGCGTGCCCGGAGACGTGGACGTGGCTGTCGTGTCCCTGGTGGATCGTCGCGCCGAGCTTCGCGAACCGGTTCAGGAGCCCGTGCACCGAGCGCTCGTTCCCCGGAATGACCCGTGACGAGAGAATCACCCCATCGCCGGGCTCGACCTCGAGCGACTTGAAGCGACCCTCCGAGGCGCGCGAGAGCGCGGCGCGCGGCTCGCCCTGCGAGCCGGTGACGAGCAGCGCCGTCGCGCTCGCCGGCAGCTGCATCGCCTGGTCGACCGAGAGAAAGCCTCCTTGCGGCGCACGCAGGTAGCCCAGCTCGTCGGCGAGGCGGGTCGAGTCCTCGAAGCCGCGACCGGCGACGGCGAGACTGCGGCCGCTCGCGTCGGCGGCATCGACGACCTGCTGGATGCGGTGGAGGTGCGACGCGAACGTCGACACCAGCACGCGGCCCGGCGTCTTGCGCATGATCTCTTCGATGTGCGGTCCGACCTCCGACTCCGAGCCGCACACGCCTTCGTGCTCCACGTTCGTCGAGTCGGAGAGGAGGAGCAGTACCCCCTTGTCGCCCCACTGCGCGACGCGCGCGAGATCCGCCGCGCGCCCGTCCACCGGATGGGGGTCGATCTTGAAGTCGCCCGAATGCAGGATCACGCCCTGGGGCGTCTTGATCGCGAGCGCGCACGCGTCCGCGATCGAGTGCGTCATGTGGATCGGCTCGATCTCGAACGGACCGAGCTGGATGTGGACTCCGGGCTCGAGCACCTCGACGGAATGATCGATCTCGAACCGGCGGAGCTTCGCCTCGGCGAGGGCGGCGGCCAGGCGCGGTCCGAACACGGGGACGGGCATCTCTTCGAGCAACCGCGGGAGGGCTCCGATGTGGTCTTCGTGGCCGTGCGTCAGGACGACACCCTTCAGAAGCCCCGGCCGCTCGCGGAGATACGTCAGGTCCGGGAGGAGGAGATCGATGCCGAGCCCCGGACGCTCGGGGAACAGGACACCGCAATCGATCGCGATGGCCGCTCCCTCCGACTCGACGAGCATCATGTTGAGCCCGATCTCTCCGAGCCCGCCCAGAGGAACGATCCGTACGGAACCAGCCACGTCTACCTCATCCCTCCCTCGGAAGGCCGCACCTTCCTGGGGCGGAGACCTACGAGCCGAGGGAAACCATGTCAATTGTACGGAGGCGCATTGCCCGCCGGGCGCGGGCGGTGTAGGCGAAGCCTGGCAGGTGCTTTCTGGGCCCCAGAGCAATGGAGGACGCGAATGTCGGTCAACAAGGCGATCATCCTGGGACGACTTGGCAAGGATCCCGAACTTCGATTCACGCAGAGCGGAGCAGCGGTCGCCACGTTCACCGTCGCCACGAGCCGGTTCGGCAAGGACCAAGACGGCAACAAGAAGGAATACACCGAGTGGCACAACATCGTCGTCTGGGGCCAGCAGGGCGAGAACTGCAACAAGTACCTGAAGAAGGGCCGCGAGGTCTTCATCGAGGGCGAGATCCGCACCCGCAAGTACGAGAAGGACGGAGCGACGCGGTACTTCACCGAGATCGTCGCGCGTGACGTCCGGTTCATCGGCGGCCGCGGCTCGGCGAGCGACGACTTCGGCGCCCCGAGCGGCTCGTCGGGCGGCTTCGACGACGCCGGCGCCGGCGAGGACGACATCCCGTTCTAGAGTCCCGACCGCGACCGGTGCCGGGATTCGATCCAACGCGTCGCGGCGGATGCCGCGAACGCGATCGAGATCCCGGCCCCCAGCACCGGCGTCGAGACTCCGGCCCCCCTCACATCGTGGAATGGCCCCGCCCGGGCCGGCCGCTACATCCGTCCCGTCTCGACGAAGCTCAACCACCGGCCGCGCCCGAGAACGACGTGGTCGAGCACCTTCACTCCGAGGAGCTCGCCGGCGGCGCGCAGGCGTCGGGTCAGCGCCTCGTCCTCGGCCGAGGGACTCGGGTCGCCACTGGGGTGATTGTGGGCCAGGAGGACGGAGGCCGCGGCTTCGCGAACCGCGTACCGGAACACCTCCCGCGGGTGGACGAGGCTCGCGGTGAGCGTCCCTTCGGACACGCGCAGCTCGCGCATCAGCCGGCCCTTTCCGTCGAGGAGCAGGATGTAGAACCGCTCCTGCTTGAGGCCCGAGAGGCGCGCGTGGAAGTGCCGGTAGACCTGCGAGGAGTCGGTGATCGGCGTGCCGGCGGCGAGCGGCGGGTGATCCGCACGCCGGCCCAGCGCGATGGCCGCGCAGATCGACGCGGCGCGCGCGCGCCCGATGCCGGGGATCCGCGCGAGCTCGGCGGGGCTCGCCTCCGCGAGCGCCGCGAGCGTCGGGTACCGCCCGCGTACGCGCTCGGCCAGGGCGCGCGCCGTCGCGTTCCGGTCGCCGCTGCGAAGCAGGAGGGCGATCAGCTCGCCGTCGGAGAGAACCTCCACGCCGGCGCGCTCGAGTCTCTCCCGGGGACGGTCGTCCAGGGCGAACGGTGCGGTCATGCCGCTCTAGCGGACGACGTGCCACCCGGGCTCCACCCGTGAATCCGACGCGCCGAGCGCGGCCCGTGGAACGCCTCGTTTCGCGCGAAACGATCAGTCCGGCAGACAGCGAACCAAAATGCCGCAGAGATACTCCCCCTCGGGATGCGCGGGAAGCGTCGGATGATCCGCCGGCGCGCCGAGCGCGCGGAGGAACTGCAGGCGGTGGCCCTGCGGCGCCGACGTCGCGACGACGTGCACGAAGAGGTCCCGCGTCACGTGGGGAGAGCAGCTGAAGGTCATGACGAGTCCGCCGGGGGCGACGGCCTTCAGCGCCTTCCGGTTGAGATCGCGATACGCCCGGGTCGCACGATCACGATCGGCGCGGTGACGCGCGAACGGCGGGGGATCGAGGATGATCATCTCCGGCCGATTCTCCGGCTCGACCCGCTGCAGCGCGTCGAAGACGTCCGACATGCGGAAGTCGAGCCGCGCGCCGTCGAGGCCGCTGGCCTCCGCGGACGCCCGCGCCAGCTCGACGGCCGGGCCGGAGGTCTCGACGGCCCGGACGTGCTCGGCACCGCCCTTCGCCGCGGCGAGAGCGAACCCGCCCGTGTACGAGAAGCAATCGAGCACGCGCATGTCGCGACCGAGCTCGGCGGCCAGAGCGCGGTTGTCGCGCTGATCGAGGAAGAACCCGGTCTTCTGCCCCCCGCGAACGTCGACCAGGTAGGTGACGTCGTTCTCGGAGATCTTCACCCGCTCGGGCGGCTCCTCTCCGCGCGCGTGCCCGACGCGGTCCTCGAGCCCTTCTTCGCGCCGCGCACCGCCCGTCGACCGCTCGTAGATGCCGGCCGGCGAGAGCTCCGCCTGGATCGCGTCGAACACCAGACCGCGCAGCCGTTCCGCCCCGGCGTTCAGGATCTGCGCCACGACGAAGCGGTCGTAGACGTCGACCACGATGCCCGGAAGACCGTCACCCTCCCCGTTCAGGAGCCGGTACGCACCGCCCGGGCTCATACGCCCGAGGCCGCGGCGCAGAGCGATCGCATCGCCCACCCGCCGCTCGACGAGGTCGCCCATGGACGGGACGGCCTGGCCGGACAACACGCGCACCGCGATCGAGCCGTTCGGATTGTACAGGCCGACGCCCATCGGCTTGCCGTTCGCGCCCTCGATCCGCACGACCGCGCCCGGCTCCGAGGCCCCCTCGAACGAAGCGATCGCGCCCGAGAAGATCCACGGATGGCCCGCCCGGATCGGACCCTCCTTCCCGCGCTTCAGCTTGACCGTCGCCTCGACGGTGCCGTCTGCTCCGAGCCGATTCATGCGTCGCGTACCCAGTCCCCGCTGCGACCGCCGCTCTTCCGGACGAGGCACACGTCCTCGAGCACCATCCCGCGATCGATCGCCTTGCACATGTCGTAGATCGTGAGCGCCGCGACCGTCACGGCCGTGAGCGCCTCCATCTCGATGCCGGTCTTCGCCGTGATGCGCGCCTCGGCTTCGAGCGCAACGCGGCCGGCCTCCGCATCGACGTCGATCCGGACGTCGACGTACTCGAGGGGGAGCGGGTGACAGAGCGGGATCAGGTCGCCGCACTTCTTGGCGGCGAGGACGCCGGCGATGCGCGCCGTCGCGACCACGTCGCCCTTCGCGATCTGTCCCTCCGCGATCCGGGCCGCCGTCCCCGGCTTCATCCGCACGGCCCCGCGGGCCACCGCCACGCGGGCCGTGACCGCCTTCTCGCCCACGTCGACCATCGCCGCCCGGCCGCGCTCATCGACGTGGCTCAACTCGTCCTGCCCCATCCCCATGCAATGACACGTGGAGCGCCCGGCCGCACTCGGGCTCCACGGCCGTGGGCGCACCGCACTTTCGGAGCCGGCCGCGCCTTGGTTAGTAAGGGACATGAGCGTGCGACGACTGCGGTGCCGGGTTTCCGGGCAGGGCCTGCACGAGATCACGCCGCTGGTCGAGAGCAGCGTCGCCGAAGCGCTCCAGGAGGCCGGGCTGCGGGAGGGCCTCTGTACGCTCTACATCCGGCACACCTCGGCGAGCCTCACGATCCAGGAGAACGCCGACCCGGCCGTCTGCCGCGACCTCGAGTCCTGGCTGAACCGGCTCGTCCCCGAGGACGACTCGCTCTACACCCATACCGAAGAAGGCCCCGACGACATGCCGGCGCACATCAAAGCGGCGCTGACCGCCACCTCGGTCTCGATCCCCTGCCTCGACGGACGGCTCGCGCTCGGGACCTGGCAGGGGATCTTCCTGTGGGAGCACCGCCACGCGCGGGGCGACCGCGAGATCCTCCTGCACGTCGCGGCCTGACGGGCGGCGACCGGGCGTCGGCGGTGCTCAGGCCGTTCCGGTGTAGAGCGAGCCGTCGAGCCACGCGGGGTGATGGCTCGCGTCCCGGATGTCCCACACGCGGGCGAACTCCTCACGCCCGGCCTCCAGCAGGAGCCACCGGAAGAACGCGCCGACCTTCTCCGCCGAGATGGTCTCGCCGCGGTCGGCCATCGCGGCATAGACCTCTCCGGCGCCGAAGCGCTCCCGGTCGGCGGCGAGGGAGTCGTCGAGCATGGCCGTCTCGACCAGGCCGGGCTTGGCCATCGCGAACGCGACCTCGTCGCCGAGCTCGGCCGCGAGACACGTCCAGAGCATGGCCGACGCGGCCTTCGACACCGAGTACGCCGCGCCGCCGTGGCGCGCGGTCGTCGCGGCGTCCGAGCCGACGAAGAGGACACGCCCGCCGCGAAGTCGTTCGCAAAGCCCGAGGGTCATCCACAAGCGCGCGTCGACGTTGGTCCGCATGGCGGCATCCCACTCTTCCCGCGTCATCCGGGCGAGCGGCGCCCGCGGGAATACGCCGGCGGCGTGCACGAGAGCGGCGAGCGTCCGATCGCCCACCGCCGCGAAGACCCGGGCCCGGTCCTCGGGAACCGTGACATCGGCGACCACGCCTTCGACCGGCAGTGCCGGATCGGATGCCAGTCCCTCCAGGAGCTCCGGACGACGCGCGACCGCGACGACCGACGTGCCGGACCGCGCGAGCGCGATCGCCGTCGCGCGACCGAGGCCCGACGACGCTCCCGTGACCAGGGCCAGGCGGCTCATCGGTCGGACTCAACCACGGACCGCATCCCGGGTCGTCATGACGGTGTGCGAGACGGGTCGACGATCGTCCGCCGGGTCGTCCGCGCGAACCCACCGTCCCGACATCCCCTCGAGCAGCTCCCCCCACACACCGTCCGGGGTCTCGGAGAACACCGACTTCACGTCCGCATCGACGACGTGCCAATCGCCGTCCGCGATCTCGCTCTTCAGCTGGCCCGGCGACCAGCCCGCGTATCCGGCGTACGCTCGAACCGCGGCCGGAGGGATGCCCCGCCCGAGCGCGCGGTCCATCCCGAACTTGGTGAGGATCACCTGCACCTCGTCGAAGACGGGAAACGCCTCCGGTAGGCGCTCGGGGGCGCGCGCCAGGAGCATGATGCGCGTCGGCTGAACCGGACCTCCGACCCACAGGTCGTCACCCCGCTCCTTCACGTCCTCGCGCGATGGCATGACCTCGGCGAGCTTCATCCGGCTGGGGCGATTCACGATCAGCCCCGTCGAGCCCTCGGGACCGTGGTCGATGATCAGGACGACCGAGCGGGCGAACGCCGTCCGGCCGTCGAGATGACGGGCGGCGACGAGGAGCTTGCCGCGAGCGGGCGCCTCGGCCCCGATGGCCTCGGAGGCCCCCCCGAGCGGAGCCAGGAGGAGGACCGCGACCGCGCAGGCGAGGACCACGCGACGGTGCCGGTCCCTCGGCTGGTCGGACCGTTCCATACCGCGAGTTTGCGCCCGTTCCGCGGTCGGGCACAAGTCCACCTCCGAGGGCCGGCCCGGCTACCCTTCCACGATCTTCTCGTCCACGTCCCGCATCACGCGACTGAAGTGCCGCAGGCAGTCGGTCTCGCTCAGCAATCCGACAAGCTCGCCGTCCTCGACCACGGGCAGGCACCCGATCCGCTCGCTCAGCATCATCTCCGCGGCCACGGAAACGTCGGCGTCCGGATGCGCCGTGAGGACCTCGCGCGTCATGACTTCGGCGACGGAGATACCTTCGAGCCAGGCCTGATCCTCCCTGGGCTTCGTGTTCATCAAGCTCGAGACGGCCGCGCGAAGCAGATCCCGCTCGGAGACCAGGCCGACGACCGACGCGCCGGAAACGATCGGGATGTGCCGCACGCGGTCGACGCGCATGAGCCCATCGGCGATGTCGAGGGTCGCGTCGACGGACAGGGTCAACACGTCTTTCTGCATCAAATCGCGTACGCGCATCGTCTTGCTCTACCCCGAGCGGCGTCGCTTCGCCGCCTCGCAGAGAGACGGGAGCAAGCCTCGTGCCTCGACCCCGGCCGCCGCCGTTTCGCCCGTCCCAACCGACGGATTCCCCGAATCCGGACTCCTCCACCGGCGCATTCCCCGAAATGGGAAGCGGCCGCCACCCCGGACTGGCCCGACTCGCCGCAGGCGGCTAGCGTCTCGTCATGCCGAACGATCCGACCGACTTCTACGCGTTGCACGAGCTCCTGTCGCCCGAGGAACGCCAGGTGCAGGAGACCGTCCGCCGGTTCGTGGACGAGGAATACCTGCCGCAGGTACGGAAGCACTTCGAGGCCGGGACCTTTCCCACCGAGCTCATCCCGGAGCTGGGCGCCCTCGGCTGTCTCGGACCGACGGTGCCCACGGAGTACGGCGGCGGGGGCCTCGGCTCCGTCTGCTACGGCCTCATGGCGCAGGAGCTCGAGCGCGGCGACTCCGGGCTGCGATCGGCGGCGAGCGTGCAGTCGTCGCTGGTCATGTACCCGATCCTCACCTTCGGCTCCGAGGAGCAGAAGCGCCGGTGGCTGCCCGAGATGGCCAGGGGCACGGCCGTCGGCTGCTTCGGGCTCACCGAGCCCGACTACGGCTCGAACCCGGGCGGGATGATCACGCGGGCGCGCCGCGAGCGAGACGGCTTCGTCCTGAACGGGACGAAGCGATGGATCACCAACGGCAGCATCGCCGACGTCGCGATCGTGTGGGCGAAGCTCCCCGACGAAGACGGAAGGGACGTGATCCGCGGCTTCCTCGTCGAGAAGGAGCGCGAGGGCTTCGAGCGACCTCTCATGCACGGCAAGTGGAGCCTACGCGCCTCCATCACCTCGGAGCTGATCCTCGAAGACTGCTGGATTCCCGAGGAGAACCTGCTCCCGAAATCCGGGAACCTCAAGTCTCCGCTCATGTGCCTCACGCAAGCTCGCTACGGCATCTCGTGGGGCGCGATCGGCGCGGCCCTGGCGTGCTACGAGTGTGCGCTCGACTACTCGAAATCACGCGTGATGTTCTCGCGCCCGATCGGCGGCTATCAGCTGGTGCAGTCGAAGCTCGTCGGCATGATGGCGGAGATCACGAAGGCCCAGCTGCTGTCCTGGCGTCTCGGCCGCCTGAAGGACGAAGGCCGGATGACGCCCGAGCAGGTCTCGCTCGCGAAGATGAACAACGTGTCGCAGGCGCTCGGCATCGCGCGAACCGCACGCGACATCCTCGGTGCGAACGGCATCACGGACGATTACCCGATCATGCGCCACATGATGAACCTCGAGACCGTCAACACCTACGAGGGCACCGAGGACATTCACCGCCTGACCCTGGGGCGGGCCCTCACCGGACTGAACGCCTTCGAGTGACTCGGGACTCCGACGTGCCATCTCCCCGGCCCGAGCGACGGCTCGCACGACGGACCGCGACCCTGGTCGCGGTCGCGCTCGCCGCGATCGCCGCCTGGCCCGACCCCGCGCCGGCGGACGTCCGGGGGTGGACCTATCTGATGAAGAAGCTCGAGGCCGATGGGATTCCGCGGTCGCAGGTCCAGAAGGTCTTCCGCGATCCACGGATGCGGCCGCACTCCCATCTCGACTTCGGACTGTACCCGCAGGAATCGTCGCGCCTGTACCAGGGCTTCCGCCGCCGCTCGAGCGTCGCGGGTGCGCGCCGCTGCCACGCCAGGTACGCACGCGAGTTCGAGCGCGCCGAGAAGCGATTCGGAGTCCCCGCCAGCATCCTCGCCTCGATCTTCCACGTGGAGACCCGCTGCGGGGAGAACAAGGGGAAGGACGTGGCGGTGTACCGCCTCGCCCGGCTCGCGATGGCGAACGAGCCCACCAACGTGGTCCGGAACATCAGGCGCCACCAGCGAGGCCAGCCCCGCTCGAAGTGGCCCCAGATCGAGGCGCGCACCCGCGAGCGAGGCAAATACCTCGAAGACACCTTCTATCCGGAGGTCCTCGCCGGATTCCGGATCGGCCAGAAGCTCGGGATCGACCCTCTCGGCATCATCGGCTCGAAGGCCGGCGCGTTCGGAATCCCGCAGTTCCTCCCGACGAGCTACATGCGGTTTGCGCTAGACGGGAACGGAAACGGCACCGTGAGCCTGCACGAACCGGCCGATGCGGCCTACTCGGCGGCCAACTTCCTCCTGAACAACGGCTGGCGCGCCGGGATCTCCACCCAGCAGAAGCGGGCGGTCCTCTGGAACTACAACCGCAGCGACGCCTACATCGACACGATCCTCTTCCTGTCCGAGCAAATCCGGAAGACTCGAAATTGACACGGTTTCCCGGGACCCGTACCCAACCGGGATGGCTGAACAGAAGGCAACCAACATTGTATGGCACCCCGGTGACGTCAGCCGGGAAGATCGCAAGCGCATCCTGGGACACAAGGGCTGCACGATGTGGTTCACCGGCCTCTCCGGCTCGGGCAAGTCCACCGTCGCGGTCGCCCTGGAGAAGGCGCTGTGGGACCGGGGCATCTGCTCCTACATCCTCGATGGCGACAACGTTCGCCACGGTCTGAACAAGGACCTCGGCTTCTCGCCGGAGGATCGCACCGAGAACATCCGCCGCATCGGTGAGGTCTCGAAGCTCTTCACGGACGCCGGCGTGGTCAACCTGACGGCGTTCATCTCCCCGTACCGCGCCGACCGCGACGCCGTTCGCGAGATGAACGAGAAGGGCGACTTCATCGAGATCTACATCGACTGCCCACTCGAGGTCTGCGAGTCGCGCGACGTGAAAGGGCTCTACGCGAAGGCGCGCGAGGGGAAGATCCCCGAGTTCACCGGGATCTCGGCTCCGTACGAGGAGCCGCACAATCCCGAGGTCACACTCAAGACCGGCGACAACACGCTCGAGGAGAGCGTCGCCGAGCTGATCGCCTACCTCGAAAGCAACGGCTACATCGACAAGAAATGAACGAGGACCCGCCCTCCCCGACCGGTGCGATCGATCCGGAGATCGACATCGAAACGATCGGGGAGGACGTTCCCCTCCTGGAGGGCATCCGGACCTCCTGCGCCGTCCGGCGCCTCAAACCGGATCCCGTTCCCCGCGCCCTCATCCGCAAAGTCTGTGAGGCAGGCACGTTCGCTCCGAGCGGCGGCAACCGCCAGCCCTGGACCTTCATCGCGGTGACCGATCCAGAGCGCCGCGCGTGGTTCGCCGAGCGCTATCGCGCCGTCTTCCTTCCGTACATCGCCCCGGCGCGCGAGCGCGCGAAGGATCCCGACTTCCCCGCGGCGAAGCGGAAGATCATGGACGGCGCGATCCACCTGGCCGAGCACATGCACGAAGCACCCGTGCACCTCTTCGTCGCGGGCTGGAAGCGACGCGGGCAGCCACAGATCCAGGCTCTGTTCCCCGCGATCGAGAACATCCTGCTCGCGTGCCGGGCCGTCGGACTCGGCGCCTCGCTCACCACCCTGCAGCAGGCCTTTCAGGAGGAGCTCGACGCCTACCTCGGCCTCCCGAAAGACACCCCGACCTGCGCGATGATCCCGATCGGCTGGCCGAAGGTGAAGCATCGCCGTCCCGTTCGAAAGAGCGTCGACGATTGTCTGCACTTCGAGCGGTTCTCGGGGTAGCACACCCCCGATTCCGTGGTTAAGCACTCGGAATGTCGGAAACGCACAAGGTTCTCATCCTCGGGTCGGGCCCCGCAGGTCTCACCGCCGCGCTCTACGCGGCTCGCGCCAACCTGAGCCCGGTCGTCGTCGAGGGTGGCCAGCCCGGTGGTCAGCTCACGATCACGACGGACGTCGAGAACTACCCGGGCTTCCCCGACGGCGTCATGGGACCGGAGATGGTCGACTTGTTCCGCAAGCAAGCCGAGCGGTTCGGCACGACGTACCTCTCCGCCGAGGTG
>JAUIFY010000267.1 GCA_030430245.1 bacterium | reverse complement strand
GACGAGATGGGCGAGATCGCGGATCCGACGATCGCCAAGTACGTCGCCGACCTCAACTCGTACACGGAGGTGAGCCCGAGCGGCGACGGCCTTCACGTCTGGGTGCGTGCGGAGCTGCCCTCGAGCATCAGGACCGATCACGTCGAGATGTACTCCGAGGGCCGCTACTTCACCGTCACGGGCTCCCACTACGCGGGGACGCCCGAAACCATCAACCACGCGACGGAAGCCGTGTCGGCGATCCTCGGGACCCTGAGGAAGACAGTCGAGCCGAAGCGGTTGCCCCTGATGAACGGTGAGTCCATAGGTGAAGGCAGCCGGCACAACACGATCGTCGCCCGGGCTGCCGAACTCCGCGAGAAGGGACTCGGCGACGCCGAGCTCCTCGGCGCCATCACCGCGCTGAACGAGGCGAAGTGCTGCCCTCCCCTCCCCGCCGACGAGGTCCGGGACATTCTCGATTGGGCGGGGCGGAAGGTCGAAGCCGAGCCCGACCCCTCCGAGAAGACGAACTCGATCGCGAACGCGGTGTTCACGGGATCCCGATTCACGGCGCTGGCGGATCGTCCGGCACCCCCGCCCATCCTTCCGCTGCACTCGCCGCGCGGACACTTATCGGTCGAGATCGGGCCGTCCTTCGTGGGCAAGAGCAGCGTGCAGTATCACCTCGCGATGTGCCGGGCGACGGGGGTCGCTGCCTGGGACGGGATCGCGCCCGCCGATCCCGAGAAGACGCTCATCTATTCCCCCGACGAGCCCGTCGAGCAGATCGCGCGCCGGATGCGGGGGCTCGCCCGAAACCTGCCGGCCGATGTGCGTGGCGCATACGCCGATCGGCTGCTTGTCCTTGGACTAGATCCCGACGTTGACGCCGATCTACTCGGCGGGCTCCGCTTGGACCACGACGGGATCGCCCGATGGGACAACCTGCTCGCGGCGCTGCGTCCTGACACCGTTGTGGTCGACGCCTACGGCGATGTCCTTCCGGAGGGCGTGTCCGAGAACGACAACGACCACGCGCGAGAGATCGGCGGCGCCCTCGAGGCTCTCGCGGTCAAGCACGGGATCCGGCTCACGGCGCTCCATCACGTCGGGAAGCTGCCTCCCGGCATGAAGTCCGAGGATCTGGACGTGCGCGACCTGGGGCGCGGAGCGTCGGCCCTCGCCCAGAAGGCCCGCGCGGTTTTCACCTTCGAGGAGGTGCCGGGGCAGAACCACCTCCGTCGGACCCGCTGCCGCACGAACCTCGCGAGGACGCCGGCGCCGCTCGAGCTGGAGGTCTGCGAGATGGGACTTCCGAGTCCCGAGATCCTCTACTTCCGGCCCCACGATCCCCTCTCGCATCACCGGCCGAGCGACTACCTCGACCACGACTGGATCACGACGACCGAGCTGGCGAGGCGCCTGGACCGCCAGATGAACAAGCTCGCCGAGGATCGCGAGCCGGCGGGACCGATCAAGAAACTGGCCGGGGAACTCCGGCGGGAGTGGGACCGGATGGGGCTCTGCGAGGTCCGGGACGGAGCACGGAAGGCGAAGGAAATGCGGCTGATGGGGGTCGTCGATGGCTGACCAGTCTCACCAGTCTCGACCGGTCTTCAGACCGGTGGGCGAGTACCAGTCTGACCGGTCTGCCCCCCTTAAGGGGGCAGTCCGAGACTGGTCATCGAGGATTTTGAGCTTGAGCGGTCCAGTCTGGACTGGTCAGGAGGCCGTCGCCTCCCTGCCGATCAGGGGGCGAACACGTGGGGCGTGACGAACGAGGACGCTGGACGAAGGGAACCTCCGGGAACCCCACGGGTCGGCCGCCGAACACGGGCTTGAAGGACGCGATGCTCGATCGCCTCGAGCAGCTCGACGACGACGGCGTGCCCAACGTCCGGAAGATCGCCGTGGCGGTGATCCGGCTGGCCTGCGAGGGCGACATGCGGGCGGTGGAGTTCCTCGGTCGTCGATGCTGGCCGGAGCGATTCGAGGTCGATCATGCCGGCGACAGCGTCGTCAGGATCATCGACTTGTCTGGCGGCGGCGACTTGACCGGCGTGGAGGCGGTGGCGGCGCAGTCGCCCGCGATTGCCCCGCCGGCCCAGCCGCCCGAGGCACCGGAGCCGTCGCCTGCTGCCAACACTGCAGAAGCTCCTCAGGAATCCAAGACGACGTACATCGCGAGGCCGTGGGAAGACGACAGCTACCAGGAAAACGCGCTCGACTGAGCACAGGAGGGGGTGAGATGACTTCTAGAGAACGGACATTCGACGAGAGGGTGCAGCGCGTAGAGAGCCGCGTGAGGGCCGCAGAGGGTCGACTCAGAGACGCGCAGGCGATGCGTCGCACGGCCAGCGAACGACTCGCAGAGTGGTCGTCGGCGCAGCGTGCCGGCTACCGCCGGTCAACGCCGGTCGGGCTCGATCCGTACCAGGCGCAGGTACTCGCAGAGCATCGCGACGCGATCGCGCACGCGGAGCTCGTGGAGTCGTGGATGGAAGCGGACGCGCGTGAGGCGCGCGCGGCGCTGTCGATGGTGCGCCAGTCGGAGCCGGCGCTCGAGGAGGAGTATCTCAATGTCGGATGAAACGAACGGGACGAACGAGACGGAGCAGACCGGGCCGCGCCCGATCGCACCGCCGGAACGGTCATGGAAGGATCTCTATTCCGAGAAGCTCCGCGACGATTGGGGCGGCACGCCCGACGATGTCGAAACGGGCATGGCGCTCGCGGACGAGGCCATCGCACGTCTCGGCATGACACAGGACGAGGTCGACGCCCGGGTCGGGGATGATCCGAAGCGAGCGGTCGAGGCGCTCACAGACTGGCGCGAGCTGGGGCGTGGCTTCCGACATCTGCCGCAGACGATGACCGCGGGCGAAGCACGGATCCGGCGGGACGAGCTGATGTCGGATCGCAGCTTCTACGAAAAGCTGAAAGCCGGCGATCGTGTCGCGAATGACACCTGGCGAGCGATCAACCACCTGGCGTCCCGCGCCCGCGACGAGACTCGCGACCGGTTCCGGCCCCCTACGCCCGCCACCAGGTTCGGCCCCGACGAGGCCGCGTGATGATCATTCGTCGGTCGAGTTTCTCTCGCGCCACATTCACCGAATTGCGATTTGCGGGAGCTATCCCGTCGAGTTTTCCGACCGAGAAGGCAGTCGAGGACTGATGCCCCATGCCGTTGAAATAGCGGCACTTCTGCGTGGGGCCGCGTGATGGTGGCGTCTGCGACGGAGATCCGGCGTCTACCGGACGCGGAAAAGCGCGCCATCCTGTTGGCCGTGCCTTCCTATGGAACCGTCAAGACGCTGAAGCACCGGGGGAAGCTCCGCCCGGTGATCGAGTACGCCCGCACAGAGCAGGAACTCGGCGCACCGCGCTACCTCTGGACCTTCGCCGGCGAGGCGTTTGCGACCGAGGACCAGGCCGAGACCGTGCGAGCGGCGATCAACCGCGACGCCCTGCACATCCCGCTCGGTGAGGCGGTAGCGCTCTACAAGAGCAAGCGGGCGAAGACGCACGAGGCGAGGCGGGTCATCGACGCGTACCTCGCCGCGGCCCCGTCTCTCGTCTCCCCGCGCACAGGCCGCCCACTGAAGCCGCGCACGATCGACTCGACCCGGCGAGTGCTAAAGCGCGCCGAGCCGTTCTTCGAGGGCATGACGCTGACCGAGCTCACGCAGCGCGCCACCCTCGACGAGCTTCGCGCATGGTTCCAGCTTCCGGCCGATCAGGGCGGTCGCGGTCTGGACTCCGAGCAGGAAGCCCGCGCGTGCTTCGCGGCACTCCGCGCGGTCGTCTCGTGGCATCGCGTCCGGCACCCCGACTTCCCGGCTCCCAACTGGCCGCCCATGCCAACCGCGAAGACGGCAAGACGCCGAAACCGGGCTCGAGCCCCGCGAGTCCGCCTCACCCTCCCCCAGACCGTCGCCGCGCTGGACGCCCTCGAGGAGGGCTGGAAGCCGCTCTTCTGGACGTTTTTCTACACGCAGTGTCGGCTCACCGAGGGCCGCGCCGTGCTGGGCTGCGACGCACAGAGGCCGCTCCTGCGAATCTGCCGCAGCGCCGCCGACAACACTGCGGGCTGCGCGGTAGTCGACTCCCCGAAGACCGACGAGACGGGCCGATACGAGCTGCCCGGATGGCTGTGGGACCTGATCGACACTCACCGACGCTCGATTGACCCGGCCGCCCCACTCTTCACGAACCCGCACCCCGAGGCGACGCCCGGCGTGATCGGCGAGAGCGCGATCTACGACGCTTGGGAGCGGGCCGCGACCAAGGCCAAGGTACCCTACGTACCGCCCTACCAAGCGTTCAAGCACACCCAGGTCACGGCGCTACGGGATGCGGGACTGCCACTTGAGGACATCCTCGCGCAGACGCGGCTGACAAACGCGGAGACGCTGGAGTTCTACGACGACAGGGCAGACGAACGGCGTGGGAGCGTCGTGGGGATGATCGACGAGCGGGTGCGGGACATCCGGTCGCGGAAGGAGCAATTTTGAGCGAGCCCTCGGCAGCGACTGGCGTCGCGTGGTGGACCCTGACCGACGGCGTGACACCCGCGCTCATCGCGGGCTTCGTGGCGTGGATAACGACGCGCGCGACAATCCGGGGCGCGCGCGATGCTGCGCTTGACAACGCGCGAATAGACCTCGCCAGGGTCTCTCTGGAGCGCCACCAAGCGTTCTTTGAAGACTATCAGGCGAGACTGCACCGCCTGCGACGCGCGGTACTAGCAAGCGACCAGGGAGCAAAGCTGAAACAGCTGTACGAACTCCAGCAGGATGTAGTTGAGTGTCGCGTGGCAGCACGAGCGTGGCTGGCGCCGGACCTACAGATAGCCATGGAAGGCGCGGAGCAGGCGGCGTTTATGGTCTCGGCCCTAACCAGCGAGAACGGAGTCGATCGCAACACGCAGAAGAACTGGATCGATGCCGACAAAGAGCGCGACGCCTACCTCTCAGATTTGACGCGGCAGGCAACCGAGGCCCTTGAGGCCGTCGCTCGTGGCAAGGAGACGCCCTGATGCATACGCATACCGTATGCATACGCCTTTTCCGAAAGTCTCAAACCCTTTACTTCAAAAGGGTTTCCAAGAACCCGTGGAAGTTCGAGTCTTCTTCGCCGCACCATTTACACCTCGCCCGAGGCGCCTCGGTTTCCCGACGCCTTGCGGAGCGAGGGAGCGCATCGCCTGCCTGCCGAAGCACGCGCGTGACGCCGTGCGCCGGGCGCGCTGGCCTAGCGGGTGGCGGCGAGCCGGTTCGTCGATGCCCTCGCGTCCGCAGCGAGGTAGGCCCAGAGCGCGTCGATCTCGACGTCACTGAGCGCGGCGTAGCCCGGCCAGGGCATGTAGTCGCGGTCGAGCGCGCGCCCCTCCGGCGTTCGTCCCTCGCGCATGGCGCGCGCGAAGTCTTCCCGGGACCAGCCCTCCATCGCGCCGTCCCCGACGAGCGGCGGCGGGGGCGGTTCTTCCGGCAGCGCGAGCGGATGGAGACCGCCGCGCAGATCGGCCTTGTGGCAGACGCGACAGTTGCCGAGGGCGACGAGGTACTCGCCGTAGTCGCGGCTCGCTGCTTCGGGAACGACGTCCCGGGCGCGCGAGGGACGATGCGCGTTCGCCTCGTGCGCGGAGAAGATGTCGTCCGCCCATCCGAGCGCGATGACCGCACGGGTCATCCAGCCGAATCGCGTCGCGCGCGGCGCCCGGTCGATCGGCGGGACCTGCTCGAGGTAGTCGACGACGGCGCGGAGATCCTGCTCCGCGATCTTCGACAATCCGATCGCGGGCATCAGCACGAGCGAGCGTCCGTCGGGGCGAACCCCGTGACGAAGCGCGCGAATCCAATCCGTCCGAGCGTATCGCCCGGCGATCCCCCCCTCCCCCGACGTCAGGTTCGCCGAGTCGATGCGACCGAGCAGCGGATCGTCGGCGATCTCGCGGCCGCCGAGGTCGTTGCCGTGACAGAAGGTGCACTGCGCGACGGCGGTGACGAGGTGGCGTCCCCGTTCGAGGGACGGTTCGCCGATCGGGCCTGGGCCGGCTTCGACGAGCCGCGGCGTATAGACCTTCTCGAGCGCGCGATCGCTCGTCCACCGAATCGCCCCCGCCGCGACCCCACCGACGACGAGCCCTCCGAGCGCGAGCGCGCGAAGGCGCCGCGCCTTCACGACGACGCGCGCCCCGAGACCTGGGAGACCGCGTCCATCGCGTAGTGATCGTCGAGCTCGACGTACATCGTGGTCTCGACCTGCCGGGCTCCGAAGCGTCGCTTCTCGAGCCCCGCGCCATAGCCGAAATGCACCGCGCACTTGCCCGTCGCGTGGGCCCGCCGGACGACGTCGCGGAGCATCTGACGGTAGAGGCCTTCCTCGCGCACGTAGTCGTAGTCCATGCCCAGGAAGAGCGGCAGATAGGTCGACTGGCCGGTGAAGCCAAAGCCGAAGCCGACGATCGGTGCGTCTTCCTCTCCGCGCGGACGGAAGAGCGAGAGCTCGAAGTCCGGGGCCCCGAGCAGCACCTCGAAGAGCGCGCGCGGGATCGGGAACGTGTTGATCTCGAGGGATCGCCGGCGCACGTTCTCGTAGAGCGCCTGCAGATGATCGAGGTCGACCGTCGCGGCCGCCTCGCCGGCGAGCACCTCGACGTCGTACGCCTCGTTCCAGGGGGCGACGGCCCGTCGCTGATGGAGTCGCCCCTTCGCGCTCAGCCGTTCGAGGAGCGCCTCGTCGTCCTCCGGGACGCCGTCGAGGATCCACGAGTCCGGCCCGGACATCCGCACCCAGCCCTCGTCTTCGATCACGCTCGCGAGGTCGTCTTCGATCTCGCAGAAGTCGCGCAGGACCCGCATCTCGCAGCCGAGCCGCTCGGCGTCCTCGCGCACCGCCCGAAAGAGCAGCCGCAGCGCCTCCCGCGAAGTCGCGGACGTCGCTTCGTCCTGGAGATAGAGGTGCTCGCCCTCCGAGAGCAGACAGCCCATCGCGTAGACCCACTGCGTCAGGTAGTAGGGATCCTCCGCGCGCAGCCGCTCGACCTCCGCCGAGACCTGCGCGCTCGACAGGATGTCCGCCTTCCAGAGCGCCTTCGTGAAGCAGGTCGCGAGCACGACCTCGCCGTCGGCGTCCCGCACGACGTAGTAGCGGAAGTCCCAGCGTTCCTCGGGCTTCTTCGCGCCCGCGAAGGCCTGCTCGAAGCAGCGCATCGCCGACGAAGCGACGCAGCCGCGACCGTTCATCAAGCGGTCCCACTCCCGCAGGTCGAGCTTGTCGACCGTGTCCGCGGCCTCGAGGCGAAGCGCCTGCGGCGGCGCGTCCGCCACGCGCGGCCGGGCCGATCGCTTTCGTTCCGGGATCTCTACGCCGAAGGTCTGACCGACCTCTTCCGGTGTCGCGCCGGCCTCGCGGATCGCAGGCTCCCAGTGGCGGGCCACGGCCTGCATCAGGCGCTCGATGTCCTCGAAGGTCTGATGGAGCGTGAGAAGGAAGCGCCCTCCACTCCGACGGACCGGGAGCGCCGGAAACTGGGCCGGGTTGATGTAGAAGCCCTCCTCGAGGAGGCGTCGGCAGAGCGCGTGCGCCGCCCGAACGGGACCGAGGGCGACGAGTCCGACGGGGGTCTCCGGGGAAGACGTCATCACGACGCCGAGCTCGCGCACGACCTCGTTGCGGTGTGCCATGCGCGCGCGGAGGTCGGCCTGGAGCGACTCGATCTCGTCGCTCAGGTGGATCTTCGCCGAGGCGAGCGCTGCAGCGAGGATGGCGGGCTGGAGCGGTCCACCGAAGACCATCGTCGGGCCATAGCGCTGCACCCGCTCGCGCTGACGGTCGTCGGGCAGCACGATGATGCCGCCACCGGTCCCGAAGCCCTTCGCGAGCCCGGTCGTGAGCACGACCTGCGGGTGGGTCCCGAGGTCGTCCGCCACACTGCCCGAGCCGTGGGTCCCGCACCAGCTCATGCCGTGCGCATCGTCGACGTAGAAACGCAGGCTCGGATGTTCGTCGAGCATCGCCGCGATCGCGGCGTTGGGCGCGAAGTGGCCCGTCATGCTGTTCACGCCGTCGGCCAGGTACCAGACGCGTTCGTGCTTCTCGGTGAGCGTCGAAACCCGTTCCGACACCCGCGCCAGATCGTTGTGCGGGACGAGCTCGACGTGGGTTCCGTCGGCCCCCGCGACCTTGCACGTCATCTGGATGCTCGCGTGCGCGTGGTGGTCGAGCAGGATCGCGTCGCCCGGATCGATCAGCGTCGGAATCGCGGCGAGATGGCCGAGGGTCGTGGTCGGCGCGACGACGACGGGGGCACCGAAGATCTCCCCCATGCGCTTCTCGAGCTCGAGATAGAGCGGCGAGGAGAGGTACGAGCGGGACGAGCTGACCTGGATGCCGTGCGCACGAATGGCCTCGATCGCGGCGTCCTGGAGTCGCGGGTCGAGCTCCAGCCCGAGGTAGCTGCACGAGGCGAAGTTCACGAGTCGGCGGCCCGAGATCGTGACCTCGCGGCCGTCGCTGCAGGCGTCTTCCGCGCGGCAGCCGCCGACGCCGGCGGAGTAGGCTTCCCCGACCAGCCGGTCCAGCAACTCGAACCGATCACCCTTCTGACGCATGACGTTCCCCCTCTGCGTTGAGATCTCCGGAGCGGGGCGCGGGGGCACGGAGATGTCGAAGGGTTCATCGGGTGCGACGGAAATGTCTTGAGTGAAACACTCTTGAAAACGACTCACACAGCCCAGGACGCGTTTCCGACAGGAGAGGCGCTTTCATAGAGGCAAGCTAGACTCGTTCTCATACGAGGAGTCTGGTCGGAGCGCGGGAGCTTTCTTGACGGGTGTATCCGCACGAGTGCTCGACGTCCTGCTGACCGCTGCAGAGCAGCGGGGCATCGACGTCACCCTGTGGCAACGCGAACTCGGCATTTCACCGGAGACGCGAACGCATCCGTTCGCGCGCGTCGAGTGGGACGTGGCCGCGTCTCTCTGCGAGCGCATCGCCGCGGCGCTCGGATCCGACGAAGCGACCATCGACTTCGGCGAGTCCGTCGTGCCCTCGGAGAGCATGCGCGTCTTCCGCATGCTCGGCCGCGCGCTGACCGACCCGCTCGACCTCTAT
>JAUIFY010000266.1 GCA_030430245.1 bacterium | reverse complement strand
GGCGGTCCGATTCCACTTCCTCCAGCATGTAACGGCCCAGGCCGACGAGCCAGATGAAGTAGCGCCCGTCCGGCGTCTTCTCGTGGCGTCCGATCTCGCCGAGGCCCGCGATCGGCAACACGCGCGGCGGAGCGTCCTCGTCGCCGGGCCCGGCGGCGTCCTGCTCGACGACCGTCCCCATCCCGAGCCGGCCCGTCCGATCGAGGACGTCGTCGACCATCTGCCGGTAGCGCGGCTCGAACACGTGCAGCGGCAGGACCTGGCGCGGCAGGAGGAAGACGCCCTTGAGCGGGAAAAGCGGCACCACGAGTTCGTCGCCCGCCGCCGGCGGCCAGGCGTCCGGGATGGGGGCCGGATCGTCGGTCTCGTCGCTCATGAATTCGTCTCTCTCTCGTCGCGTGTGCTCCACTCGCGATCGAAGCCGAAGGCCTCTTCGACGAGGCGCAGTTCGCGCGCGCGCGCCCGCTGGATGAGCCCGCCCGAGGCGAACGCGTGGGCCAGGTTCCGCCCGTGACGCCGCAGCAGGTCGAGGTCGCTGGCGGGCTTCAGCCAGCGCTCGCGGTAGGGCAGGCCGAGCGAGGCGAGGTGCGCCACGCACTGCCGGATCGTCAGCAGCCGACCGCCGGCGGCGGCGTCGACGATGAGTCGCTCGTCTCCGTCGCTCACGGCGAGCAGCACCTGCCCGGGGAAGGGCAGGAGGGCGGCGCGCATCCCCGCGCGGCGCGCGACCGACGTGTAGATCGCGCAGATGTCGCATGCGCGCGCGACCTCGGGGGAGGCCACCCCCACCGCGAAAAAGACGAGCGCGAAGACGAATCCCGCTCGTAGCGCTCTCGACGCCGCCACCTACGACTCCTCTCTTCGCTTCCGTCTACGGGGATCCCGGATCAGTCTTCCGGGAAGGGGTTCGCGAAACGCGGGTCGCTCAGGAACTCGTGGTCGGTGAGGCTTCGGAAGAACGCGATGACTTCTGCGCGCTGCGTATCGGTGAGCGGGAAGCCGGTCAGGAACTGGCTCTTGTTCGGGCTGTCGCGCCCGTCGCCGGCATTCGGTCCTTCCGTGATCAGGCGCCCACCACGCTCGTAGTGGCGGACCACGTCTTCGAGCGTCTCGATGCTGCCGTCGTGCATGTAGGGACCGGTCACCTCGATGTTTCGCAGCGTGGGCGGCTTCATGCGCCCGAAGTCGCGAACGTTCTCGGTGAACTCGTACAGACCGCTGTTCGGAAACGGGTACGCGCCGTCCTCGCCGAGATTGTAGAGACCGTTGTTCTCGAACGGCGTCGGGTCGTTCGGATTGCCCTCGTGGGTCAGCGAGCTCGCGAAGTTGAGGCCGCCGTGGCAGTGGTTGCACTCGAGCGTCTCGCTGTCGAAGAGCAAGAAACCTCGCTTCGCCTCCTCGGAAATCGCGTCGTCCTGACCCTGGTACACGAACTTGTCGAACGCCGAGTTGCCCGAGATCATGGTGCGCTGGAACGACGCGATGGCGCTGGTCAGATTGTCGAGCGTGATCGGCGCGTCTTCGTCGGGATACGCGTTCCCGAACAAGACCTGGTAGAGCGCTTCGCTCCGCAGCCTCTCGAGCAGCTCGTCTTCCTTGCCGCTGAAGCCCAGCTCGACCGGGTTCTCCCCGAAGATCGGCGTCAACGCCTGGTTCTCGAGGAGCTGGAGGAGGGGGTTCATCCACGTGAGCGTCGGATTGTACACGACGTTCGTCAGGCTCGGAGAGTTCCGGGGGTGAATCTCTCCGGTCGACCCCTCGGCCAACGCGAGACCGTCGCTGAAGGCGAGCGCCTGCTGGTGGCAGTCCCCACACGACTGCGTTTCGTTCAGAGACAGCCGCCGCTCGTAGAAGAGGTGTCGTCCGAGCTCGACGCCCTCGACGGTCATCGGGTTGTCCTCGGGGACGAGCGGCTGCGGGAAGCCCGGCGGGAGGTCGAACTCGTACGCGGTCGGTTCGCCCGGGTTCACCGGCGGTAACGCCGTGGGATCCGGCGTCTCGGCGGGTGTCGGCGTCGGCTCCGGATCGACCGGCCCCGGCGCGGAGTCTCCGCCGCCTCCTCCACCACCGCCACACGCGGCGACGGCGGTCGAGAGGGCAACCGCGAGGAATGTCCGAACGAACCTCATCAAGTACCTATTCTACGGTGAAGATCTGCTGCGAGCCACCCGCATTCGCGTCGTACGGGATCCCGGCCGCGGCGAAGACCGGCACACACTCGGGATCGCCCGGCGACGACATGCAGCCCGGCGCGGTCTCCGGCGTGTTCTGCTCCACGTTCACGTTCTCGAGGAACGCGCCCAGCTGGACGACGATCTTGTTGGTGGCCGGATCGAACGGGAGGTCGACCGCCGCGCGGTTGGAGTTGCCACACGACGCGTTCCCCCGACCGTCGCCCTCGCACGCCGTGCTGCCGATGTGCACCCGGAACTCGTTGCCGTTGCTCTCGGCGATGTTGTCGTAGCGGATGAACTTGTACCCCGAGTTCCAGCTCCAGAAGAGCGCGGTCTTGTTGAGCGGCGCGGGAGCGGTTGCCGAGTCGCCGTGATTCAGGCTCTCGGTGACCCCCATCTCGAAGCGAATTCGATCGTACGTTCCTTCCGGGATCATCCCGCGGACCGTCGAGTTCATCTCGGGCGTACCGCGTTGCCCGCAGAGACCGGTCGCGTTCTCGAAGTCGAGGAGCGCCACGTCCTGGACCTGCCACGTGCCGTCCTGATCGAGCTGGAGCGCGACCTCGCCGCCGTCCGAGTTCACGAGACGGACGTTCTCGATGTAGAGACGCGCATCCGTGGGCTCCACCGTCGCGTTGGTCGTCCCGACATCGGTGTACGTGCGGTCGCAGGAGAACGGCTCACCGTCGACCCGCGCCTCGAAGGCGATCGACATCTCGACCGGCGGCTCGGTGCCCTCCGGGACGATCGCGACGGCCGGCATGCGCTGGCCCGCGGCGAACGTTCCGATCGACTGGCTGAAGAGCCCGAAGACGTTCCCGCCGTTCGCATCGATCTCGAAGAACGCCTTCCCGCTCGAGCCGTCGAGGCTCGACTCTCCCGCCATCGACTGCAGATCGCTAAGAAGGACGCCGGTGAGCGGCACCGTGTTCTCCGCAATCAGCAGACCACTCGCGTTGAAGAAGCTGCCCGCCGCGCTCGTCGAGACCGGCGACAGCCCGTAGGCGCCGTCGTAGTCGTCGCCGAACGCGACGAGCAGAACCCGGTTGCCGTCGTTCTCGGGGGGAGCCAGATCGGCCGGGTTGAAGTAGACCGGAATCATCAGGATGCCCGGGTCGAAGCGCTGATAGGCGACGCTCGCCCCGTCGACCTCGGTTCCGGCCGACACCGGGTCGCCGCTCCCGTCGACCGCGAAGCGAGCGAACGGGTTCTGACCGAAGCCCGACATCAGATCGAGATTCGCGAGCGTGAAGCCACCCACGATCGGCTGCGGCGGAACGACCGGCGTGAGGTTCTCCGCGCCGAGGACCGGGGTCACGGTCGCGAGGCCGGCGGCGCCGTTCGCCCCACCACCCCCGAAGCTCGTCGGGTCGATGACCGTGTTCGAGGCCGGACCCAGCGAGATCGTCTGGCCCGCGAGCTCCTCGGTCAGGTCCTGCGAGTACAGAGCCACGTCGACGAAGATCGTCTCCGACGACGGATTCGCGACGTTCAGGAACGATACGCGATCTTCGCGAGCGTCGTAGATGAAGAGGAGCTGGTCGCCGCTGACCCCGGGCGTACCGATCGTCTGCGCGACGGCCGGCGCGGCCGCCCCCACCACGAGCGAGAGGGCGAAGGCCCCGAAGATTCCAGCTCTCATGCGATGCTCCTTTCCAAAGCCCATCCGTGCGATGCGCCGATGCATGTCTTCATGGGTACGTCCGTCCCGCCCTCGCGGCAACGCGACAAATCGTCGCAGACCGGCGCCCCGGAGTTCCGGGCCGACCTATGCGTCGTGGCCGTCGTGCCCGTCGTCGTCATGGCCGTCGTCGTCGTGGCCGTCGTCGTCATGGTCGTCGTGCCCGCCGTCGTGCCCTTCGGACTCGGAAGCCACGTTGAACAGCACGTGGCCCGGGCCGCTCTCGGAGAACTCGACGAGGAAGACGCCGGCCGAATGGATGTGGATCCGGCTGTCGACCTGGAACGTCTCGGGACACGCGGCGTTCGGGTCGTGCGGCGTGATCCCGAACGAGCCCACATCGTCGTTCGCGACCGAGAGCGCGAGGTTCGGCTCGCTCACGAAGAAGGCCCAATCGGTGTGGTCGGTCGGCAGATGGACCGCCGCCCACGCCGGGCCATCCGGGAGCATCACGTGGTAGATGGAGTCTCCGGTCATCATCACGTCCCCCGCGAGCGCGGCCTCGGGCGTCGACGCGGCGGCGATCATCGTGTGCGCCCCCTGCGCGAGGACGCACGCGGCTTGCGCGACCATGTCCGCCTCGTGGCCACCGTGCCCCTGGGACTCGGCCCGCATCTGGAAGCGAATCTCCCGGGCCCCGTCGGCCGAGAACTCGAGGATGTGGTGCCCGTCGGAGTGGACGTGGACACGCGCGTCGACGCGCATGTCGTCGGGACACGCTTCGTTCGGGTTCTCCGGCGTCACATCGAAGCGATCGTTCGTCTCGTGGCTCGTGATGCTGACGACCACGCCCGGGTGATCGACGAAGATGGCCCAGTCGGTGTGCTCCGTCGGCAGCATCAGCGTCGCGAAGCTCGGCGCGCCGTCGGGAAGCTGCACGATCCAGGTCGTGTCCCCCGGCATCAGCACGACGTCGGCCGCACCGGCGTGGTCGAGTGCCGCCTCGACGACGGTCCCCTCGCCGTGGAGGCCATGGCACGCGGCCCGTGCGAGCTCGTCGCCGGCATTCGGGTCCCCCGGGTCGTGCGTGTGCATGCCGTCGTCGTCGGCGTGCCCCGACCCGCTCGTGGCGGAGTCACCGCAGGCGACCGTGAATGCCCCCAGAACGGCGGCGAGAAGGAGATTTCGGACGAGATCGAGACGCATCGGTTCCCCCACGTTGATTGGTTCCCAGACCGCGGGAGAGTATGCGCGCCGGACGAACCGCGAAATGCGGTAAATTGTCGCAGGCGGATCCCCCTGCCCGCACTGGGTTTTCCCGGCGCGGACGAGATCGGCCGGGTCTCCTACGGCTCCCGGAGAAAGCAGCGGCTCATGCCCCCGTCGACGTCGAAGGTCGGGGGCGGCTCGACCCGGCATCGGGCGAAGACGTGGGGGCACCGGGTGTGGAACCGACAGCCGGGCGGGGGATTCGACGGCGAGGGGACGTCGCCCCGGACGACGACGGGTCGCGGGCCCCGATCCGGATCGAGCGACGGAGCGGCCGCCAGCAGACCTTCCGTATATGGATGCGCCGGCGCGTCGAAGACCCGCGCCACCGGGCCTTCCTCGACGACCTGCCCCAGGTACATCACCGCGACCCGGTCGGCGACGTGCCGGACCACCCCGAGGTCGTGTGTGATGAAGAGGTAGGCGAGGCGGCGCTCTCGTTGGAGGTCGGCGAGCAGATTCAGGATCTGCGCCTGGATCGACACGTCCAACGCCGAGACCGACTCGTCGCAGACGACGAGCTCGGGGTCGACCGCGAGCGCCCGCGCGATGGAGACGCGCTGGCGTTGCCCGCCCGAGAGCTGATGCGGATAGCGCGACATCACGTCCGGATCGAGCTTCACGCGCGCGAGGAGCGACGCCACGATCTCCGTGCGCTCGCTCCGGCTCGTCCCGATTCCGAAGGCGACCATCCCCTCGGCGACCGCCTCCCGGATGCGCATCCGCGGGTCGAGGGCGGCGGCCGGATCCTGGAACACCATCTGGATCCGCTTGCGATACGGCGCGAACCCGGCTCGATCGAGGGCGAGCAGGTCGACCCCGTCGAACAGGATGCGCCCCGCCCGCGGGCGCTCGAGGCCGAGGATCGAGCGCCCGACCGTCGTCTTGCCACAGCCCGACTCGCCGACGAGCGCCAACGTCTTCCCGGCTTCGACGACGAGATCGACTCCGTCGACGGCACGCACGGCCCCCGTCACCCGGTGAAGCGGGCCGGTGCGCACGGGGAAGTGCGTCTCGAGTCCCTCGACCCGCAAGAGCGCGGGGCCGGCACTCACGAGCGCCCGCCCTCGTCGCGCGCCGCTGCGTGACACCAGGCGACGTGCCGGGCGCCCACCTCGACGCGCGGGGCCTCGGTGCCCGCACACGGATCGAAGGCGAGCGGGCATCGATTCGTGAAGCGGCAGCCGGCCCCCCATTCCGACGGACGCGGCACGACGCCGGCGATCTCTTCGAGGCGCGCGCCGCGCTCGACCACGCCCGGAAGGGAACGCAGCAGCCCGCGGGTGTACGGATGACCGGGCCGGGCGAGCACGTCGCGTCGACCGCCTTCTTCGATGATGCGGCCTGCGTACATCACCAGGACCCGATCGGCGATCTCGTTCACGATGCCGAGGTCGTGCGTGATGAGAAGGACCGCCATTCGATGCTCGCGCTGCAGGGTCCGCAACAGCTCGAGAATCTGCGCCTGGATCGTCACGTCGAGCGCCGTCGTCGGCTCGTCCGCGATCAGGAGCTTCGGCCGCGACGCAAGCGCCATGGCGATCATGACGCGCTGGCGCATTCCTCCCGAGAGCTGGTGGGGATACGCGTCGAGGCGGGCCTCGGCGTCGGGGATGCCGACCTCCCCGAACAGATCGCGTGCCCGGCGCCGGGCTTCTTCCGACGACTCCGGGTGATGCAACCGGATCGCCTCGACGATCTGCCGACCGCAACGCTGGACCGGATTCAAGCTCGTCATCGGCTCCTGGAAGATCATCGACACGTCGCCGCCACGCACCCGTCGCATCTCCGCCACCGGGAGGGTGCGCACGTCGCGCGCGCCTACGCGAATCGAGCCGCCCTCGACCCGGCCGGGCTTCGGCACCAGGCGCATGATGGACAGCGCCGTCATCGACTTTCCGCACCCCGATTCGCCCACCAGGGCGACCGTCTCGCCCGCGCCGACGTCGAACGACACCCGATCGACCACGTCGACGCGACCTTCCGCGCTCGGGAAGCTGGTTCGGAGATCGCCCACGTCGAGGACCGTGTCGCTCACGACTCCTCCCCGACCGTCCTCGGATCGAGGATGTCCCGTACGGCGTCGGCCAGCTGATTGACGGCGAGGATCAACGAGAAGAGCGCCACGGACGCCGATGTGATGCCCCACCAGATGACCGGCTCCCGCGAGAGCTCCGTCCGCGCCTGATCGATCATGCGCCCCCATGATCCCTCGATCCCGATTCCGAGCCAGGAGAGCACGACCTCCGACAGCACGAGGCTCGAGAAAAGCAACGCGAACGTGATCACGACGAGGTGCATCAGGTTCGGCAGGACATGGCGCCCGACGATCCGCAGCTCCGACGTCCCCAGCACCCGCGCCGCGTCGACGTACTCGAGCTCGCGAATCTTGAACGTCTCGGCGCGCACGAGTCGCGCCAGTCCCACCCATCCCGTGACGCCGAGAGCCACGCACACCTGCACCGTGCCCACGCCGAGCACCATGATGAGAGCGATCAACAGCAGAAGACTCGGCATCGAAGCGAGCGTCGACATCAGGAAGAACACGACGTCGTCGACACGTCCCCCGACGTAGCCCGCCGAGACTCCGACGAGAAGAGCGAGAGGAAGGACGATGAGGCTCGTGAGCCCGCCGATGATGAGTGCGACGCGAGCTCCCTTGAGCGTGCGATGTAGGACGTCGCGTCCGATGATGTCGGTCCCGAGCCAGTGCCCTCCGGGATGTCGGAGGGCTTCTCCTCCGTACAGCTCGTGGTCCGCGAATGGAGCCGAGTAGCTCGCCTCCTGGAAGTCGGCGGGAAACAGGCGATCGATCGCGCTCCGCGGCTCGCCCAGCAGGACCGCCTCGCTCTCGGCGACCTCGTGATGGGGATCGGTCCAGGCGACCGAGTCGAGGCCGGCCACCAGCGCATAGGCAGCGACGACCGCGAGCGCGACGGGTCGGCGCCGCGCGAGCTCCCGGCCCGCGTTCCGCCACAGAGGACTCCGCCGCGCGCCCCAGAGGGCCAACGCCAGCCCCGCAACGAGGGCCGACGTGATCAGGTTCGACAGAACGTACGACTCCACGGCTCTACTCCAGCCGCACCCGGGGATCGGCCAGCGTGTAGCAGACGTCGGTCACGATCTGGCCGGCGATGAAGAAGACCGAGCCGAGGAAGACCATGACCCGGAGAGTCGCGAAGTCGTTCGCATGAATCGCATCCACCGTCATCGAGCCCAAGCCCGGAATCGCGAAGAAGGACTCGAGGAGGATCGAACCGGTGAACAGGAACGGGATGGCCAGAACGACACGCGTGATGATCGGGATCATCGCGTTGCGCAGAACGTGGTGCCACATCACGCGACCATCGCCGCATCCCTTCGCGCGCGCGGTGCGGACGTAGTCGCGATTCGTCTCCTCGACGAACACGGTACGGTAGAAGCGAACCTGCTCGCCGAAGCTCGCCGCGAGACCGACCAGAACGGGCAGGACGAGGAAGCGCGCGATCACGGCCGGATCGGCGTCGTACCCCGAGATCGGAAACCACTTCAGGATCCGGGCGATCAGAAACTGCCCCCCGATGATGTAGAGAAGGATCGATACGCTCATCGCGAGCACACAGAGCGCGACGCCCGCGCGATCGATGTACGTCTCCCGGAACGTCGCGACGAAGAGCGCGAGGCTGATCGAGAGCACGAGCCCGCCGAAGAACAGCGGAACGGTCAGCGAGAGGCTCGGCCCGACCCCCTCTCGAAGACGCGTGGTGACCCGGACGTCGTCCGCATCGCTTCGGCCGAAATCGAAGGTGAGCATCCGCCGGTAGTGGTCGACGATCAACGTCTTTCCGGGGTTCTCGGGGTTCCAGAACAACGGGTGGTGATACTCGTGGTTCACGATCCACTGCTCGATCGCCTGCGGCGGAGCCTTGTCGCCGAGGGCGCGCCGCGCCATGTCCTCTGGCGTGGCGTAGAGGAAGAACAGCCCGAAGAGGAAGGCGAGCACACCGAGCACGGTCGCAAAGCCGTATGCAAGCCGGCGCAGCACGTACGCGATCATTGCCGCTCCCGGAGGAACGTGACCACCGCGGGTGCGACCGCCGCCACCACGAGCCCGGCGAGCACCCACGCCGGCCACTCCACGGGCTCGTTCCACGCGAGGCGCCGCTCGGCCCGACGCTCGGCGTCGACGTCGAGATACCGAAACATCGG
>JAUIFY010000265.1 GCA_030430245.1 bacterium | reverse complement strand
ATGGTCGAACGCCCGGTCTGGGTGATCGAAGGCCAGTCGACCGACCCCTACTACAACTTCGGCAAGGTCATCATGTACATCGACAAGGACATGAGCCGCATCTACTGGAAGAACGTGCACAACCGGGCGGGTGAGTATTTCTACACCGCCATGTGCTCGTACCACTGGTCGCGTAGCGACGATGGCGAGTTCGGCCTCACGACGCCGAACATGGTGATGGGCGTGAACGACAAGACCGACCGCGCGGCGCTCGGCGGCCGCTACGCGTCGCAGTTCATCGACCGCAACATGGACCCGTCGCAGTTCTCGCTCCGCGCTCTCTCTCGTCTGTCCGACTGAGCCCGAGCGATCGATCCGAAACGAGGGCGCGTGGGCGAAAGCTCACGCGCCCTTTTTCGTGCGCGCTTCTCAGACGGCCCGCGAGAGCTCGGAGGCGATCTGCCGGAACTGCTGCGTGACCGGGCTATCCGGCTCGGCCTCGACGATCGGAGTTCCCTTGTCGCCATGGCTGCCGACGCTCGCGACGAGGCCGATGCGTCCGAGGAACGGGATCTCGAGCTCCCCGGCCATCTTCTCGCCGCCCCCGGTGCCGAAGACGTCGGTCGCGTGGCCGCATTGGGAGCAGACGTGGCCGCTCATGTTCTCGATGAGTCCCAGCACCGGGACCCCCACCTGTCCGAACATCTTCACGCCGCGGCGCACGTCGGCCAGGGCCACCTCCTGCGGCGTCGTGACGATCACGCCGCCGTTCATCACCAGCTGCTGCGCGAGAGTCAGCTGGACGTCTCCGGTGCCCGGGGGGAGGTCCAGGACGAGGTAGTCCAGATCACCCCATTCGACGTTGTTGATGAACTCGGCCACGAGCTTGGTGACCATGGGGCCGCGCCAGATGACGGGTCGATCCTGCTCGATGAAGAAGCCCATCGAGATCATCCGGATGCCGTGGGCCTCGATCGGAGTGATTCGTCGGTCGGAGGTGACCTCGGGCTGAGCGCCCTCCGTTCCCAGGAGGAGCGGTGCGCTCGGGCCGTAGACGTCCGCATCGAGGAGGCCCACCCGACCGTAGGTGCGGAGTGCCAGGGCGAGGTTCGCCGCGACCGTCGATTTCCCGACGCCCCCCTTGCCGCTCGCGACCGCGATGATGCTTCGGACGCCCGGGATCGGCTTGGGCCCGCGGCCGCCGGCGGCGACGGGCTGGGGGGAGCCATGATGTTCGCGCGCTCCCGAAGCGGAATCGGACGGTGCCGGGCCGGCCGTTCGGCCGGCCTGGGGGGCGAGCTCGGTCACCAGCTCGAGCGCGCCCGCTCCCGGCAGATCTTTGACGGCGGCCTCGATGCGGGGGCGAATCTTGCCGACCAGATCCGGATCGCCCGCCGGCGGTGCGAGTACGATCCGCGTTCCGGAATCGTCGATTCGGACGTCCCGCACGATTCCGAAGGAGACGATGTCCCTGGAAAACCCGGGATATTTCACCTGCTTCAGGGCCTCGAGGACCTCGTCGGACGTGAGCGCCATGGAGGAGAACGGTAGCCGACAGTCCCGCCGCGGCAAGGTCCGAGCGGGCGCTACCCGGCAAAGTGCGCCGCATTGATAACGCTATAGTTCATTTCGTGACGGTCGGGCTGGGGTAGAATCCCCGCAAATGCAGGGTTTCTGCGATGGCACCTACGTTGCAGAGGATCACATCGACAACGAGGCCACGGACGGTCTCGGATCTGGTTCAGGGGTGGCGATGGTGCCCGCCGTCCCGGTGCGAGCCCTTGTGCACGAGTCATGGGGAGGCGGGACGCCCCCCGATCGCAGAGACCGAGGAGTGAACGAGTGATGGAAGCTGCATACATGGAGGACCAAGGCATGTCGGACGATCTCACGGGAGCGGAGATCCGGGAGCTCAGGAAGCGACTGGGCCTCACGCAGGAGGAGTTCGCCCATGCGGTGGCCGTGACGTTCTCGACGGTCAACCGTTGGGAGAACGGTCACGCGAAGCCGAGCAAGCTCGCGCGCCGCGCGATCGAGGCTCTGGCCGCTCGCAAGCCGAGCGTGCCGACCGAGAGCCAGACGATCGACGAGCTCGCGGGGCATCGCAGCTTCGGTAGCGGCGACTAGCCGGGGCGTGATTCCCAACGCAGCTTCGATCCGCTAGAGGCTGGACCGGATGGTGGCATCCGGTCCAGCCGGGCGGGTCGCGGGCTGCGACACCATGGTGGCGCTGGGGACGGCGACGTCCTCGGGCGCGACCCTCTTCGCAAAGAACAGCGACCGCCCCCCGGGAGAGTGCCAGCCGCTCGAGTTCGTCGAGCGAGCCGAGCATCCACCGGGCGCGAGCGTTCGGTGCCAGTACCTCGAGATTCCCCAGGTGCGACGCACGCACCGTGTGCTCGGATCCAAGCCCGTCTGGCTGTGGGGGTTCGAGCACGGGATCAACGAGCACGGTCTCGCCATCGGCAACGAGACCATCTTCGCGCGCGAGCCGCCGGCCGCAAGCGGACTGCTCGGGATGGATCTCGTCCGTCTCGGGCTCGAGCGCGCCCGCACGGTGGACGAGGCGATCGCGGTCCTGACGGAGCTCATCGAGCATCACGGCCAGGGCGGGTCGGGCTTTCGCGAGTTCGAGTTCCCGTACAACAGCTCGTTCCTGATCGCCGATGCAGGCGGCGCCTGGATCCTCGAGGCACCGGGTCGCCATTGGGCGGCACGTCGCTGTCGGGCCACGGACTCGATCTCGAACCAGATCACGATCGGGTCGGATTGGGATCGGGTCTCGCGTGAGCTGCGCGCTCACGCGGTTCGTGAAGGATGGCCGGTCAGCGAGCCCTTCGACTTCGAAGAGACGTATCGCGACGTCGAGAACGTACCCCGCGCGCTTTCCGAAGGTCGCCTGCGTTGCTCGCGGACGCGGCTCGCCGACCTTTCGGGCCGGGTCGACGTCGCGGCGCTTCGAGACGTGCTGCGGGACCACGACGTGTCGGGGTCGCGCTTCCAGCCGGGCGCCGAGCCGGAGTCGGAGGCCTACTACACGATCTGCATGCACGAAGGGCTCAGCCGAACGACCGCGAGCGTGATCGCGCCGCTGCACTCGTCGTCCGCGTTGCCGCTCGTATGGGTCAGCTTCGGTCGTCCGTGCTCCTCGCTCTTCTTCCCCGTGGTGGTCGCCCCCGGACTGCCGGAGGCGTTGCGACGGGGGACGGACGAGCCGAGCGACGTCCTCTGGTGGGTGTTCGAGAAGATCGCTCTCGCCGTCGAGGCGGCGCCCGAGAAGACCGACGTGGTGCGCGCCGAGCTCGATCCGATCGAGACCGAGCTCCTCGTGGCGGGCCTCGACGCGGCTCGCGACCTGGCGAACCTGCCCCCTTCGGACGCGGACGCGTTCGCCGCGGGCTTCATGTCCGACGTCGCTGCGCGCGTCGACGCGGCCGCCCGCAGAGCGCTCGACGCGGTCGGCTGAGCGTCTCGGTCGGTCGCTTCTCGTTCGCCGCTCCCGCCTGCTAGCCTCTCCGGCATGGCGAAGCTCGAGATCCACCAGTTCCCGTGTCTGGCCGACAACTATGGCTTTCTGATCCACGACGCCGACGCGGACGTGACGGCGTGCATCGACACGCCGGAGGTCGAGCCGATTCGGGCGGCGCTACGCCGGAAGGGCTGGAAGCTCACGCACATCCTGAACACCCACTGGCACCCGGATCACGCTGGCGGGAACGTCGCGCTCCGCGACGAGACGGGTTGCCAGATCATCGGTCCGGCGAACGAGCAGGACAAGATCCCGAGCCTCGAGCGGTCCGTCGGGGAGGGCGACGTCGTGGAGTTCGGCCCGCACCGCGCCGTCGTGCTCGACGTGCCCGGGCACACCGCGGGGCACATCGCCTATTGGTTCGAGGACGATGGTGTCGCCTTCGTCGGCGACACGCTGTTCGCGCTCGGTTGTGGTCGGCTCTTCGAGGGGACGCCCGCGCAGATGTGGACGTCGCTCGGAAAGCTCATGAAGCTGCCGACCGAAACGCGTGTCTACTGTGCTCACGAGTACACGCAGGCCAATGCGCGGTTCGCGCTGACGGTCGATCCGAACAACGCCGAGCTCGTCGCTCGCGCGAAGGAGATCGACGACAAGCGCGCCGCGGGCGAGCCCACCGTTCCCACGACGATCGGTCTCGAGCTGCGGACGAATCCCTTCTTGCGAGCCGAGGCGGCGTCTCTTCAGGAGACTCTGCGGATGGTCGGGCGGGATCCGGTCGAGGTGTTCGCCGAGACCCGGAAGCGGAAGGACAGCTTCTGACCGTCCCTTCGCGGGCCCTCAGCGGCTGCTGCCGAGGAGGAGGGCTCGATCGCTGGAGCGGCTTCGCTCCGCGACGATCAGGGCCTGGCCGACGTCGTTGAAGGCGACGGTGGTCAGGCGGGTGATGGTTCCCAGGAGATCGTTGTCGGCGCTCGAGACGAGAGTGACGAGCTCCCCATCGGCGCGCCGAACGGTCGCTCGGGTCTCTTCGACCCGCGTGGTCGCCGCGGTACGCGTTCCCAGGGTCGTCACGAAGAGCACGTCGCCGCGCGCATTGATTCGGGTGCCGCCGATCGAGAAGACCTCGAGCGCCTCGTCCGGGAAGGGCGCCCCCTCGCAAACGATCTCGCGGACCGAGCTCGCGTCGCCGAGGCGGAGGCACGCGGACTCCTCCCCCGTCGTCTCGTCGAGGAGCGTTGCTTCGTACAGGGCACGACCGCCCCCCAGGCCGATCCCGCGCAGGGAGAAGAGGCTGCGGTTGCCTTCCTCCGTTCCCTCGACCGCGAAGTCGGTCAACCGATCGCCGTCGAGCAGGCCGACGTGATCGAGCACCGGATCTGCCGGATCCTCGGGCTGGATGCCCAGCTCGACCAGAAGGCGTCCCTCCTCGTCGAGGTCGACGATGTCCACGCGCGACAGCACGCCGAAGCCGGGAACCTCGCCGTTGTTGCGCAGGAGGACGTTTGTCGTTTCCCCGTCGAATCCGACGACGACCGGAGACGTGCGTCGCCCGGGGACCGAGAAGAACACGACGCCGGTTTCGTCCATCGCGATCTGGGCGTCGTTCGCCTGCCGACGATCGAGCTCGAAGTCCTCGTGGCGGATCTGCCGCACCGTTTCGCCGTCGGCGAGGAAAAGCGCCATGGTGCACAGCTCGCGCACCGAGTCGCCGGTGGTGTCGGTCTCGCACTCGCCACCGCCGCCGACGAAGGCGACGACGCCGTCTCGAACGATGCGGAAGTTGCCGAGGATCCGGAACTCCGGCGCGACGGCGCCGTCCGTGCCGGCGATGGTCCGAACGTCGTCGCCGATCGCCAGGTGGAGCTGGTCGCTGTCGAGGCCGTCTCCACTCCGGAAGGCGAACTCGCCGGTCGGGGCCATGCGGATCCGGCTGAGCGTCGAGAGGTCGACGTCGGCCGGTGCGGTCTGGGCGTCGAACACGGTGCGGAGGGTGCCGTCCGGGTCTCGCCGCAGAACCGCGCGAGAATCGCCCCGATCGGCGGACGCGATCACCGCGAGCCTTCCGTCGTCGGCGAGCGAGGCGTCTTCGATGTTCCCGATCACGAAGCCGTCGGCCGCCCGGTCGCCGTTCTCGACGACGATCTCGGCCGTGCTCCGGTTTCGCGGCTCTTCCGTCGGGGGGTCCACGGGGATCGGCGACGGCGCCGGGGCGGGGGGCTCGTTCGAGGATCCACCGTCGCCACCACCGCCGCCGCAGGCGGCAAGGGCGCTGATGAGAAAGGCGGCGAGGATGGGCGCGAGCCGCGTCGGCTCGGGGCGGTTGCGGGTGTCGAAAGGCAAAGAAGAGACCTCCACGTTCCTGTCGACGCGCGGAGGGTAGGCATCGGGGTGGCGCGTCTCTTCCAGACTAGCGTCTGGATCGCCAACCCGGAAAGTCGGAAAACGCCAGCGGCCTGGGTCGTGCGTTCGAGGTCCCCGCGGCCGAGGCCGTCTTCGGCCGCGGGGACCCGGGCTTCCCGTCTAGCGGATCAAGCTGCGACCGAGGTCGTCGCCGCATCCGGGATCTCTTCCCCCAGGAACCACTCCATGGGGTATCCCGTGTACTTGGCAATGCGGTACAGCACGTCCGTCGTCGGAATCCGGCCGTTCATGTAGTTGTAGACGGCCGACAGGCTGAGCCCGAGGTCGTAGGCGAACGCCTTGGGCTCGTCCCGCACCACGAAGCGGATGCGGTCCGACAGGACTCTGGGATCGATCGTGATCGTGTCCATGGCTCCTTACTCTCCTTCCCGCCCCAGTTTTCGTTTCCGGGGCTTGGTTGTTCCTCGATCGGCCAAAAAAAAGGCCGCTGGGGTTTCTCCCAGCGGCCTTTTCCTTCGAGGAATCGTTCGATTTCGGATTCTACCGATTTCCTCGCGGTGGGCTGCTGGGCCGGATGTCGCAAATCGTGGCGACCGGCGTGCGCTTGGCCTGCGCACAGACGATCGAAAGACCCGCGACGGCTGCGGCGGAACGCACCGAGAACGCACGTACACGCCGGGCGCCGTTTCCGCGCCAGTCGTCATGTGCATTCATGATCATCATTCGGGTGGGTTCCTTCGCAGGGCTCAACTTGCCTTGAAGCGTGATGTACTCACGCCGGGCCGGGAGATTCAACCCCCCTCTCTCCACGGCCGTGGAACCCGGCGTCGCGATCTCAATCGGAGAGGTCCGATTCGGCGGTCTCGAGGGCGTCCTGGACCTCCACCCAGCGGTCCATGCGGGCGGTGAGATCGGCCTGGATCTCGGCGTGCCGGCGTTGGGCCGATGCGACGTCGAAGTCTGGATTCTCGTAGGTTTCTGGCGCCGCGAGCTGGCTCTCGAGCCTCGCCTTCTCGGCTTCGAGGCCCTCGATCTCGCTCTCGAGGGTGGTGAGCTCGGCGCGTAGGGGACCGGTTCGGCGGGTCCGCTCGGCGCGCGCCTCCGCGGCCGCTCTTTTTTCGGCGCGGCGGCCCCGGCCCGAGCGCTCCCCGACCGGGACGCCGTCGCCAGAGGACGACCGCGCCGCGGCCGGGGCCTCGCCCCCGGCGACCTCCTGGCCGTGCTTCCAGACGTAGTATGCCCAGTCCCCGGGGTAATCCGTCACCCGGCCGGGCTCGATCCGCACGACCCGGCGAGCGAGCCGGCGGATGAAGTGGACGTCGTGGCTCACGAAGCAGAGGCTTCCCTCGAAGTCCTCCAGTGCCTGGATCAGCGCATCGACCGAGGGGATGTCGAGGTGGGTGGTCGGCTCGTCCATGAGGAGAACGCTCGGCGGGGCGAGCAGGATCCTCGCCAGAGCCAGCCGGCTCTTCTCGCCACCGCTCAGGACCGACACGGGCTTGAAGACGTCGTCGCCTCGGAAGAGGAACGATCCGAGGAGGGTTCGGACGACCGTCTCGGTCTGGTCGGGTGCCGCGGCACGGGCGTTCTCGAGCACGGTCTTGTCGAGCGCGAGGAGGTCGTGCCGGTGTTGCGAGTAGTAGCCGATCGTCGCGCGAAGCCCGAGCTCTCGCTCTCCCGCGGTGGGCTCGAGGACGCCGCCGAGAAGCTTCAGGAGGGTGGACTTCCCCGCGCCGTTGGGTCCGACGAGGACGGTCTTCTCCCCACGCTCGAGTCGAAAATCGAGTCCGTCGTACACGGGTTCATCTGCGTACCCGAACGAGACGGCTTCGAGCCGTAGGGCGACGTCGGAGGTTCGCTCGGGCTGCGGGAAGCGAAGCTTCACCCGGGCGCTCTCCGAGTGGATCTCGATCCGCTGCTCCTTCGCGAGTGCCTTGATTCGACTCTGAACCTGCGTCGCCTTCGTGTTCTTGGCGCGGAAGCGCTCGATGAAGCGCTCGGTCTGCTTGATGCGCCGATCTTGCGCCTTGGCGGCCGCTTCGAGCTGGGAGCGCCGGGCCGCACGCTCTCGTACGTAGTCCTCGTACGTTCCGGCGTATCGGGTGAGCTGCCGACGATCGACCTCCACGATGGAGCCCACCGTCGCGTCGAGAAACGCCCGGTCGTGCGAGATGATGAGGAGGGTGGATCGCGCTTGAACGAGGAAGCCCTGGAGCCAGAGGACCGACTCGAGGTCCAGGTGGTTCGTCGGCTCGTCGAGGAGCAGTACGTCCGGAAGGTCGACGAGAAGGCGAGCGAGCTCGGCCCGCATCACGTAGCCGCCCGAGAAGGTCCCGAGCCGCCGTTCCTCCTCGCCGGGCCGGAAGCCGAGGCCGGCGAGAATGCGCCGAGCCCGGGACTCGCGATCGTGCCCACCTGCTTCGGAGAAGGCGGTGTGGGCGTCGGCGAGCCGGGTGCTGAGCGCCTCGCGCTCCGCGTCCGTGGTCGCCCCGTCGATCTCGGCCGGCAGCCGCTCCAGATCGCCCAGGATGTCTGCGAGTCGGCCGCTCGGCCGCGTCGAGGTCTCGAGGACCGTCGCTTCCGGGGTCGTGAGGATTGCCTGCGGAAGATGCCCCAGGGTGAGGCCCTTCGATCTTCGGATCGCGCCCCGGTCCGGCTGCTCCCGGCCCAGGATGAGCGACAAGAGCGTCGACTTGCCGGCTCCGTTCGGGCCCACGATCCCGACGCGCTCCCCGGGCCCGAGGGTGAGCGTAGCGTCCTCGATGAGAGTTCGGGCGCCGTAGCTCTTGGTGACGTTGTCGAGACTGATCATCGATTCCGGCCGAAGCCGCTCCCGGCTAGAGGCTTGACCGTCGCGTGGGCGCGGTGCAAGCGCGGCGCCGCACGCGTCGTTCGTCGGGGCAAGGAGCGCGGTCCCGGTGGAAGTGGGTCCACCCTCAGTCGATCGGATCGAGCCGCAGGGGCTTTCCGGGCGCGGGCGGCAGAGCGCGTGCGAGAGCCGCGCGAATCTCGGTCGCGAGAGCGTCGCTCACGCGACGCCGCAAGTCCGTTCGCGCCGTCACCAGGCCGATCTCGCGAACCGGGCGAGGGGTCACCAGGGGACGTACCTGCTTTCGACGACGCGGGGCGGGCAGGCCTTGCACGACGAGCTCCGGCAGCACCGTGGCCCCGAGGCCTTCGTCGACGAGGCGCACCAGCGTCTGGAAGCTGCCGCTCTCGAACTCGATCCCCGACGGGTGTGCGGGCGCGGCGCCACCGCAGTACGAGAGGACCTGGCTTCGAAAGCAGTGGCCTTCGGGCATGATCCAGAGCTCCCGCCCGCGGAGCGCGGTCTGACTGACGGACTTTCGGCGGAGCAGGGGATCGTTCGGCGGGAGGTAGGCGAGCATCGGCTCGAGGGCGAGAGCGGTCTCTCGCAGACCCGCGACGCCCAGAGGCGTCG
>JAUIFY010000264.1 GCA_030430245.1 bacterium | reverse complement strand
CGGCCGACGTCGACCGGCTCGATGACCACGAGATTCGTGTGTCGTGACAGAACCGTCACGAGTGCGTTCGGGAACAGGTGATAGACGTACGTGACGCGCCCATCCATCGAGCGCCGGCTCGCGGGAACCTCGGCGAGCTTCTCGATGCGCCGGAATGGGAACGTGACGCGGCTGTTCCTTCCGGAGCACTCGACGACGTTCAGGTTGTCGTATCCATAGGGGTAGAAGGTGTCGCGGTGCGCCGGCCGGATGTGGTATCCCTCGAGAAACCCTTCGAGGAAAATCTTCCAGTTGACCTCGGCGTCTCCCTCCCGCGTCTCGAGCAGCGCGTCGTGCGCCGAGACCGCCTCGGGGAGTCCTTCCCACGGCGCAGGCTCGAGGCTCGGTGCACCGTCCTGTTGGACGAACACGATCCCGGCGTGCTCCCACGCGAGCACCGGCGTGAGCCCGTGCTCGCCCTCGTCGAGCCCCGGGAACCCGTCCGCGTGGGGAACGTGCCTCAGGCTTCCGTCGAGCCGATAGGTCCAGCCGTGGTATCGGCAGACGAAGGCCTTCGCGCAGCCCGCGCCTGCGGCGAGCGGCATCCCTCGATGCCGACATGCGTTCCGGAACGCGCGTACCCGACCGTCGTCTCCCCGCACCGCCAGGATCGGCGTTCCCGCCGCGACCCGAGCGACGTGGCCGCCGGGCTCCGCCAGGGCGGCCGAGGGACAGAAGGGCGTCGGCGACCGCCGCAAGACCGAGATCTCCTGCGCGAAGCGCTCGTCGCTCGAGTAGTTCGCGACGGGCTCGCGCCAGATCTTCTCGCCCCGGTCCGTCGTGCCGTGACGAACGTGATCGAGCACCCGCTGGGCCACGGCACGGTCGTCGAGAAATCCGATCATGGGTCTCCCTCCAGAAGTGAATCAAGATCGAAAAGAATTGACTTCACTTCACAATAGATCTACGGTGGCGCCCATGTCAACGGTCCCGCTGCCCACGACCCCCAAGGGACTGGCGACTCGACGGCGCCTTCTCGCAGCGGCGCGCGACCTCGCCGTTTCCAACCGAGGCCACTTCGAGATCGCATCCGTCGCCGCAGCGGCCGGCGTCGTTCCGAGTCTGGTCAATCGCTACTTCGGCTCGAAGGCGGGATTGGTCGCGGCTCTCGTCGACGACTTCTATGATCGCTTCCACGAGAGCGTGTTCGCTCTCGACCTCGAGGATCGGGGAGACTGGGCGCAGCACGAACGCCTCCGGCTCGAGGCGGGCGTTCGCTATCACTACGGCGAGCCTCTCGCCGCCATCGTGTACGGGCCGCTCGCGCGCGATCCGGAGGTCGCACGACTCGAGTCGGAGCGGGTAGCGGCGATCGTCGAGAGGGCCGCTCGCAGCATTCGTCGGGGCCAGCGCAACGGCGAGCTTCCCGTCGGGGTCGATCCCGGCCTCGCCGGCGCGGCGATGTTCGGCGCGATGCGACAGGTGATGGTCGAAGCCCTGGGCCGCCCCTCGCGCCCCCGGCCCGATCGCGTCATCGACGTTCTATGGCGGCAGGTCGCTGCGGCGGTGCAGATCGACCCCGACCGAGCGACCCGTATCGAACGGAGGTCCTGACGATGCCCGTTCACTTCGACACGGACGATGGAATCGCCATCCTCACGCTCGACCGGCCCGAGGTCGCCAACGCGATCGACCGCCCGACGGCGGATGCACTCGTCGCCGCCTTCCGCCGATTCGAGCACGACGATGCGCTGCACGTCGCGGTCCTGGTCGGTGCGAATGGAACGTTCTGTGCCGGCGCAGATTTGAAGGCGATGCGCGAAGGCGACCCGCAACGGGTGACGCGCCTCGAGGCGGACGGAGACGGCCCCGTCGGCCCGACTCGGCTGCTGCTCGCGAAGCCCACCATCGCCGCCATCGAGGGCCACGCCGTCGCGGGCGGCCTCGAGATCGCCTCCTGGTGCGATCTCCGCGTCGCGGCGCGCGATGCCGTGTTGGGCGTCTTCTGTCGTCGCTGGGGGATCCCCCTGATGGACGGCGGCACGATCCGGCTCACACGCCTGATCGGTCACAGCCACGCGCTCGACCTCATCCTCACCGGGCGCGGCGTCTCGGGCGACGAGGCACTGCGGATGGGACTTGCGAACCGCCTGGTCGAACCGGGGGAGGCCTTCGTGGCGGCTCTCGAGCTGGCGCGGGAGATTGCGGCGTACCCGCAGGGGGCCGTGCGAACGGACCGCCTCTCGTCCTACGTGCAGTGGTCGATGGACCTCTCCGGCGCGCTCCTGCGCGAGTACGAGTACGGAATGGAGGCCCTCTCGACGGGAGAGGTCGGGGACGGCCTCGAGCGGTACGCAGCGGGTCGGTGGCGCGCCGGCTGACCTGCTCGGCCGCGGACGGCGCCGACCGGGGCGCACCCGCGTAGGCCGTGCTATGCAGGCCCCATGCGCTTCGGAATGCAGCTCGGCCTCGGATCGAATGACGTCACGCAGATCCACGACACCGCGCAGATGGTCGAGGACCTCGGCTACGACACCATCTACTTCCCGGACCATCTCGTCCTCGAAGGGCCGGAGCGTCAGCGCATGGACGGACCCGCGTACGACTCGATGGCGATGGCGACGCTCGCCGCCCACGCGACCCGACGCGTTCGCATCGGACACCTGGTGCTCTGCAACCTGTTCCGGCACCCCGCGGTGACCGCCCAGAGCCTCGCGACGCTCGATCGGCTCTCCGGTGGCCGCGCTCTGACCGGCATCGGCTCGGGATGGACCGAGACGGAGTTCCGCATGACCGGGATCCCGTTCCCGCCGATCGCCGAGCGCCTGAGGATGCTCGACGAGTCGCTCACCTGCATCCGAGGAGTATGGGACGATGTGCCATTCACCCACCACGGCGAGTTCTTCGACTTCGAGGAGGCGGATCTCCTCCCGAAGCCCGTGCAGAAGCCCCATCCCCCGATCGTGCTCGGAGGCGGCGGCAAAGGGCTTCTCCGGATCGCCGCACGACACGCGGACGTCGTGAACATCATCGCCCCGGTCGGCCAGCAGGGCTACATCTCGATGCAGGGGGCGGCCGAGCTGGACTCGGACGCGTTCCGCTCGAAGATCGACTTCCTTCGCTCGGAGGCCGCGCGCGTCGGACGCGACCCTCAGGCGATCGAGATCGCCAACTTCGTCTTCATGATGATGCTCGCGGACTCCCCGGACGCATCCCGCCGCATGCGCGAAGAGATGGCGGCCGTCACGAACGCGACGCCCGAGGACGTCGGCCGCGCACCGATGGCCCTCATCGGCACGACGGAGGAGATGGTGACGGAGCTCCGTCGGCGCGCGACCGAGTGGGACGTGCGCGAAGTGGCCCTTCAATGGCAGGACGAGAAGGCCGCCGAAACGTTCGCCCGCGAGGTCCTACCCGCCCTGCGATGACCCCGTCCCTCGCGCCCCCGACGCGACCGCGAGCGACGACCGGAAACCTGCCAGCCTCACGCGAACTGACGAGAGCTTCGTCCGCTCGTTCACGGTCGCGTTGGTCGGCAACGTCGCATCGGTGCGCGTTGCGGGCCGACGCGAGAGAGGCTGGAATCCCCCTGCGGCCGTCACCCGCGGTTCTTGAACTCCGTCGGCGTCGTGCGACTATCCCTCGATGCAAGGGAGACGTCCGCTGCGCTCGCGTCGCAGCCTCTGGGCCCTCGTCGCCTTCTGGATCGCGCTCCTCCCTCTCTTCGCCTACTGGCTCTCCGCGGACCGGGTGTACGCGCCTTGGGACTCGGCCCTCCACGTTGAACTCGCGATGCGGCTTCGCGAAGGCTGGGCACGCCCCAACCCGTGGGCAGTCTATGAGCTCTCGAAGTTCTACCCACCGCTTTTCCACGTACTCGCGCTGCCCGCCGCGCTCGTGAGCGATCTTCCCGACGCCTTCGCGTCGGGAAGCCTCATTTCGTTGCTTGGCCTGATGGCAGGAACCTACCTGCTCGGGCGGACCCTCAGCGGAGAGCGTGCCGGCCTCGGCGCGGGCCTCCTGGTCGCGTCGTACGTCTACGTGACCTGGCTCGGACGTCAGGTGATGACCGACCTGGCGTTGAGTGCGACGGTCGCGCTCGCGCTTTGGCGACTCTCCGTGCCGAAGCCACTCGGCGATCGGCGTTCGGCGCGTCTACTCGGCGGCAGCCTCGCGCTCGGGATGCTCACGAAGTGGGCATTCGCGCTGTTCCTGGCGGCACCACTGACCTGGTTCGCCGCCCGCTTCCTTCGCGACGATACCGATCCCGAGCGCGGCCGGCGCGTCGCAACGGCACTCGGGTGGGCAGTCGTCCCCGTCGCGCCGTGGTACATCCGAAGCGCTTCGAACCTCGTGGGCCAGGCCGGCTGGCACCTCGGCGCGGGCGTACAGGCGACGGAAGGAGATCCCAGCCCTGTCTCGTGGGAGTCTCTGCTCTACTATCCGAATGCTCTGTGGAATCTATATCTGACGTGGCCGCTTGCCGTGCTTCTCGCGGTGGGTACGGTCTTCGCCGCGGCCTCCTGGCGGGCGGGAGCCTGCCGCATCGCGCCGGCTCATCGGTGGACGCCCCCGTTCCTCGCCGTCGCTGGAGGCACCGCCGCGTTGCTGGCCATCGCGAACAAGGACGCTCGATACATCATGCCGGTGACTTCCGTGATCGCAGTCGCGTCGACCGCATGGATCGCGCGGCTGCCCCTCCGGTGGTCTCGTGCCGCCGTGGGCGCGATCGCCGTCCTCTCCGCGCTCACGATCGCCTGGAACCTGTTCGTGTTCGCGCCCCCGGACCGCCGCGAGTGGCGGGTCGAGGAGGCCGCGACCCACATCGCGCAGCGGATGCACCAGAACGGAGCGGCCTTTCGCGTCCTCGTCATTCCGAATACGTGGAGGATGAACTGGATGAGCCTCCGCCTCGCGATCGGCAACGCGTTCGAAGGCGACGGGAAGATCTGGGTCGACACCTTCGAAGGTCGGCTCGGCCTGGACGATCTTCACGACTACGGCAGCGTCGTCATCGTCTACCCGCCCCCGCCAGAGGAATCGATCTCGCGCGGTACGGCAGCCGCCGCGGAGTGGATGCTGCACGAGTCCGGTTGGCGCCCCTACGCCGCGTTCCCCCGCGACGACGGTCGAGCGGTGATTCTTCTCGAACCCCCAGCCTAGGTCGCGAGGTACGGCGGGCCCCGGCGACCGAGCCAACGCGCAGGAACCGCTCGCGGGCCGCCGGACCGGGTGATCAGCCGACCTTCCGACGCCACACGACCTGCGTGAGCGGGCTCGCGGCGAAATCACCCGGCTGAACTCCGGCGAAGAACGTGTCGCGCGCGAGCAGGCGCACCGGATGGTCCAGACGGGCCACCCGGGCTCCGTCCGCGTAGTAGACCATCGAGGCGACGCGCCGCATCTCGTCGGTCGAGTTCTGGGTTTCCGAGGCGAAGGTCCAACCGCGAAAGAACACCGCATCGCCCGCCCGGTACGACTCGGGCGCCCGCACCTCGAGCTTCATGTCGTGGACCATCTTCCCCAGCGCGGCGTGCGACTCGTCGCTCATGTGGAAGTCTCCGAGGCTCCCGAAGCGGTGCGAGCCGCTCGCCACCTGGAGGACCCCCATCGCGGGCTCGATATCGTGCAGCGCGAGCCACATGGTGATCGTGTCGGCGCTATCGATGGGCCAGTAGAACTGGCCCTGGTGCCACGGCGTGATTCCACCGCCAGGCTCCTTGTAGAGCGCCTGGTCGTGGTACCCGCGAACCGCACCCACTCGCAGCAGATCGCCGGCGATCTGCCCGAAGCGATGTGAGGAGTAGAAGGCCTGGACCCGGAGATCGAGGAAGCGAAGATTCCCCAGCTGGAGGAACGCGCGGCCGAAGGTGTCGCGGTCTTCGAGCGGGCGGTTGTCGAAACGGGCCTTCGGGGCCACCTCGTCGATCACCCGGTCGTATGCAGCGATCTCCTCGGCCGACAAGACGCCATCGAGCCGCACCCAACCCTTGTCCGCGAAATGCGCGACGGCGGATTCCGGCATGTCGTACGGAGCCGTCAGGCTCGGAAGTAGGTTCTCACTCACGGCGCAGCTCCACCCCTCATCAGCCTACGCATGCGCGTCGGTGGAACAAGCCGGGCGGTGCTGGTCGGTTGCCGCGCGGGCTACGCGCGGGGCAGCCCGAGGAGCCGCTCCGCGATCACGTTGCGTTGGATCTCGTTGGTGCCGGCGTAGATCGGCCCGGCCAGCGAGAACAGGAAGCCGTCGAGCCACTGCCCCACGTCCCCGGCCGCCGGCGCGTGCGAAAGCAGCTCGGCCCGCGCCTCCAGGATCGCGAGCGCGGTCTCGTGAAGCTCCATGTCCATCTCCGACCAGAAGATCTTGTTGAGAGAAGCCTCGGAGCCGATGCTGCCGCCTGCCACGAGGCGCGTCGCGGTCTGGTAGGTCGAGAGGCAATACGCCTCCGTCTTGCTCCAGGCACGCACGACGGCGTCGCGGATCGCGTCGTCGCATTCGTCGCGATGGCGCTTGTAGAGCTCGACGAGCCGGGCCGCCGCGGCCTGAAACCGCCCGGGGCTGCGCAGCATGAGGCCGCGCTCGAACCCGGCGGTCGCCATCGCGACCGCCCATCCGGCCCCCAGATCGCCCAGCTGATTCCATCGCGGGACGCGAGCATCCTCGAAGAAGACCTCCGCGAAGCTCGGAAGCCCGTCGAGCTGGGAGATCGGACGGACGGTGACGCCCGGCGTGTCGAGTGGCAGCAGGATGAAGGTGAGTCCCTTGTGCCGCGACGACTCGGGGTCCGTGCGAAACATCCCGAAGAGCCAGTCGGCGAAGACGGCGCGCGTCGACCAGATCTTCTGGCCGTTCAGCACGAACTCGTCGCCCTCGATGCGCGCCGTCGAGCGGATCGCCGCCATGTCGCTCCCGGCGTTCGGCTCGGACCAGCCCTGCGCCCAGATCTCCTCCCCCGACGCCATCTTCGGCAGGAAGCGCTCCTTCTGCTCCGGCGTGCCGTACTCCATGAGGGTCGGGCCCAGGAGGAAGAGGCCGTTCTGGTTGAAGCGCAAGGGTGCGCCGACCCGCCAGTACTCCTCCTCGAAGATCAGCCATTCGAGGAGGTTCACGCCACGGCCACCGTACTCCTTCGGCCACGATACCATGGCCCAACCCGCGTCGTTGAGCTTGCGCTCCCAATCCCGATGCGCCTGCGCACCGTCCGGCGTATCGAACGACGGGAGGGGCTCGGAAGGCACGTTGGCCTCGAGCCACGATCGAGCCTCCTGCCGAAAGGCCTCCTCGGCGGGCGTGTACGTCAGATCCATCAGCGCTTGTCTTTGAAGCTCGCGTCGCGCTTCTCGACGAACGCGTCGCGCGCCTCCTGCGAGTCGGGCGAGGTGTAGAGCTCGAGCGTGAAGCCCTGCTCGAAACGGTAGCTCTTCTTGACGTCGAGAAGCTCGATCCCGTTGAGGGACTCCTTCGCGAGCTTGACCGCTTTCGGGCTCTTGGAGGCGATCGATGCGGCGAGCTTCATCGCGGCCGGAAGCAACCCGTCGCGGGTCGTCACCTCTTCCACCGCGCCCAATCGGTAGGCCTCGGCAGCCGTGATCGGCTCGCCGGTGAGCAGCATCTTGCGGGTCTTCTGCATGCCGAACATCCGCAACAGGTGGGTCGCCGCACCGAGAGCGCCGCGATCGATCTCGGGAAGACCGAAGGTCGCATCGTCCGACGCCACGAGAAGGTCGGCCGCACCAACCATCCCGATCCCTCCCCCCAGTACGAACCCATGAGCGGCAGCGACGACGGGGACGGCGCAATCGTAGATCGCGGCGAACGTGTCGTAGCAGCCCTTGTTCACCTTGGTGATGACGGCGGAGTCCTCGGCGAGCTCCTTGATGTCCACGCCCGCGCAGAAGCCACGCCCCGCGGCCGAGATCACGACGACGTTCACGTCGTCGTTCTCGCCGAGCGCGCGGATGTGCGCCGCAAGGTCGTTCCAGCCCGCGCTGTCGAAGGCGTTCACTGGAGGGTGATTCAAGACGACGTGGGCGATTCCGTTTTCGATCTTGGTGTCCGCGGGAACGGCCACGGGCTACTCCTTCACCGCGCCGGCGCGCGTGTCGTTCGGATCGAGAACCTCGCGAATGAGCTTCAGCTGCTCGGCCGTCGGCTCCGGCGTCTGCCCGACCGATTCGGCCTGCGCGAACTCGAACCCGGTCTGCTCCTTCACTCCGCCGATCGTCTGGCCCGGATGGACCGAGAGCAGACGCATCGAGCCGCCCGGACCGCCGAAGTCGAACACCGCGAGGTTCGTCACGGCGAGCCGGAGATCCGAGAAGTCCTTCCGCACCCCGGATTTCCACCGCGACGGGTCGTGGCCGATGCTCGACGCCATGTCGACCTTCTCGACCAGAGTCCGCGTCGAATGGTTCGGCACGAAGTAGCTGCACGGGTGGTTGATCGTGTTTCCCGGAATGCCGCGCACCCCGAGAAGCTGGACCTTCGGATGAGCGGGGTCACCGATCATGCTGATGTTGCAGTACCCCAACTTGTCGAGCTGCGTCGGCATCGTCATCGCGTGGCGCTTGCCGCTCCACAGCAGCTCGAACACCCGGCGAAACGGAAGCCATCCCTCGACGGCGAGAGGCTTCGACCGTGGCCCGGGCGGGATCGGTTCGGAGACCAGCGTGCACTCGGCATCGTTCAGAAGCAGGTCCGGGCTGAACGTGAGCTTGGCAAGCCCCGCGCCGAGCCGCGGGATGAGCCCCATGCCGGACGCGAGAACCTCGCCATCCCCGCGGAAGGCCTCCGCGCAAGCGGTGATGCAGAGCTCCGAGAGCGTGTAGTCGCGATCACTCATCGTTCTCTCCGCGCCTCAGAAGATCGGAGCCGGGATCTTCCCGACTCGCTCTTCGCCGCCCACGGCCTCCACGTAGGCATCGTGGTCGACGTCGATGTACTTCGCCCGGTAGGCGGTCCAGAGGTCGGCGTCCTTCGCCGTCGCGGAGTATTCCTTCAAATGCTCCAGATCGATTCCGTACTTCGGTACGCACGCGGTCGGGTGGGCACCCAGCGGTGCCTCGACGACACCATCGGTCAGGGTGCGGTTCAGGACCATCGAGTGGATGCAGCCTTTCTCCGTCATCTCCTCGGTCGTGATGATGCTCTCGCAGCTCACGAAGCGCTTTTTCGCGGCGCCGCAGAAGAGATCGTCGAAGTACGGATCCGGCCCGAGGACCTGACCATTGCCGCGCTCGTCGGAGTGATCGACGTGGACGATCGCGGCGTCGAGTTCGAGCGCCGGCATCGCCAGGAGG
>JAUIFY010000005.1 GCA_030430245.1 bacterium | reverse complement strand
ACTCGTTCGTGATCCTCGACGAGGCGCAGAACACGACGCGGGAGCAGATGAAGATGTTCTTGACGCGCCTCGGCTTCGGCTCTCAGGCCGTGATCACCGGTGACGTGACGCAGATCGATTTGCCGGCGGGTCGAGATTCGGGATTGATCGAGGCCCGAGAGATCCTGCGCGACGTGCAGGGCATACGGTTCGTCGAGTTCACCGAACGCGACGTGGTCCGCCACCGCCTCGTGTCGGCGATCATCCGGGCGTACGACAACCTGGGCTGACCCACCATGGCGAGTGTCGACGTTACGGCCGAGGGGACGCTGGCGCGCTACGCGCCGTTGGCCGCGAAGGTCGCCGAGTCGGCGCTGCGGTTGCTCGGCGAGGACGGGTCGGAGCTGTCGATCGTGCTCGTGGACGACGAGGCGATCCGGGAGCTGAACGCGACGTGGCGGGACGAGAACTCACCGACGGACGTCCTCGCATTCGCCCAGAGAGAGGGCGACGGGCCGGAGGCGCCGGGGCTGCTCGGTGACGTCGTGATCTCGATTCCGACGGCCGCGCGGCAGGCCGGGGAGCGCGGCCACGCGATCGAGCACGAGATCCGCGAGCTCCTGGTGCACGGCATCCTCCACCTGCTGGGGTACGACCACGAGGAGTCTCCGGCGGAGGCCGACCGGATGTTCGCGCGCCAGCGGGAGGTCGTCGCCGCGATCGAGAGCGGGGAGTCCCGCAGATAGACCCGCATCGCTTCGGCTCGGCGAGGTCGGCAGAATGCGTGTGGTGAGCGTCGCCACCGTCCATCGCGCCGACGACGATTCGCGCGCTGCCCACACGCGCTCGGTCGCCGCCGTGATCGTTCTCGCCCTCGTCAGCCTGTCGGCCTACTTCTACTGGTATCTCTACGGAGTCCTCGGTCGCCTCGACGAGACCGCCCCGGGGGCGCCCGAACGGCGTGCCGTGCGCGCGACCAGGTGGTGCGTGACCGCGGGTCTCGGCATCCAGTTCGTCGCGGTCCTGGCGCTGTTGGCGGGAGTCGCGCCGGTCCTGACCGACCCCGAGGGGCACGTCGCCTTCTGGAACGCCCTCGAGCAGGGACGCCTCGTGCTCCCCTCGGAGCCGCCGCGGGCGAACGCGCTCTCGACTCTGCTGAACTGGGGAGGCTGGGTCGTGTTCTGGGGACCGCTCTTCGCGTTTCTTGCGCGCATGCAAGCGGAGCGCGAGCCTACGGGTGCAGCGTCCTTCGCGCTCGTGTTGATCGGGTTTCGGCTGCTCGTCGGACTTCTCGATACCGCCGGTCCCCCTTTGCTCGCCGCGTCCGTCGGGCCGCTCGACGCGATCGTCTACCTCGTGCTGGTCGGATGTTGCGTATCGGCGACGAACGCGATTCTCCTCGCGCGGGGTGCCGGGGGGACGACGGACGCGTCCGCGGGCGACGCGCGGGAGATGCTCCGTGCGTCGCCCGGCAAGCGGCCGCGACTCAGTTCGTTCCCTTGAACGAGGTCATTCCTCGGCTGTGGTGGGTCCCTCTCACCGGATGAAGTGGATGCGCACGGGGCGCTTGCGTCGATGCTTGGCAAGCGACGTGCCGTCTCGGAGGGCAGGGGTTGCGGGTCGTGGGGGTCCCCCGTGTCCGCCGTGCAGGTCGGCAGGTGGCGGCTGCGGAGGACAGCGAGGGGCGTGGCCCGCCTCGCTACCAGTGGCGAGGTGCGGGTCGCGGCTCGGCGCGCCGTGGCCGCCGGCGCGTCAGCAGCACTCGGGAAGGATACCGTGCCCGTCGTGGAACGGTCCGCGGTCGAGGTAGAGCCCGCGCTCGGCCGCGAGGCGAAGCGCGCGTTCGACGGAGATCACGTTCGGTCCGCCGCGAGTGACGCGCAGGACGGCTTTCTCCCCCGGCGCGAGCGCGATCTCGCGGTCGCCGTCGAACGCGAGCACACCGGGGCCGTCGAGCGTGATCGGTTCGTCGAGCGCGACGCGACGAGCGGCCGCGACGTGGACGGTGCGGTAGAGCCCCGGGGAAATCGGAACGAGCAGCGGTCTTCCCCCGCCGTCGTGGGCCGTGCACGTCACGACGACGCCGAAGTCGTCGTCTTCCCCCGACGGCTCGAGAAGGCCACCGATCGGCGAGAGACCGACGGCCGCGGGCTCGGCCCGAGCGAGGACGACGGATCGGATCTTCGACGGCTCGACCGGCATGAGGTTTCCGACGATGTCGTCGACGAAGAGGCCGGCGTCGATGAGGGCGATGTCGCGAGCGCCATCGGCACGATCGAGCTGGATCTGCTTCGCGGGGCGAGAGACCTCCGCCCCGTCGAGGCGGTCCGCGGCGACGAGTCCCGCGGCCGCGCCGGCGATCGTCGCCTCGACCATGCGGGGGAAGACGTTGTTCGTACCCGTCGAGATCGGGACGACGAAGGCTTCGGGCCAGGCGCGAGCGACGATCCGGTTGGTGCCGTCGCCCCCCAGAACGGCCAGCGCGCCGCAGCCCGCGGAGCGCATCGCCAGGGTGGCCCGGTGGGTGTCTTCGGCGGTGTGCTCGGCACCCACGTCCAGGACCTCGACCTCGAGGTCGAGAGCCAGGTTCTCCAGCGCGCCGACGGCCACCCGCATCGGGTCGCGAGCGATGTAGACCTTCCGGACGCCCGCCGCCCGGGCGCCGACCGCGACACGGGTGACCTGATTTCGCTTGCTCTCGAGGGTGGAGGAGGAGGCGCGCGCGGCGAGGCGACGCACGTCGCCGCCGGCCCGCGGATTCGCGAGGATTCCGACGGCCCCCCGAAGAGGCGGCGTGTGCGACGCGTCCGACATCGGGCCCACGCTAGCGAATCGCCCCGGGTGGCGCTTGCCACACCTCGTCCCATAAGGAATACGGCGTCATGCTCATTCGAATTCTCGCGATTCTGACGTTGTCGTCGTCGTTTGCTCTCGTCGCGCCGTCGCTCGGCCAGGCGGAGGACGCCAAGGCGCAGGCGGCGGAAGCCGCGGCCGAGGCGGCCGCGGAGGCCTCCTCGGCTCCGCCGTGTACGTCGCCCTCGCAGGACGGCTGCGCCACGTGCTGTCGGCCACTCGAGGGCGGGATGTGCACGCAGCTCAGCTGGACCGGCGGCGGCAGCAGCAAGACGGTCCCCTGGTACAACGCGCAGAAGGCGCTCGGGAAAGCGTGTCCGCCCGACTGCCGCAAGTGTGCCGAGTGTCTCGACCGCGATCGCGAGACGCTCGAGAAGCTGAAGCGGCCCGAAGGCTGCGTTTGCGAGGAGACCGATCCGGGCGTCGACCCGTGTCACGCGCCGATGAGCTGTCAGTGCTTCTGCAGCCGGTACATGCGGCTCGCTGCGAAGTGCGTCGATGGGGGCGTCGGCAAGGAAGGCAACGTCGACCCGCAAGCAGTGGTGGAGGAAGACGAAGGCGGCTGGTAGCCGCCGGCCACGGCGTTCAGTCGGAGGTCACGGCTCGCTCCTCGCGGAGGGCCGCGACTTGCCGCTCGTACCCGTACGCTTCGATCGCGTCGCGTTCCGACGCGACGAGCCGCTCCAGTACGGTCGCGTCCCATCGCGGTAGACCGCAGCGCGGTTCGCTGACGTTCTCGGCCGGGACCCGGCGCAACGCCTCGATGTCGACGTCGAGTCCGCATCCCGCGAGCGCGCGACGGAGGTCGTCGGTGAGGCTCTCGGTGCGCCCGACGAAGTCGACCCCCCGAGCGTACCAGTCGTACATCTCGCTCACGTAGCCCGGGCGCTCGCGCAGGACGTTCTCGACGAAGCGGTTGAAGTCGTCGTCGCCGCAGTCGTCGATGGGGCGCTGCGGGTGCCAGCGCCCGACCTCCCACGGGTGCCAATCTCCGGCCATGAACTTCCACCACGACTCGTACCACGTGACGGGATTGCGCACGAAGCAGAACTTGTAGGCACGCCGGAGCTTTCCCGGAGTCACGTCGGGGCGCGTGGGGAGGTGTTTCACGAACTGCCAGCGATGGAATCGCCACACGTCGTCGATGCGCTCCGGCGTCGAGTGCTTGTATCCGATCCGACAGCGCCAGAGACGTTGGTCGCGAAGCGCCGCGCGGACCCAGTTGCCTCCGCACTTGGGGACGTGGATGAACACGGCGCCGTTTCGAAGCAGCTCGGCCATGGCCGCCGCACGGTAGCGGCGGACGTGCTCCGGGGCAATCGTTCGGCCCTTCCGGCGTGTCACGCTTCGCGCTAAAGCACCGCGGTGCTCTTCCACTTCGACTTCGCGAACTGGCGCCGGATGATCGCGCTGGCGTGGCGCGAGAAGCAGCCGGCGGTGCGCCTCTACTTCCTTTCGGTGCTGCTCGTGGCCGTTCCGCTGGTCTCGACGTTTCATGCCATCTGCTTCTTCCTCGACGGGATCCTCTTCCCTGGACTGTGGAAGGTCGAGGTGAAGGCGCCCGTGTTCGTCGTAGGACACGCTAGAAGCGGGACGACGCTCGTGCACCGGTTGCTGAGTGCGGACGAGGGACGGTTCAGCGTGTTCCTGCTCTACGAGATGTACTTTCCCTCGCTTCTACAGAAGAAGATCATCCGGGCCCTCGCTCGCTTCGACCGTGCGGTGCTCGGGGGCGTGCTCGAGAGGTGCGTGAAGGCCTGGGAGGATCGCCACTACGCGGCCGTGCGCAAGGTCCACATGATGGGCCTCACCGAGGCGGAGGAGGACGACATCGTCCTCTACTACTCGATGGCGTCCGGATTCTGGATCACGAAGATGCCCTACATGGGCGATCTCGACTTCTACTACGTGGATCGGTGGCCGGAGAAGAAGCGCCGGCGTGTGATGCAGTTCTACAAGGAGTGCGTGCGTCGGCAGCTCCACCTGAACGGGCCGGAGAAGACGCACCTGTCCAAGAACCCGGTCTTCGCGGGACGCGTCGCCGCTCTGATCGAGACCTTCCCCGACGCGCGGATCGTGACCACGATGCGCAATCCGAACGAGACGATCCCGAGCTTGCTCAAGTTGATGCAGAGCAGCTGGCGCCGTCTCGGCTGGCACGAAGACCGGATGACGGAGTGCTTGCGCGTTCTGGCCGATCAGTCCTTCGACACCTACATGCATCCACTCGAGGTCCTGGATCGCTCTCCGAAGACTCCGCGCGCCATCGTCGACTACCGCGAGGCGACGACGGATGCCGCAGCGGCGATCCAGAGGGTCTACGCGGACCTGGGCCTCGAGATGAGCGTCGAGTATCGAGAGTTTCTCGAGGCGCAGGGCAAGCGCGAGGGGAAGCACCGCTCCGGTCACACGTACAGCCTCGAGGAGTTCGGGCTCCAGGCGGACGAGATCCGCACGCGCCTCGCTCCCCTGTTCGAGCGGTACGGGTGGGACGAGCCCGATGCCACCCGGGAGTCCGCTCCCTGAGGTCGTCCTCCGATCCCGCGGTGCGCCGTGCCGCTCGGCCGAGTTGCGTCCGCGCCCGGCCGGACGCTACGACTCGAGGTGCGTGGCCGCATGCGGTGAATCCGCGTGAGTCCGGGCCGCCGGGATGGGGAAGTCGAAATGGTGCTGACCGAGGGACGTGATCGTTTGACCAAGCTCGAGGAGCGGGTGGCCGCTCTCGGGAGGTATCTTTGACGTCCCCGCGCTCGAGAAGCGGGTCTCCGAGCTCGACACCCTGAGCTCCAGCGAAGATCTCTGGGAGAACCAGGATCGTGCGCAGGAGGTGCTGCGCGAGCGTGCGAGCGTGAACGGTCGCCTCGACGCCTTCAAGGCGATCACCGAGGGCGTCGAGGAGATCGGCGTCTATCTGGAGATGGCCGCCGAGGAGGACGGCGAGGACGCCCTCGGGGAGGCCGAGCAGCGACTCGGCGAGGTCGAGGCGCGCGTGCGCGATCTCGAGTTCCAGCGGATGCTGGGTGGGGAGCACGACTCCTCGGGGGCGATCATCACGGTCAATCCGGGAGCGGGTGGGCTCGAGGCCCAGGATTGGGCCGAGATGCTCCTCCGGATGATCCTGCGTTGGGCCGAACGTCGCGGCTACAAGACCCAGGTCATCGAGCACACGCCGGGTGAAGGCGCGGGCATCAAGAGCTCGACCGTCGCGATCGACGGCGAGTACGCCTACGGATACCTGCGGGCCGAGGCCGGGATCCACCGGCTCGTCCGCATTTCACCGTTCGACGGTCAGGCGCGCCGCCATACCTCCTTCGCGTCCGTGTTGGTCACGCCCGAGATCGACGAGGACATCGACATCGAGGTCGACGAGGACGACCTACGCATCGATACGTATCGCTCGTCCGGTGCCGGTGGTCAGCACGTCAACAAGACGGACTCCGCCGTGCGCTTCACCCACATCCCGACCGGGATCGTCGTCGCCTGCCAGAACGAGCGCTCGCAGCACAAGAATCGGGCGATGGCGATGAAGATCCTGAAGTCGCGCCTCTATGAGCTCGAGCTCGAGAAGCAGAGGCAGCAGAAGGAAGAGCTGACCGGAGCGAAGCGCGACATCGACTTCGGCAGTCAGATCCGCTCGTACGTTCTGCAGCCGTACCGCATGGTGAAGGACCACCGGACCGGAGTCGAGGTCGGGAACACGGACGCCGTGCTCGACGGCGACCTCGACAAGTTCATCGAGGCGGAGCTCCTGCGGCGCGCCGGTGAGCCGGTCGAAGCCGAAGCCGGCGCCGAGTAGACGCTCGATGACGCGTACCGCGGGCTAACGCTTTGGCCCGTCCGTGACGATGAACGGACGAGATGCGAGCTCTCGTGGCGGTGCTGACGGCGGTGGCCGTCTCGGGCACGGGTTTCTGGGCCGGTTGGTCTCCGGCGAGTGTCGCGCAGGCGTCGCCGCCGCCGGCGTTCACACCGATCGTCGGATCGGTTCTCGGCGGCGAGACCGCCCCGGTCGAGGGCTCCGATGGGCGACACTACGTCGTCTACGAGCTCCTGCTCACGAACGCCAAGCGCGTCCCGGCCGAGCTGCTCCGGCTCGAGATTCGCGACCAGGATACCGATCGGGTCGTCGAGACGCTCGAAGGCGACCGTCTCGTCGCGGCTCTCCGCAACCTGAACGTCGATCCGGTGGACGATGCGTCGCTCGCAAGTAGCGAGTCCCGAGTCGTGCTCCTGTCCCTCGGCTTCGACTCCGCGCGCGATGCGCCGTCGCGGATCCGGCATCACCTGAGCGCGCGTGCCGCGTCGAACCCGGGCGCTCGGATGCCCTCGCTCGTGGAGTACGATCTCGCGCCGCTCGACGTGTCTCGTCGCACGGCCCCGCTGCTCCAGTCGCCGCTTCGCGGCGCGGGCTGGATCGCGATCAATGGGTGCTGCGACGGGACGGGTGCGCACCGGGGGGCGATCCAGACCGTGAATGGTGCGCTCTGGGATTCGCAGAGGTTCGCGATCGATTGGATGCGGGTCGACGACGAGCGGCGACTCTTCGCGGGGGACCCGGAGGACGTCGAGAGCTACTCGGGATACGGCGCGCCCGTCTACGCCGCGGCGGCGGGAACGGTCGTCCGGGTTCTCGATGGGCTCGACGATCAGGTGCCGGGGCGGCTTCCGGATCCGAGGACGATCACGCTCGAAACGGTCGACGGGAACCACGTCGTTCTGGACCACGGCAACGGCGTCTACACGTTCTACGCCCACTTCCAGAAGGGCTCGGTGGGGGTCGGCCTCGGCGAGCAGGTGCACGCGGGGCAGCCGCTCGGGTTGCTCGGCAACAGTGGCAACACGTCTGCGCCGCATCTGCACTTTCAGGCGATGACCGGGCCGATCCCACTCGGCTCGGACGGCATTCCGTTCGTGAACGATGCCTTCACGACGACGCAGCGAATCGACGACGACGAGTTCGATGCGGCCCTGTTCGAGGGGGTGGCGCTTCCGACCTCGTCGGGAACGTCCGAGCGGCACGAGCATCAGCTGCCGCTGAACTTCGACGTCGTCACGTTCCCGTGAAGCCGCCCTCGATCATCTCCCGACGTCGGGGTTCGTCTGCGTGACCCGCCCGCGAACCGTGTAGACGCTGTCCCCCGACAGGACCGCGCCGCGACCGAAGAGACGGCCGCTCTGCCAGTTCGAGAGCCCGAGCTCGGGGCGCTCGAGGGCGTACTGGCCGTCGACCCAGCGGGTGAACCCGTTGCCGACGAAGGGTGCGTTCACGGCGGAGTAGAAACGTTCATGCTCCGCGCCGTCCTCGCTCACGAGGCTCGCGATGAATTGCGGGCTGTGGCGGTTGAAGAGCACGACCGCGTGGTCGACGTCGTCGACGATCTTGAGAGTGATCTCGGGCGTCTCCTCCCACTCCCACTCGACCCCGAGATCGCTCTCGGGGAGCGGCTCCGCTTGTCGTTCGGCCACGTCGCCCTCGGCCCGTCGCACGGAGATCTCCTTCGAGAAGAGGTCGGCCGGGACGTGTGACTCGTCTCCTTGCACGACGTGGAGCTTGAAGGACTGGCCGCGGCGTTCGCCCGCCGTTGCGAGGCTCTCCAGGAGCGCCGGGACGAGGTCGGCCGCCCGCGCGCGGGGAACGCAGCAGACGTTCAGCGTGTTGCAGACCTTGCGATCGAGGGAGTGGACGACCGCCGAGCGGAACGCTCTCTCGTCGGCGCGCTCGCTCGCGACGATCCACGCGCCTCCCGTGCCGTGGAGGCTCGCTGCGATCCCGGCCTGACGGGCGAGGCCGCCGAGCGTCGCGACCGCGGGACCGGAGCCGCGCGCGACCGCGAGCGACACGCGTGCGTCGGAGAAGAGGGCCCAACCAGCGGCGTGCGATGGGCTGTCGACGAGGCATGCGGCGCCCGCGGGCAGGCCGGCCGCCTCGAGTGCCGGATCGAGGGCCAGGTTCATGACCGCCCGCGCCGTGCCGAGGGCGTCGCGGCCGATGCGAAAGACGACGGTGTTCCCACCGCGAAGGACGCCCGTGGCGTCCGCGAGTACGTTCGGCCGGCCTTCGAAGACGAACGCGACGATTCCGAGCTCCGCGCCCACCAGGTCCACGCGCCATCCGTCGTGCTCGATGGTCTCGACGATCGAGCCTCGGCGGGAGGGGGCCTCGATCCAACCGCGAAGTCCGTCGACCATCCCGCGCCGTAGCTTCTCGTCGGCCACGAGGCGCGTCGTCGATCGACCGCGGGACTTCGCCTCGGTGACGTCGTCGTCGTTGACCCTTTGGATCCGTGTCCAGATCGAGTCGTTCTCGAGGCGCGTGGCGAACTCCTCGAAGAACGTCGAGATCTGGGCATCGGTGACCGCACCCATCTTCGCGAACGCCGCGGCGGCCCGCCCGACCGTCTCCTTCGCCACCCGCCGCTCGGCCGCCGGGACGTGGAGGATCTCGCCGGTCGCTTCGATCGGGAGAATCGCGTCGCCCGGCGCGAACTTCGCGACGATCTCCTCGGGAACTTCGACGACCCGGTCTCCGCCGAGGACGATGCACGTCCCGGGTCGAATCTTCTCCAGCTGTGACCACGCGGGCATGTCCCGAAGGTCAGCGGACGGTGCTGAGGGAGTCAAGCGTGAGGCCGACGCGGGCCTCGACGAACGTGGAGGGGGCGATCGCCATGGCACCCGCGGCGTCTTCACGAGGATCGACGGGTTCTGCGGGCTCCCGGGTTCAACGGGCATCGAAAGCGAGCAGATCGCCCCGGAGGAGACGCCATGAAGAACCGCGCCATCGTCCTCGGCCTCGTGTCGACCGTCCTGGCTCTCGGCTGTGCTGCCGGCCCGGCGCCCGCCCGCGTGGTGGTGCGGCCCGCCGTACGGGCCCGTCCCGCGCCCGGGGTCCTTCGCACGGTCCCCGTGCGGGTCGCGACCGTGAGGCCTCCGCCGCCGGCCCCGGCCGTCGTCCTCGCGCGGCCGGCCCGCCCGGGCAAGGCGTACGTGTGGCGCGCGGGACACTACGTACGGACGGGCGGGGCGTACGTCTGGGTGGCCGGAGGGTGGGTCCTCCCGCCCGCGGGAAAGCGTTCCTGGATCGCGGGTCGTTGGAACGGCGGGGTGTGGATTTCGGGGCGCTGGGTCTGACGACGGGGGCGCAGACGCCATGCGGTCGGCCGACAGGTCCCGTTGACACCGGAAATCGGCGCCCCGTAGTTTCGACGCGATGACCTTGCGGCGCCTGTCCCTCCTCGTCGGTCTGTTCTCGTTGCTCGCGGTCGGCGCGGAACGAGTCGAAGCCCGCGACAACTTCCTCATCATCGTCGCCGACGACCTCGGGGTGGACGGGGTCGCCGTCTACTCGGACGATCTGGCGTACGGTCATCCCGGCGAGGGTGCGGACCCCCCACCGACCCCGCGGATCGACGCCCTCGCGGCGGGTGGCGTGCTCTTCCGGAACGCCTACACGAACTCGAAGTGCGCACCCTCGAGGGCCCAGATCCTCACCGGTCGACATGCACTTCGGACCGGCATCGGTGTCCCGGGCGCGGCGGTGCTCGATCTCGCCGAGACGACGATCGCCGAGTTGGTGCGCGCCACGCACGCGACCGCCGCGATCGGAAAGTGGCACGTCGGACCCGAAGACGACGCCGATCATCCCATCGAGCAGGGGTTCGACTCCTTCTCCGGCGCGTTGAACGGAAACATCGACGACTACTACGACTGGACCAAGACGACGAACACGGACGGGGGGAGTCCGACGATCATCACGAGCCATTCGGTGTACGCCACCGACGACAACTCGGCCGAGGCGATCGCGAAGATCGCCGAGTTCGGCGAGGATCCGTGGCTGGTCTACCTGGCCTTCAGCGCTCCGCATGGCCCGTTTCACGTGCCGACGCCTCCCCTGACGACGATCGTCGACGCGGGGTCGAGCAACCGTTCGAAGTACGAGGCGGCCGTCGAGGCGATGGACCGAGAGATCGGCAACGTCATCGACTCGATCCCCGCGAGCATCCTCGCGGACACGACGATCGTGTTCCTCGGCGACAACGGAACTCCGTCGGGAGTCACCGAGTCTCCGTTCGTCTCGTCGCACGCCAAATCGACGGTCTACGAAGGGGGCATCAACGTACCGCTGATCGTGAAGAGCCCGCACGCCGTCCCCGGTACCGAGAGCATGGCGTTCGTTCAGTCGACCGACGTGTTCGCCACGATCGCCGACATCCTCGGCCTCGAGTCGACGGCGGAGGATTCGTTGAGCCTGCTTCCGCACGTTCAGGACCCCACGCGCGGGACGCATCCCGCGCGCCCCTACGCCTATGCGGAGCAGTTCGAGCCGAACGGTCTCTCCGGGCCGTATACCGACCATCGGAAGGGGATTCGCGACGGCCAGTACAAGCTGATCTGGCGCAACGGAGTGTTCGAGGAGTTCTTCGATCTGACCGCGAGTCCGTTCGAGGATTCGAACCTCCTGCCGTACTCCGGGATGACGGAGGCGCAGAAGGCCGCCTACGACGCGCTCGTGCAGCACATGGAGGGCGTGGAGGCGTCCGGGCTCGTGGCCTGCCCGACGCGCGCCGATCATGGGTGCACCACGGGCTATGGGAAGGCGAAGCTCGACTGGAAGGAGAACCGCGGTCTCGGGGACAAGGTCACCGTCAAGCTCACGAGAGGCCCTGCGCTCGTCCAGAGCGATTTCGGGAACCCCGCCGAGGCCGACGGAACGGCCTACTCCGTTTGCCTGTACGGCGACGTGGACGTGCTGGTCGGCGAGATGCGCGTCGTTCGGGGCGGCGCCCGTTGCGACGGTAGGGAATGCTGGAAGGCGGCGGGCGGCGAGGCGCCGGAGGGCAAGGGCTACAAGTACAAGGACAAGCTCGGGTCGGCGAGTGGCGCGCTCAAGATGCAGCTGATCGGCGGTGACGTCGGAAAGTCGAAGGTGATCTTCGGCGGCCGCGGCCTCGAGCTTCCGGACGGAGTGACGGAGGCTCTCGCCTCTTCGACCTCCGCGACGGTGCAGGTGCGCGGGAGCGAGATCGCCCAGTGTTTCGCCGCGACGGTCGGAGCCATCACGAAGCAGGAGACGGACCGCTTCAAGGCGACGAACTGAGCGCGCGCTCGATCACGCGAAGGGCGATGTCCATCTCGCCGTCCTCGAGCGTGAGTGGCGGTGCGAGACGAACGACCCGGTCGTGGTGGAGCGTCCAGCCGAGGAGCACTCCCGCGCGGCGGCAGGCGTCGACGAAGGCGACGGTTCGCTCGGGGCTCTCGAGCTCGATGCCGATCAGCATCCCGATGCCCCGCACGTCGACGACGCCACGGCCGACGAGGGCCGAGAGTCGCGCGCGGAAGCGGTCGCCGACCCGTGCGGCCCGATCGGGCAGGCCGTCGGACTCGAGGACGTCGAGCGAGGCGAGGGCGGCCGCACAGCAGACGGGGTTTCCGCCGAAGGTCGTGACGTGCCCGAGTGGCGGGTCCTCGGAGAGAGCCCGGAGCAGGTTCGGCGAGGAGACGAAGGCGCCGAGGGGTAGCCCGCCGCCGAGGGATTTGGCGAGCACGAGCACGTCCGGCTCGGAGCCGGGCCAGTTCTCGAAACCGAACCAGCGCCCCGTCCGCCCGAGCCCGGTCACCACCTCGTCGAGCACCAGGAGCGCTCCGACCTCGCGACACCGTGCGGCCAGCCGCGGGAGGAAGTCGGGGGAGGGAATCCGCACGCCGCCCTCGGCCTGTACGGGCTCGGCGAAGACCGCCGCCGTCGCGTCGTCGATGCGGACGAGGGCCGACGGATCGTTCCAGGGAAGGTGCTCCACCGGCTCGAGGAGGGGCCGGAACGGCTCGCGATAGAACGCGTTGCCACCGAGCGCCAGCGCCCCGGTCGTGTCGCCGTGGTACGAGCCTTCGAAGGCGAGAACGCGCTTCCGCCCGGTGGCCTTGCGGACGAGCTTGAGTGCTCCTTCGATGGCCTCCGCGCCGCTGTTCGTGAAGTACGTCATCGAGAGGTGCGGGGGCAGCTTCGATGCGAGTCGGGCCGCGAGATCGACCTGGGGCGCGAGTACGTCCTCGCCGTACACCATGAGGTGCGTGTACTGCGTCGCCTGCCGCGCGACCGCGGCGGCGACGCGCGGGTGTGCGTGGCCGATCGCAGCGACTCCGATGCCGGCCAGCAGGTCGAGATGGCGGCGGCCACTGCGGTCGACCACCCAGGATCCGTGTGCGCGATCGACGTCGATGCCTCGCGGTGCGTCGGAGGTCTGTGCGACGTGGGCGAGAAATCGCGCGCGTCGATCCGGTTCTTCCCCGGCTTCCCCGAGGAGCGGGTTGCTCCACGAGAGGTAGGCCGCGATCGGCCGTCGGCCGCCCGCATGCCAATCGGCGGGGGGATCCTGCATCTCGCCGATCGCGCAGACGCGTGCCGCACCGAGGGTGCGCACGCCGTCGACGAGCTCGGTCGTGCCGCCGGACACGCCGACGCATTCGAGGAGGCCCCGGATCGGCTCGAGACTCGTCCGAAGGGTTTCTTCGCCGAGGAAGGGATGCAGTCGCACGAAGCGGTCGAGCGGCGACGGGAGGATCGCTCGCTCCGGCTCCACGACGACCGCCCAAGGGTCGCGAACGCCGCCGAACAGCTCGACCTCGGCGCCGGCCAGAGACCGCGCTTCGGCGTCCTCGACTGCGGCGCGGAACTCCCGGGCCGCGAAGGCGTCGAGCGCGCGACGAGGCCACTCGGCCTCGACCGACGTCAGCTCGTCGGCGAGCGCGCGCGCCAGCGCGGTTCGATCGACCGACTCGTGGACGAAGACGCACTGCGGAGAGAGGCAGCCGCGCTGGTCGAGAAACGCCACATCCCGCGCGAGTGCCGCCGCCGTCTCGGAGACGCGTGCCCCCGGGCCCACGACGGCGACGCTGACGCGTGGACCGAACGCGAGAACGCGTTCGCCGGCCAGGGAGCGTGCTCGGTCGATGGCGTCCTGCCCTCCGTAGACGACGACACGCGAGGCGCGAGCGAACAGCTCCGACTCGATCGGGTCTCCGCCGGCCCAGACCGTGGCCGCGGCGGCTTCGCCGAGCACGGGATCGACCGCCGCGAGGCGTTCGACCAGCTCGGGGGCGAAGGAGGGCTCGCCGCGCGACGACTTCAGGAGAACGGCCGATCCGAGAGCGAGCGCCGTGAACGTGGGCGCGATCGCGAGGCCGGGGGTGTTCTGCGCGAGCACCGCCACGACGAGGTCGGGAGGGGTCGCGACGGATCCGGGGGCGGCGGTTGTTGCTCGGGGGACGAGGTCGTGGAGCGCACGCGCGCTCCAGGCACGCAGCGTGCGCTGGAGGCACGTCTCGATCATGGCGGGCGCGTAGCCGGTCGTGCGTCCCACCTCGGCGGCGGCGTCGGCCAGACCATCGTCGAGCCAGGTCGCTGCGACCCGGCCCAGGAGATCGATCCGGTCTCGCTCGGAGCGGAGGCGCAGGCGCCGGCGTCCGCCCTCCAGCCGAGCGACGAGTGTCGCGATCTCCGGAGCCGTGAGGGGGGACGACGGCATCACCGTGGCCCGGCGAGCAGGTCCTGGAGGGCCAGCGCGCATCCGCGAGGCTCGGCGCCCGGCGTGCGTCCTTCGAGTAGGAAGCGGCGGCCCTCCTTCACGCCGAGGTCTTCGGTCTGAACCGCGAGGACCGAGAGAGCGTTCGCGAGATCGACATGGCACAAGAGACCGGTCTTGCCGTCGGCCAGGGGCGCGAGGTTCACCGGGTCCGCCACCCGGGTTCGAAGCCAGGCCGGGCCGACCTTTCGTCGCTTCCGGTTGGTTCCGGAGAAGCGCTCGACCAGCACGTCGTCGTAGTACTGCGAGCAGAGCTCGGTCATGCCGTACTCGTTCACGCAGTAGTACCCTGCCACGCCCAGTCGGTGCCAGCACGCCGACAGGAATCCGGCATCGGAGAGTGCCCGGCCCCCCTTGGGGCCGCCCGTGTCGACGATGCGCGAGTCCGGGGGCAGCTCGATCGTCCGCTCTTCGGCGCGGAGGAACTCGAGCAGTGTCGTGAAGGCGACGCGGACCCCGATCAGGAGCAGGGACGATCCGGACGTGGCGAGTTCGGCGACGCGCCTGGCGGCGGCGGCCGGGTCGAACGCTTCCTCGGTGATGAGGTACTCGCCCGCACCCTCGCACACGTCGGTCCGGATCCATTCGGCCATCTGCGCGAGCGACGAGTCCGGAAGGAGATCCGGACCGCCCAACAGACCGACCATCACCGGGCGGACGCCGTCGGGCAGGACCATGCGGCGGAAGTGCGCGAGCGCCGAGCGTCGGTAGATCTCGAGGCGGGGGACGTGGTGTCGCCCACGCGTCTCGCGGCCCCGGGTCGTTCCGCTCGTGAGAAACGTCTTCTCCGCGGGGCCGCATGCGAGCGTGAGCGTCTTGAAGGCCGCCGTCGGGACCGCGGGGATTTCCGTCCAGTGCGTCAGCTTCTCGGGGGGAAGGCCTCGGCGATCGCAGAAGGAACGGTAGAGGTCGGATGCTTCGTATTGGAAGGCGAACACGTCGCGGGCGAGGCGATCGAACTCCGCGTCGACGTCGGGGTCGGGCTCGAGAGGCGCGTCGGTGTGGCGCTCGATGAAGTCGAGAACGTTCGCCGCGACCCGGTCGAGGTCGGCGCTCCTAGACATCAAAGGTAGGGAACGAAGTTCCGCAGGGCTGTGAGGAGCGCGGTGCAGTTCGGGAAGTCGTCGAGCGCGTCGAGTAAAAACTGGTGTTGACCGATTGCACGTTCTCGGTCTTGCTGATCGGGCGGTGCGCTCAGGGTTCGCACGAACTCTTTGAGCATCGGCTGGGTCTCGAGCTTCGTCTCGACGGGAATGTCGTCGTCGGTGGCGATGACCAGCTTCACGCGTGTGAGCAGTCTCTCGACGTAGTACTCGTCCGGCCGCTCTTCGCTCACGCGTCTCCACCTTCCTTGAGCTGTCGCTTCCAATCGAGCATCCGGGCTTTGGCGGATTCGGCCTCGGCTTCCGGAATCATGTTCGCGTTCATGTAGAAGGTCGATAGGCTCGTGTGGGCGAGGATGTCGTCCGGCGCGATCTCGCAGAGCTTCTTTCCCACCTCGATCGCGGCGTCGAGGTTGCCGGTCTCGGCGTGTGCCATCGCTAGAGCGTGCAGAGCGTCGGTGTACCCCGGGTCGATCTCGAGAGCGGCCTCGTACTTCTCGATGGCGCCCTCGTAGTTCTCGTCGAACGCCAGATCGAGACCTTCGTCGTAGAGCTCTTCCTTGCCGGCCATGTCGGTTCAGGTACCCGCGACAGCGGGTGCAGGCAAGTCAGCGATTGCGGTTCTTCAGGTAGCGAACGATCAGCCGGGAGCCCTCCCGCAGCGCCCGCTCCCGGTTTCGGAAGACCTTCTCGCGGACCCACTCGCCGCCCGACCAGGCGTCGAATGAAGACTGGCTCGCGATCGTCAACTCGACCACGTTCTCTCCCACGGGCTCGCCCGTCGCGATCGCGCGAATCGAGTTGCCCGAATCGACGAGCACTCCCCGGGCCCACTTGGGCAGCCGAAGCATCCGCTTCACTTTGGCGACCCGCTCGGGGGAGGACGTGTCGTCGATGAGGGACATGTAGGCCCACTGTCCCTCGCTGGGGTTCGCCTCACGGATGAGGTTCAAGTTCGAGTCCGTGAGCTGCTTCTGTGCGCGATCCTGGTCGAAGCCCCGCCCCACGTCGAAGAACCGCTGCCCGACGATCGGGCCCCCTTCCGTCGCTTCCGCCCGCGCAGGGCTCCGCCGCTCCTTGTTCGTCCCGGTGTCGACCCACCACCGATTCTCGACGGCCGGCTTCGCCTCGTCCCCGGCCGGCGCCTGCTCCGGCGCCTCGTCCCCTTCAGGGTCGCTCGGCATGCGATCGATTTAGGTGATCCCGACGTCCGCGCCAAGGGTAAGGGGGACGTTCGTTACCTTTCTGCGGTTGTTACCTTTAGGCGGCGAAAAGGTAACCTCTGGCGAAAGCGGACGGAGGCCCCTCCGAAGCCCGATTCACTCTCGGAGCCCAGTCCCGGGCGGGGCAGGCCGCGACGGCCGAACGGCGCCACCGTTCACGGCCGACGCGGGGACGTGCGCCACCTTTCGATGGCCCGCTCGCCCGCGAAAAGGTAACGTTTGGGAGAAGGTAACGAACGTCCCCTTTCCTGGGGGTGCTTCTAGGCTGGGTCTACGCGGGCCAGCATCCAGGTGCCGAACTCGGCGATGATCTGGAGGCGGTGGCCGGCGAGCGCAACTTCGCGGGGGCCCGGTTCGTCGGTGGCGGTCGCGGTGCCCGCGAGGTCGCGGCGGTCGAGGACGACGTAGTCGAGGCCGCCGAGGCCGGACGCGTCGGGGGAGGCCGGGGCGATGGTGCGGGTCGCGTAGTACGACAGGCGGCCTCGGGCGGAGTCGGGGGCGCCGACGACGGTGTCGGACGCGAGGTTCCTGCGGAGGAACTTCCCGGTCTCGCGGACGGCCCAGCGGTCGATGTCGAATCGGCCCGTGGCCGACTCGAACGAGCCGAACCAGATCCCGAGGGCAACGCACGCGGCGACCCCGGTGGCGAGCGGCGTGCGCGGAGCCCGGGAGACGGCCCAGCTCGACGCGACTCCGAGGATCATCACCACGGCGATCCAGAGGGGCGCGAAGGCGCCGAACGCGAGCGTCGACAAGCTCGCGAGCACGAGCCAGATCCAGAGGAAGTTGGGGGATCCTTGCGAGCGCCAGGCCTTGGGGACGTGCCAGATCCCGAGTGCGACCAGTGGCAGGATCGGGACGAGCTGGACCGCCTCTTTCGCGAACCGCCCGAGGGATTCCTCGGGGGAGGGGAACGACACGGCGATGGGCAACGGCGCCAGCCCCAGCGCGAGGGCAGACGCGAGAGTCACGACCACGGCGGTCGCGGCCGTCGTCCCCACGGCGATCGAGAAGCTCCGCCACGTGAGCCCGTGAAGTCGCTTGAGCCAGGCGATCGCCATGACGGGAATCCAGGTGGCACTCGGGCCGACGAACGCGATGGCCGTGCCCGCAGCGACGCCCGCGCGGACGAGACTGCGCTTGTCGAAGCTCAGATTGCGGATCGCGCCGAGCGCCATCAGCATCGCCAGCAGATAGAACGGCTCGATCCCGAACTCCGTGCCCAGGAGGGACCGTCCTGCCTCCGTTGCCATCAGGATGACCGCCGCCAGCACGCCGGCGCGCGACGAGAAGAGCCTCTCCCCGAGCCAGACGAGCAGGCCGAGAGCCGCGCAGCCGACGATGACGCCGAGCGCGCGGAGGCGAAACTCGCTCGTGCCGATGATCTTCGTGCCGACACTCGCGACCGCGGTCGCGGCGGCGCTCGTCGAGGAAGGCGTCGTGGCCTCGAGTCCTCGCGTCGGGTAGCGAACCGCGATCGCCAGGGGTGCCTCGCTCTCGGAGAGCGGGCTCCGCAGAGACGCTGCCTGGATCAAGACGAGCAGCCCGAGCATCGGCAGGGCGAAGACCGGGATCGAGACGCGCAGGAAGTTGCGGCGTCGCGGGCGGGCGGGGCGGAGCTTCAAAGCCACGGCGGAATCCGGAGACGACTACCAGCCGGCGAGGAAGCGCTCGCGGAGGACGGTCTTCTGGACCTGCCGCGTGGAAGCGGTGCGCGGAAGATCGTCGAGGAATCGTACGTGGCGAGGCTTCTTGTAGGAGGCGACGCGATCCTTCACCCAGCCGATCACGGTCTCCTCGTCGAGGGTCGCACCGGTCCGGGGAACGACGACCGCGAGCACGGACTCGCCCCAGTGAGCATCCGGCACGCCGAGCACGCTACATTCCGCCACGTCGGGATGCCCGGCCAGCAGCTTCTCGATCTCGGCGGGGAAGATGCTCTCGCCGCCACTCTTGATCATCTCCTTGATGCGCCCGACGATGAACAGGAAGCCGTCTTCGTCTTCGACCGCTTGGTCTCCCGTGTGGAGATGGCCGCCCGCGAACGCCTCGGCGGTCTCCTCCGGCATCTTCCAGTAGCCGAGCATCGTATACTCGCTCGACACGACGATCTCCCCCGGGGTCCCGCGCGGAACGTCGTTGCCGTCCTGGTCGACGATCCGGACGTGGGCGTGATTCACGGGCTTTCCGACCGACCCCGCCTTGGTCGTGACATCGTGTGCGCGGAGGCAGGTGACCGGTCCGGCCTCCGTCTGCCCGTACAGGATCAGCATCTGGTCGACCTGAAACGCGCTCATGATGCGCTCGATCTGCTCGCGCGGCATGTAGGCTGTCCCGCCGCCGAGCAGTCGGAGCGTCGTCAGGTCGTGGTCGTCGAAGTCCGGCAGGGCGAGCATCGACTCGTAGACCGTCGGTACCGCGTAGAGGTACGTGACCCCGTCGCGTGCGACCGCGCGGAGCATCGCGGCCGGGTCCGCCTTGCGCATGATCACGACCGTCCCACCGCTCACCCAGTATCCCAGCGGGGTCGCCCAGCCTCCCATGTGGAACATCGGGAACATGCTGAGGCCGACGTCGCGCTCCGTCAGACCGCCGAGGGCGTGCACCGTGCCGGCCTGCAGGATGTAGGTGCGCTGCGACACCAGTGCCCCCTTCGGGCTTCCGGTCGTTCCGCTCGTGTAGAGCATGACGTGCGCGTCGTACTCCTTCGGTGGGTCGTCGGGCTCGGGCTCCTCGTCGGACGCCACGGCGAGAAGCGGATCGAGTGCCTCGATGGAGACCGCCCGTGAGGGCTTGGCCGCAGGCGTCGCGCCGAGCACGAGAACGCGATCGACTCCGCGAAGCTCCCCGTCCTCGACGAGCGCCTCGACGTCTCGTGCGAACTCGGAACCGACGATCACCACCGTCGCCTCGGCGAAGTCGATCGCGTGTCGGATCTCTCCGCGTTGGTAGCGCGTGTTCACCGGAACCACGATCGCGCCGAGCTTGCAGCAGGCGAAATAGAGCCACGGGTATTCCACGCAGTTGTGCGCGAGAATCGCGACCCGATCGCCGCGCCCGATGCCCGCACCCATCAGGACGTGCGCGAGGCGATTCGTTCCGCGATCCATCTCGGCGTACGTCACCCGGTCCGCCCGTCCATCGGCGTGGTCGATGACGTACGCGGGCTGGTCCCCCCGGTAGCGGGCGTGGTGGCGGACGATCTCTCCGAGAAGAAGCAAGGTGGAACCTCAGGCGGTCGAAGCGAAATCTCTATCAGAGGCCAGGCGAGCCGGAAATCACTGCGTCGACGAGGGAAATGCCGCTTCCGGATGGGTGTCGTAGTAGCGTTCCAGGGCGGTTTCGAGCGCCGCGGCCGTGGCCGCGGCTCGGGGATCGGAGGTGTCGGCCGCGATGGCCGCTTCCAGCTCCAGCCTCCGGACGAGCTCGAGCTCGGCCGGCTCACCATACGTCTCGAGCACGTCGACCATGGCGTCGATCGCCGACTCTCGCGCTCCGGCCCGACTCTGGAGCTCGGCCAGGAACATCCGCGTGCCCGGCGTCTCGGGGTAGGAGAGATCTCCGCGCTCGAAGCGGTCGAGGTAGGGGGCGGTCGCGTCGTTTCTCCGCACGAGAATGGCCGTGAGGCCGTCGTCGTACACACGAAGCCAGTTCGGGTTCCGCCGAAGCTTCAACGTCACCGGGTAGTTCGATTGATGGACGACCAGATCGATCCGTCGACGCGCCAGGATCTTTCTCCATCCCGCTCGCGTTCCGTCGGTGCGACGGACTTCGTGGAAGATCTCGTCCGGGTAGACCGCGTGAGCACGCCCGTCGACGTAGATCTGCCTCTTCAAGTGGTACGCGAGGTACCCGCCCCAAGGATAGAAGTTGTAGATTCTCCCCGGGATCGGGTTGTCCGTGAGGAAGCGTGCCGCGGCCTCGGGGAAGCGCTCGGCGTGGGTCATTCGATCGAAGAGTCCGCCCGCGCGGAGCTCGCGGTAGCTGCTCAAAAACAGGGATCCGACCCAGACGGACCCGACGAGTCCGACGATCGCCGCGGCTGCGACGCCGCGTTGTCGGTAGAGCTCATACACGGCGGACTTTCGCGCGGTGACGTCCCGAGCGAGAGTCGCGACGTTGCGCGCGAAGAAAGGAGCCCCGACGACGCCGAAGAGGGGAATGAAGCGTCGGGACGTCAATGCCATGATCGCGGTGACGACGACGAGGCCGAAGTCGGTCAGATCGAAGCGCCGTGGGACTCGCCAGAACGCGAGACCGGCGACGCCGATCTGCAGTGCCAGGACCACGACGAACCCGCTCGCGCGCCCCTGGAGGATGCGCGGAGGACGCCATTCGATCACCTGATTCCAGGGGGACGTGGTGTCGAGGATGTCGAAGGGGAAGACGAGTGCGTCGATCCCCTGGGGATTCATCGTGCAGGCGACCGTCGAGGCGAGGAAGACCCAGCCGAGACGACGAGCTCGCGCGATCGGAAGCGGGTCCGCCGGAAGCTGGAGCAGCGACTTGGTGGTCTCTGCCAGAAACGTCCCGAAGACGATGGCGAGGCCGAAGATGAAGCCGTAGTGCAGGTCCACCCAGAGGAGCAGCACGAGCGGGGGGCCGAAGCCGGCGAACCGGACGCCGCGACGATAGGCATCGAGTGTGGAGAGTAGGGTCACCGTGCCCAGGAACGTGAAGAACTGGGCGCGCAGGTCGATGTGGTAGCCCCAGAGGAGAAGGACGGAGGCGCTGCTCGCCACGCCCAGGAACGCCGATCCGCTCCGCTGCATGCACAGCCACGCGAGGATCGCCGCGAACAGGAGGTTCAAGCCGAGCTTGACGTAGATGAGCCCGTCGGGACCGAGGCCGTCGAAGCACTTCCAGTAGAAGACCTGAGCCAGCCACTCCTGGTTGTACCAGGGCTCGCCTTCGGCCGCGTGCGAGAATACGTCGGCGCTCGGCACGGATCCCAGCTCGTAGATGTACCTCCCCGCGTTCATGCTCCACCACAGATCTCCACCGAGGCTCGGCCTGGTGCCTCCGTAGAGGGCGGAGAGAGCGAGCCAGAAGAGAAGGAGAGCTGCCGCGCCCTTCTTCACGCGCTCCTCATCGGGGATCGTCCGGCTCGTCGCCCAGAAGCCCGTGGATGCGTGCGAAGGGGTCGCGGCTCGCGTCGCTCTGCCACGCGTACTCGGTCTGATCGGCGAGCGAGCGGGCGAACTCGTCGCCGGCGAGTCGTCCGACGACGGCGAGCGCCATGTCGATGCCCGCGGCGACTCCCGACGACGTGACGAACTTCTCGTCCCACACCCAGCGGGCCTCTTTCACCCACGTGACGTCGCTCCCTTGCGCGCTCGCCCACGCGAACGCGCGTTTGTTGCTGGTGGCGCGGTGGCCGTCGAGGAGTCCGGCGCGGGCGAGGAGGCCCGAGCCCGTGCAGACGCTCAGGACGAGATCGGCCCGGTCGGCCCGGTCGCGGAGCCGATCCAGGAAAGCCGCATCGTCCACGAGAGCGCGCGTGCCGAGGCCGCCGGGCACGAGGAGGATGTCGGTCTGCGGGCCGTCCGCGAGGCGGTGCTCGGCCATGGCCGACGGACCCTGGGTGCTCCTCACGGCGCCCGCCTCGTCGGCGAGCATCACGATCTCGAGGTCCGGCACGTAGCCGAACATCTCCAGCGGCCCGAAGACGTCGAGAAGCTCGAACCGCGGGAAGAGCACGACCCCGAGGCTCTTCTTGGGAGCGGGCATCGCGCCACTATACACGCGCGGGCCTTCGAAGTCCGACCCTGATGCTGCGAAGGCGAGCGGTCGATGTATATGGCACGTGCGCGATCGGGAAACGGCTCCTGGACACGACCCCGGGGGGGACGAGCGTGCGCTCGGCACGCGGTATCGCATGGGCGCGGTCCTGTCCGCCGATCGGCGGACGCGGCTCCACGAGGCGGTTCCACGGCACGACGACACACGCGCCGCGGTCGCACGCATCGCGCGGGCAGGCGCGCGCCGGGAGCTGCGCGAGGCGCTCCGGCTCGAAGGGGAGCTTCTGCGGCGGGTGGATCATCCGAACGTCGCGAAGGGCTACGAGGTCGGGGAGCAGGACTCGGTCGGCGCGTATCTGATCCGCGAACGTGTCGACGGGGTCGATCTCCGCGACGCCCTGCGGCGATCGGGTCCGTACTCGCCCGAGCGCGCGCGCGACGTCGCCCTCTCGCTGGCCAAGGCGCTCCGTGCGCTCGACCGTGCCGGCAGCACCGCTTGCCTGGAGCCGGAGGACGTGTGGATCGAGGATGGGACCGGTCGCCTGGTCGTCGTGAGTGCGATGCCCACCGACGCGACGCTCCGCATGCGGAACCGCGCTTCGGCACAGCTGGTCGCGGACGTCGTGATCGGTTGCTTGCGCGGAAGACTGCCGGGGGAGCCCCACGCGCGCGCCCGCGCGCGCGTCGAGGTGGTCCAGGCGCGTCGGACCGGGGATGGGCCCGACGACGTGCCGCCGGAGCTGGGCGAGATCGTCGAGATCTGTGTCGGCCGCGGCGCCGACGCCGATGTGCCGTCGCCGAGTGATCTGGCCCGTCGTCTCGAAGGCATTCAGCTCGCCCCTGGCGGGAAGGATGAAGATCTCGGGGCGGAGCGCCGCGCTCGTGCCGCCGAGCTTCGCGACATGCTCGCGGTGTCGGAGGAGCTCGGCGTCGCGCCCCGAGAAGAGGTCGACGCAGCTCTCGCTCTGCCCGACCTCCTCGAGCGAGCCGAATCCGAGCCCGGAGCCGTGCAGTGCTCGGAGCTCGACGGCTCTCTTCGTCGGGCTCGCGAGAGTCTCGGGGGCGCGTTGGCGCGCGCGGTCGAGGAGCGCGCGGAGGCGCTCGAAGCGGAGTGGGCCGGGCTCGAGACGCAAGGGCGCGCGCTCGTCGAGGCCGAGGCTCCGGAGGAGTTCTCGCACGAGCTCCGTGTCGCACGGGAGGAGTCGGACGGCGCTCGATTCGCGGAGGCGCAGCGGGCACTCGCCCGAGCGCGGGCGAGGCTCGAGTCCGCGCGCGACGTCGCGCGCTCCGCAGCGATGCAACGAGCCCGAGATGGTGTCGATCGTCTCGCGCGTCGCCTGGACGCCCTCGAAGGGGCGTCCCCGGGGACTCCGGTGGATCCGGCGCTCGAGCCGCTCCGGGTGCGTGCCGACGTGCAAGTGCTCGTCGACGAGGGGCGGTTCGCGGAGGCGCTGGAGCGAGTGGACGCGGCCGTGGCGGAGGTCGAGCGCCAAAGCACGGAGCGCGAGGCATCGGCTCTCCGTGCGACGGTGCGGCATCTCGCGGAACGAGTCGTCACGCTCCGGCGAAACGAAGGCGCCGGATCGGACGCGACGCTTCTCGACGGCGTCGAGCGCACGCTCTCCGACGCGGTGGCCCTCCTGGGCCGGGGCGATCTGGACGGGGCGCGCGTCGCAAGTGAAGAGGCGGAGAAGTCGCTTCGGCGTCTCGATTGGGAGCGCGAGCTGGCCGCGACGGAGCCGGGGGCGGTCGATGGCATCCGGGAGATCGACGAGCTTCGGCAGGCCGTGGCGGCGCGCGCGCGCGGGGAGCGGGGCCGGGGCTCCCGTTCGGAGCTCCTTCGGCGCCTCGAGTCGCTCGAGCGCGCGACGCACGGAGCGTGGACGGATGCGATCGCGCGGCTGCGCGGGATCGTCGATCGCTCGGCATGGGACCTCCTCGGACGCGCCCTCGGGGATCTCCGCGAGCAGATCCTGGCGGCCGCCGCGTCCGCGGGCGGCGTCGAATTCCACCCGTCCCCCGAGCTCGCGGAGGTCTTGCGGATCCTGGCGGAGGCGGAGCGGGACGCCCCGACGCCGTCTGCCTCCGCCGCCGCCCGGCTCGCGTCGATCCGTGAGCGCGGTGAGGAGATGCTCGCGCGGCTCGACGCGGATCGCGCGCGCGAGGAACGACCGGATCTGGTGGACGAGCTGGTCGAGCACTGTGCCGCGGCGGCGGACGCGGAGCGCCGCGGCGAGCACGACCGGGCGGCGCGCGAGCTCGAGGCTGCGAACCGGGTCCTGGCGGAGCTTCTCGGAGCGACGGGCGCGGTGCCTCCGACGCCCGGTCCGGAGCGACCCGTCGTCGCCGTGGGGTCGGAGCCGGCCGCCGTCGGCGATCGTCCCGGCTCGGGCGCCGCCCCCGTCGCCACGGTGTCGGAACGCACCCGCCCAGGACCGGCCGAGGTCGGAGGGGACGCGGATCCCGCGGGTGACGCCGGGCACACCCATGGGGCGCAATCGCGACGCACGTTGCCCGCCTGGGCCCAGGCGCTCGCGACCGTCGATCGCCGTGCGTGGCTCGGGCTCACTCTCCTGCTCGTCGGGGTCGCGTGGTCGACCTGGCCGGCGGCGGGTTGGTGGACGCCGCCGCGGGTCTCGGGACCGTCCGCCGGCGCCCTGGTCGGCGACGTCGTGCGCGTGACGCTGGTCCCGACGGGGCTCTTCCCCCACATCGCCGCGTCGGCGCCCGCGGCCACGTCGTTGCCTCGCGCGAGGCTCCCCCGCGAGCTCGAGGTCGTGGTCGCGCGACCGTCCTCCGGAGAGGAGCCCGCCGTCGTCTGGTGGGCGGACGATCGCGTGATCCATCGGGGAAGCCACACGCTCTCCGTTGCACGCATCCCGGACGTCGTGTGGGGCGGCTCGGACTTCGTCCGCGTCACCGTCGGCGACGGGATGCGCCCCGAGCAGACGCGCGTCTGGTCCCTGGAGTAGGGGTCAGGCGGAGACCGACATGGGATCTTCGAGGGTGAAGCCCAGTCGCTCGACCATCTCGCGTGCTTCCGCGTTCGCCTGGCCGGGCGTCGTCAAGTAGCCGTTCACGAAGATCGAGTTGGCCGGATACAGCGCGAGCGTCTGCTCCTCGCCCAACGTGCGCTCCCGCCCTCCGGCGGCGCGGATGTCGGCGTCGGGGTTCAGGAAGCGCATGAGGCAGAGCGCCCGGAGGGCGCGGCCTCGCGCGGTCGTCTCCCGATCACCGAGCGGAGTGCCTTCGATCGGGTGGAGGAAGTTCAGCGGCAACGAGTCCACCTGGAGCTCGCGGAGGGCGAAGCCGAGCTCGATGATGTCCTCGTCCTGCTCGCCCATGCCCATGATGCCGCCGCAGCACGTGTTCAGGCCGGCCTTCTTGGCGGCGAGGATCGTCGAGACCCGATCGGCGTACGTGTGCGTCGTGCAGATCTCGGGATGAAACCGCTCGGACGTGTTCAGGTTGTGATTGACCCAGCCGACGCCGGCGTCGGCGAGTCGCTGCGCCTTGGCTTCGTCCATGATCCCCAGCGACACGCAGATCTCCATGTCGGGGAACTCGCTCTTGATCTCCTGCGTCGTCTGGCAGAGGTGGTCGATGTCCCGGTCGGCCGGCCCGCGGCCGCTCGTCACCATGCAGTACCGCCGAGCCCCTTCGGCGGCCGCCCGCTTCGCGCCGGCGATCAGCTCGCTGCGCGACATCATCTGATACGTGTCGATGTCGGCCTTCGAGATGCTCGACTGCGAGCAGTAGTTGCAGTCCTCGGGGCAAAGCCCCGAGCGGGCGTTCTGCAGAACGCAGATCTTGACGCTGGCGCCCCAGCGCCGACGGCGGACCGCATACGCGGCTTGCAGTAGTCCCGGGAGGTCTTCGTCCGATGCGGCGAGGATCGCTCGCGCCTCGTCGCGGTCCGGGGCCTCTCCGGCCAGCGCTCGCTGGGCGAGCGGGCCGAACGTGGGATGGGTGGGCGGGCCGCTCGGAACCTCGATGCTCATGCTCGGGGTCTCTAGCAACCCGCGGCCCCGTTCAACAAAGGCGGCCGAGGGCGCCCTTCGCGGCTCGCGCGAGGCTCGCATCGGGCCCCTCGGCGGCCCGGCGGAGCGCCTCCAGGACCTCGTCCGAGGCGAGTCCGAGTCGCCCGAGCGTCGCCGCGGCCGCGCGTCGGACGCCCGGATCGGGGTCCGCAGCGACCAGGCGGGCGATGCGCGCCGCCAGCGGAGGGGCGGCGGCCGGGACCGTCGCCAGTGCGGCGAGGGCGGCCAGACGGACTCCGACGTCCTCGTCGTCGAGCCGGCCGAGTGCGACGCGGTCCATCTCCGGATCCTCCAGGTCGCGCAGGCAGTAGAGCAGCATGCGTCGCATCGTCGGCGAGCCCGACTCGGCCGTCGAGCGTACGTCGTCGAGGACGCGGCGATGGTGGCGGGCGAGCTCGCAGGTGAGCTCGGCGGCCGCCCAGCGTTGGTCGCCGTCCTCCCGGGCGAGCGTTTCTCGCACCGCGGGCCACAGCTCGGCCGCGGGTGGCTCGCCCGAGTGTCCGAGCGTGTACGCGGCGCCCCATCGCAGGCGCGGCTCGAGAGCCCGAAGTCCCGCACGCAGCGCGGCGGCGAGCTCGGGCGCATGCGCGACGAGCCTGCGCAGTGCGTCGGCCGCATGTCGCTGGCGGGTGCGGCTCGGATCTCCGAGCAGGAGGACGAGGGTGCCGGCGAGTCGGGCGTCGATCCGCTCGGCGCTCTCGGCGGGGTCGAGTGCGTGGAGCGTGGCCAGCGCGCGTTCCCACCCGGCGTCGTCGCGGAGCGTGGCGAGCAGGGCATCGCGCCATTCGGGGGGAGAGGTCACGTCGCGACTGTAGCGGACCGTTGGAGGAGGTCGATCAGGTCGGCGGGACGGAGCCCGAGGAGGTAGCGGTGATCGCGGTCGAGAAATCCCCGGACGCTTCGCTCGATCTCGGCGGCCTGCGGCGGCAGTCCGTGCAGGGCGTCGGACAATCGACCCGGCAGGTCCGGCGGCGAGAGGAAGTCGCCGGCGAGGACGATCCGGTCGATGCGGCCCGCGTCCAACGTCGTCCAGGCCTCGACCGTGCCGAGCAGCCCCACGGCGCGGGCGCCGGTGCTCGCCGGAGAGGGCGAGGGCGGCTCCTCCGCCGCGGATTGCGCGTCGGCGAGAGCTTCGACGGCGGTCTCGTCCGGATCTCGGGCCTGCATCCCGAAGGTCTCGGCATAGCCCGCGGCGAGCCGTCGGACGAGGACGTCGGGCGCGATCTCCGCGGATCCGCGCGGCTCGAGGACCTCCGCCAGCGAGGTGGCCTCCGTCGGCGGGATCATCGCCATGGGGACCACGCCCTCGGGATCGACGCGGTCCAGGAGCAGGGCGCCGTCGGCCAACGTTCGCTCGGCGGCCAGGACGGCCTGGAAGAGCGTCGGCTCTCCGATCTCGGCGAAGGCGAGCGCGCCGATCGCACGGCGCTCGTGCGTGATCAGGTCGAGGCCGGGGTAGCTCACGTCGACGCCGGCCCCGCGCAGCGCGCGCAGGACGCCTCGAACGCAGCGGTTCATCACCTGCTCGGGGGCGAGCTCGAGTCGGTCGTCGCTCGTCAGGGCGGACCGGTGTGGCAAGGCGAGCGTCGCGAGGACGAAGCCGCTCCCCGTGGGCAGGGCCCGTCCGCCGGTGTGGCGGGCCCACACGGCGACGTCGCGGGAGCTTTCGGGGCGTCGGTGGAACGCGCCCAGCGCGATGCTCTTCGCGGGCGCGAGTGTGCTCACGTGGAGGTGGCTCTCTCCGCGCGCGGCGGCCGCGAGCAGCCCTCGCTCGTGCGCGAGCTGAGTCGACGGCTCGACGTTCAGCGCTCGGCTGACGTGAAGCGTGCGGGACGCCACCCGGCGGCTCAGCCGAGCGGCGTCGGATCGTAGTAGAAGCGTTCGCGAACGATCTTGCCCGCACGCACCTCGTGGATCGCGATCTCACGATGCAGGACCTTGCGACCGCCCGGCTTCATCGCGAGCTGCGCTTCCCACTCGATGATGACGGTCTGTCCGTCACACCAGAGATTGCGCGCGTGCCAACGAGCGTCCGAGACGCGCTTGTTCCACGCTTCGCTCTTGTCCTGGATCGCTTCGATGCCATAGATCGGGCGGCTGCCCGCCGTCACCTCCTCGGACTCCACGTCGTCTCCATAGAGACTCATCATCCGACGCTCGTCCATGACGGACGTCGACGTGACGATCGCGCGAGCGATTCGCCGGAGGTCGGCCAGGGTGGGGGCTCCGCGCGGCGCCGCCTTCTTCTTTACGGTGCTCTTCTTTGCCGTTTTCTTCTTCTTCGAGTTCTTCTTGGTTGCCATGCGTAGGTTCCCGTCGCGTGTCGGCCGGGGGACCGGTCCCGGCGTCAATCATGGTTTCTGTGAGTGCGATCGCCACAGATATAAGCCGTTCCCCCCGGGCGCAAGGCTCGAATGGGCCTTCGGCTGCGGGTCGCCGTTCGCGGCGGGCGCGGTTCCGCGCTCTTCGCGGAGATCGCCGGAGCCCCCTTGCTTGCGCGGCGTCGTGACGGGGGCTTACATCGCTGGCAGGAGACGATCATGGCGGACCCCACGGAAAAATCGGATTCGAGCTCGGGCCCCGGTGCAGGCGGCTGGCCGGTGCTGCATCTCTTCCAGCGCCTCGATCGGGCGGCCTGGCGGCACCTCACCCCGCCGGAGCGCGCGGCCGCGGTGGAGGAGTTCGAGGAGGTCGTCCAACGCTGCGATTCCGAAGAGGGACTCCAGCTCATCGTCACCGGAGTGATCGGAAAGGCGGACCTGGGCATCCTGGCGATCCACCCGAGCCTCGAGCGCATCCAGCGCCTGGGGCAGGAGTTCGCCGCGACGGCTCTCGGATCCTGCCTGGAGACGACGTACTCGTTCCTCTCGATCTCGGAGAAGAGCGAGTACATCTCGACCACCGGTGACCATGCTCGAAAGTTGATCGACGTGGAGGGGCTCGAGCCCACGTCGGCGGAGTTCCAGCAGAAGGTCACCGCGATGGCCGAGCGCATGTCGCACTACGCGGACATGCGGGTGCATCCGCAGCTGCCGGGTGGAGACGAATACCCGGTGATCTGCTTCTACCCGATGAGCAAGAAGCGGGAGGACGGCAACAACTGGTACGCGCTCTCGTTCGACGAGCGGAAGCGCTTGATGGGATCGCACGCGAACGCCGGGCGTCGCTATGCCGGCCGTGTCACCCAGCTCATCACGAGCTCGACGGGACTCGATGATTGGGAGTGGGGCGTCACCCTGTTCACGCGAGATCTGAAGGCGATTCGCGACATCGTCTACGAGATGCGGTACGACGAAGGAAGCGCCCTCTACGGGTTGTTCGGCCCGTTCTACGTGGGAGTGCGGGTCGAGAACGGCCAGCTGCGCAAGATGCTCCAGCTCTGATCGGGATGGCGGATTCCTCGGGCGGCTCCAAGCGGGTTCGCCTCTACACGGACGGTTCCTGTCACGGGAACCCCGGCCCCGGCGGATGGGCGGCCCTCCTCGAGTACGGTTCGAAGTCGCGGGAGCTGACGGGCAACGATCCGGCCACGACGAACAACCGCATGGAGATGATGGCGGTCCTCGAAGGGCTTCGTGCGCTCAAGGAGCCGTGCGACGTCGAGGTGTGGACCGACTCGAGGTACGTCGTCGACGGAATGACGTCGTGGCTCGCCGGGTGGAAGAAGCGTGGCTGGAAGACGGCGAGCAGGCAGCCCGTGAAGAACGAGGAGCTGTGGCGGGCCCTGGACGAGGAGGCGTCGCGCCATCGCGTGACCTGGAACTGGGTGAAGGGGCACGACGGGCATCCCCAGAACGAGCGCTGCGATCGGCTCGCGAACGAGGCCATCGAGCGGCTCGGCTGACGCCGCCCGGCCGGTCCTCAGAACGGCAGGAGCGGCATGCCGAAGAAGATCTGAAGGGCCGCGAAGAGGAGAGCGAGCAGGCCCAGAGCGGGATGGATCTTCCGTGCGGTGTCGTCCGTCTGGACGCGACGCGAGAGCAGTGCACCGGTCGAGAGCACGGCGACGACACCGAGGCCGATCCAGAAGTGCCAGCCCCCGGCCAGCTCGAGGTCGTCGCGCCAGAGCCAGGTCGCGGTGACGCCGGTGAGGGCACTGAGCCACACCATCGCGAGGGCGTACGGAGCGCGGCGCATGTGGAGGGGGCGGGCCTCCTCGCCCCTTCGCTGACGCGACCGCAAGCCGAGGGTCGCCACGTGGTACAGTAGCGCGATCGCGGCCAACGCGATGAGGGGGTGAAGGAACGCGAGAATGCGCGGGACGCCCGTCGGCACGTTCGGTCCTCAGAGCTCGTTCTCGCCGGTGCGGAGCTCCTCGGGGTGCGTCCGTGCCGGGCTCATGCCGATGGCGGGACCTGCGTCGACTCGATGGATTCGATCTGGCCGCGCACCCACGATCCTCCGTCCGGGTCGCGCAGAATCTCGCCCAGACCTCCCGGGTGCCGGATGTCCAGCTCGGTTGCGCACGAGGAGTCGAGAAGCGCAACGTCGGGCGCTTCCATGCGGGACAGCGTCTCGAGCGTGCGATCCGCCGCGAAGTCGAAGGCGTGCGTCGACCGGGTCGACTGCCCGAAGCGCGGGCACAGCGCGCGGTCGAGCTCGAGAACGCGCAGGGCGCGGGGGGCCAGGTCCGCCACGTCGTTCGCGACGAGCCAGCTCTCGACGGTGCTGCGGATCGTCGCGTACGTGCGCCCGGGCTCCGAGAGGAAGCGAAGGAAGAGCTCGGAGCGGCGCTCGTACGCTGCGATCTGGTCGCTCCGGATCTCGCTCGACAGCTCCGCCGCATGGTCGTCGATCAGAGCGCGCAGGACCGCGCGAAGCATCGGTGCGACGGGGACCTGACGGCTCTGCGCCAGGAGCTGGGTCGTGAGCGGCATGATCTGCCCGCGTGCGAGCGTGATGTACGCGGCGATCAGGAAGTAGCCTTCCTCGCCGTCGGCGCTCGAGAAGGTGTGACACCCGACGACGTACTCGCCCTTGGCCTTGCCGTAGCCGGCGACCGGGCGGGTCTCGAGCCGGTACTCCTCCCGGCGGTCGTAGAACTCGGTGCCGGGCAGCAGGGTGTAGCCGAAGATGTTAATGTTCGGGAACACCGTCAGGAGGTGATCGAGGTTCTCCTCGAACTCCGCGAGCGTATCGCCCGGCAGCCCCCAGATCAGCTCCGCCGCCACCGGGATTCCGTCGGCCGCGAGTCCCTTGACGACGGGCTCGTAGTCGTTCGCCCGCATGTTCTTGCGGTTGCTGAGCTCGAGCGCCTTGGGAGTGAGCGTCTGTAGGGCGAGGTGGTAGTGTGAGAGCAGGTCGTTTCGGTGCAGGAGGCGGACGATGCCCTGTACGCGCTGGTTGTGATTCTTCGACCAGGAGGTCGCGAAGGTCTGCGGCAGACCCGTCCTGTTCCGGAGGTCGATCACGATCTCGGCCTTGGCCGGGTCTTCGCGGAGCGCCCCGAAGTTGGAGTCGCACAGCCACACGTCCTTGATGCCGCCCTCGACGAGGAGCTCGAGGTCGCTGCGGATCCGGTCCAGCGAGAATTGGTACATCTTCGTGCCGATGGCTCCGGTTCCCCACTCGCAGAACGCGCATCGGTACGGGCAGCCACGGCTCGTCTCGTACGCGACCTGCTCGTACCGGGGCTGGCCGTTCTGGTCGCGCAGCGGGATCCACGGGATCGCCGATGGGAATCCGTCGAGCTCGGTCGAGCGCCCGCGGGGGGCGGTCCGGACGATCTCTCCCTCGTCGTCCCGATAAGCGAGCCCGGCGACGTCGCGCCACGCCCCGCGGTCCGGTGCATCGAGCAGCTCGGCGAACGTCTCTTCGGCTTCGCCGAGCGCGATCACGTCGATGCCATCGCCATCGAGGAAGTCTTCGGCCCGTTGCACGTGCGGTCCGCCCGCGACGACCAGGACCCCGGGCACGTCGGCCTTCACTCGTCGAGCGACGTCGATGAACTCCGCGACGTTCCACGTGTAGCAGCTGAGCCCGAGCACGGGTTGGATCCCCGCGGCCGCGGCGGCTCGCGCTTCGGCTCGAAGCTCGTTCGACCACGTCCGCTCGACCCAGGCCGCGACCTCTTCGACCGCGAGGAAGTGGACGAGTGACACGTCGGTGTCGTGCTGGGTTGCGCCGTGGGCGCGGAAGTAGGCGAGCAGCGCTCCCGTGGTCAGAGGAGGCGCGCAGAACTGCTCGGTGTCCATGCTGAGGAGCCAGACCGGGCGGCGCATCCAGAGGTGGGTGCCAGACGGCAGCGGCTGGCGCAATGTGGCGCGCCGGCAGGGGAAACGCAGCGGGGCGCAGCGGGGCGATGGACGTGGCGATGCCACCCGGCCATGATGGTCGGCTGGAGGGGGGATGCTGCGGGCCGCACTGTTCGATTTCGGCGACACGTTGTTCCGTCGAGCCGGTGAGGCTCGGGCGATCGTCGAGCTCGGCGCCGAGATGGACTGCCCGATCGACCCGGACGCCGCGGAGGCGATCTGGCGGCGGATCCACGAGCGGGCCAAGAGCCCGGAGGAGATCGCGCGCGCCCGCGATCTGTCGCCCGAGGCGCACCGCCGGGAGTGGACGCGTCTCTTCTCGATGGCCGACGTCCTCGTCCCCGGGATGGGCCGGGCGCTCTACGACCGCGAGACCGACCCAGAGAAGTGGGTGCCATACCCCGACACGGTCGAGTGCCTGGAGCGCTTGGCGGCGCGCGACGTTCCAGTCGCGGTGGTGAGCGACACGGGGTGGGACATACGCTCCGTCTTCTCGACTCGCGGACTCGACCGCTTCGTTCGCGCCTGGGTGCTGTCGTACGAGCACGAGGCGGTGAAGCCCGCCGCGGGTCTCTTCGAGGCCGCCTGCCGCGAGCTCGGTGTGCCGCCCGACGAGTCGCTCATGGTGGGGGACAACCCGACGACCGACGGCGGCGCGGTGGCCGCGGGTGTGCCGACGTTGATCCTGCCCCAGGTGGCCCCCGGGGCGCCGCGAGGCCTCTCGTGCGTCGAACGTCTCCTCTTCGGCGATTGATTCGCGCGCTCCGCCGGCTCGCCCGGCGCGTGCGGCCCGTTGCGACGGAGCCCGCCCCGTGGCAGCAACCGGGCGTGGCGAAGCCGAAGCGGAGCAATCGCGAGAGGAACAAGGCCGGGTCGTGACGTGGTGGCACTTCGGCCTCGCGATCACCGGGCTCGGTGCGCTCGGGATCGGCGGCGAGCTGGTCGTGCGGGGGGCGGTTCAGCTCGCGCGTAGCCTGGGTCTCACGCCCCTCCTGATCGGCGTGACGATCGTGTCTCTCGGGACGTCGGCCCCGGAGCTCGCCGTCTCGCTGCAAGCGGCGGTTCAGGGCAAGGCCGAGGTGTCGGTCGGCAACGTCGTGGGCAGCAATCTCCTGAACACCCTCGTCGTGCTCGGAGTCTCCGCGCTGATCGTGCCGCTCGTCGTCGCGCAGCGGCTCGTGTGGTGGGACGTGCCGATCATGATCGCCGCGACCGCCCTCGTTCTGGTGCTGGGCGTCGACGGTCACCTCACGGTGACGGACGGGTCGATTCTGCTCGGCCTTCTCGTCGCGTACCTCGCGATGGCGGTCGTGTTCAGCCGGCGCGAGAGCGCCGCCGTCGAGGCGCAGTACGAGCGCGAGTTCGAGGGTGACGGCTCGACGTCGTTGCCGAAGAGCCTCCTCCTCGTGGCCGGAGGTCTCGTGCTCCTCATCCTCGGAGCGGATTGGTTCGTCGCCGCGGCATCGGGGATGGCTCTGGCCTTCGGTGTGAGCGAGCTGGTGGTATCGCTGACGGTCGTCGCGATCGGGACGTCGTTGCCCGAGCTCGTGACGGCCGTCGTGGCCGCGCTCCGGGGGGAGAACGACATCGCGGTGGGCAACGTCGTGGGGAGCAACATCATGAACCTGCTCCTCATTCTGGGCGTCTCCGCGCTCTTTGCGCGTGGTGGGCTCGAGGTCGCCCGCCCGGTGACCGACTTCGATCTACCGTTCTGTCTCGCGGCGGCCGTCGCGTGCCTGCCGATCTTCTGGACGGGACATCGGATGGAGCGCAGCGAGGGCGCGCTCTTTCTCCTCGCCTACGCCGTCTATCTCGTGGACCTGGTCCTGGCCGCCACGGGGCACTCGGGAGCCGAGGTCGCCCGCGACACTCTGTATTTCGTGGTCGCGCCGCTCACCGCGCTCTCGATCCTCTTCTCACTCGTCCGGGCGTCGCGCGGGGACGCGGCCGGGTGATCTCGGCGCGCCGTTGGGGCCCACGACCATCTGCGGAACGTAGAAGCCGGGGACGCGCTCCGCGGCGAGCTCGGCTCCGCGCAGGCTGCCGGACGCGAGGTTCACGTTGTAGGTCAGCACCCGCGAACCGTGCGGGCCGAGCTCCGGATGCGCCTTCACCGCGTAGGCCACGTACTCCTTGCACGTGAACGCCCCCTCGTCGCAGCTCGGATTCTCCTCCGTGCTCCAGGGCGGCGGCAATCGGTAGACGATGCCCGAATCTCGCCACGGGCCTTCGAGGTCCGGAGCGGTGTACAGGTGGATGTCGAAGCCGAGCGGCGGAAGCTGGTAGCTGTACCAACCGAGCGCGGGGTCGTGGAACACGGTCGTCTCGGAGGTGCCGGGGAGCCCCCGGAGCACGTGCAATCGGGAGACGTCGAACGCGCGGCTCCAGTGCAGGTCGCCGTTCGCGTCGCGCATCAGGTACTCCGGCGTCGGGCTCCACTCGGGGCGGGACACGTCCTCGAGATCGAGTCGCGCGAGCACGGTCCTCGCGTCGAACGCCGAGCCCAGCTCGCCGAAGACGTAGACGTGGCGGCCGACGAGGGCCATCGCCATGGTCCACACGAGGGAGGGCTCCGCTCCGTCGAAGGAGCGGAAGTGCGGAAGCTCGTGCCGCGTCAGCCGCCAGTCCGCTGGCTCGTCGTCCGGGTTGGCGATGCGGACGATGACGTTGCCCACGGGCGCGAGCCCGCTCTCGGGCGTGTGACGGTTCGCGGCGATCAGGACCGGTGCACCCGCACGCACCCCGGCGAGCGGCCAGAGGAACTGTCCGTCGACCCCGGAGGCGAATGCATCGTGGGGATCTCCTTCACGGGTCGGCCAGTACTTCACGATGCGGCGGAAGGAGCCGTCCCCGGCGCGTTCGGTCACCCCGACGGTGTTGCGAACCATTCCAATCGCTTCGTCTCCGTGGGTGACCGCGCGATCGCAGTAGATCTGGTCGCCGGGGCACGCGCTCTTCACGCGCCCGAGGAGTGTGTCGCCGAAGATCCACAGGTAGCGATCGTCGTCGACGGCGATCGACGTGCCGACGTCGGCACCGAGCCAGCTGGGGCCCTCCGCGGCCGGATAGGGATCGACCAGGAACTGGAGGGCGGGGGATGGGCCGAAGTGGCCCCCGCGCTCGCTCTTCGGGATCTCCGCGGCAGGTCCGGACCAGACCGGTGCGCGCGACGCGGGGGAGGTGGCGGTGCACGCCCCGAGCCCGCCGAGGACGAGAAGCGCGACGGCGACGCGGGCCGGGAGCCGCTTCGTTCGTGTCATCGGGCTCCTCCGAGTCGGTGCTCGACCTCGGCCAGCACCCGCTCCTCGACGGCGAAGTGGAATCGGAGGACGGAGGGTCCCCCGCTCGCATAGAAGATCTCGCCCGGGATGGCCGCGATGTGGAGCTCGTCGAGGAGACGAAAGCACGCCTCACGCGTCGGAACGTCGCCGTAGCGTTCCCGGTAGTCCGCCAGCATGTAGTACGCACCATCGGGAATCCTCGGACGAAGCCCGCCGGCCTCCAGGGCGCGTGCGAGGAGATCGCGGCGTCGCTCGTACGCGTCACGAAGGTCTCGATGGTAGCTCTCGGGAACCGTCTCGAGCGCGACCGCGGCGCCTTCCTGCAGGGGGCGGGGTGCGCAGACGCACAGGGTGTCGAAGACCGGCCCGATCGCCGCCGCGAGCGGTCGTGGCGCGGCGAGCCAGCCGAGTCGCCAGCCCGTGATCGAGTAGGCCTTGCTCAGGCCGGAGATGGTGACGGTACGCCTGCGAAGTGCCGGCAGCGTCGCCGGGGGGACGTGCGTCGCGTCGCCGAACACCAGGTCTTCGTAGATCTCGTCGGTCACCAGGACCACGTCGGTCCCGTCCAGAAGGGCCGCGAGCCGCTCCAGCTCACCGTGCGTCCAGACCCGTCCCCCGGGGTTCGCCGGGGTGTTGAGAACGAGGAGTCGCGGGGCCGTGGCGATGGCCGCTTCGAGTGCCGCCCAGTCGAGGCCTCCCGAGAGGGTTCGCTCGGGAACCGTCGTCACGTGGGCGCCGGCAAGCAGCGCGGCGCTCCGGTGGTACGGGTAGAAGGGCTCGAAGAGGACGACGCCTTCGCCGGGGTTCAGAAGGGTGAGGAGCGTCGAGGCGATCGCGGCCGAGGCACCGATCGTGACGACGATCTCGTCGAGCTCGTAGGAGAGGTCGTACCGTCGCTGCATGCGGGCCGCGATCTGCCGACGAAGCGGCTCGACTCCCGCGAACGGGGTGTAGGTCGCGCGGCTCTCGCGGATGGCGGCGATGGTCGCCCGTGCCAACTCGTCGGGCAGGTCGAGGTCGCACACGCCCTGGCCCAGGTTGATGCCGTCCGGGAACGCGTTCACTCGCTCGGTCAGCGTTCGCAGCACGCTCGCCTGGCGGAGGTGGTCCGTCCTCTGGGACAGCGTGAACTCGTCGGACATGGGAGGCGGGATCATGGAGGCGCCCGGGCGTCCCCGCAAGTGCATCAGGGCCCGGGTGTGAGTCGATAGAGCCGGATGACGGGGCCGCGCCCGCCCTCGCCCGGACGGAACTCCGCCAGACGCTCGTGCTTCCGGAAGAGAGTCCGGTAGAAGGCGGTTTCGCGGGGGTAGCGCTCGGGCGCGGCGAAGAATCGTCGGTAGACGGCGCTCGAGACCATGGCGACGTCGTAGCCCCGCCGGGCGAGGTCGGCCGGTCGATCCGCGACCTGTGCGAGCGAGAACACGTAGTCGGTGTCGGCGAACGGCGTGCGTTGAAGTGGCGCCGTGTAGAGGTCCGCGGTGAGCTTCTCGTCGGGCGAGAGGTGCGCGACGATCCACGCGCGGGCGATGTCACGGGTGCTCGGAGCCGCCTGGAGGCGGACGTGTCGAACGAAACTCGCGGCGGGGCCGGCGCTCACGCCGAGAACGGCGATCACGAGGAGAAGGGAGGCCGCGGCCTCACCGAGCGCCCATCGCGCGGACAGCGCGCGGACACCCCGCACCAGGGCGGCTGCGGCGAAGAGTGCGACGAGTGGAAGGATCTGAATCAGCCAGCGCCCCCAGTGAAGAGTGGCGAGACTGATGCCGCCGAGAAAGATCGCGACGAAGCCGAGAAGGAGAAGCGGCTCCAGGCGCCGGTCGCGACACGCCAGGAGAGCGCCGACGACGGACAGCGCGAGAATCGGTGCCGGGACCGACCGCGGGAACGCGATCCTCAGGTAGAAGGAGAGGTTTCCGAGGTAGCCCAGGCCGTCGGCGCCGGGATGCTCGGCTCGGGCTTCGTGCGCGAGGTTCGCCAGGACCTCGCCGAGGTCGAGCACGACGAAGGGCGCGCACGCCGCGAAGCCGACGAGCACGCACACGCCCGCGAGCGTCGCCCCCGACAGCGTCTCCCGTCGCGCGTCGGGGTCGGCCGCTCGCCAGAGAACGACGTCGACGACGAAGAGGAGCGGGACGAGCGCGAGCAGGAAGTAGCGGGTCGCGATCGCGACGCCGATGGCGAGTCCGGCGGCGACGTGTCCGGCGCGCGAGGGTTCCTGCCAAAGGCGCAGCAACGCCCAGGTGCCGAGCAGTCCGAAGAACAGCCCGGCCGAATCGGTGCGGGCCAGGTCGACGTGATCGAGGGTCAACGGCGAGAGTAGCGCGAGCCAGGCTCCGATCAGGCCGACGGGCGGGCCGAACGCGCGGTCGCCCACGAGGCAGGCCATCCAAACCGCGAGCACCGCGAACCCCACCGAAACGAGTCGACCGATGAGAATCGACATCTCCTGGTAGGACGCCGCGTCCTCCTCGGGGACCGGTCGCCCTCGGAGCCACGCACCCGCCTCTCCCGTTTCGCTCCATGCCCACAGCGCCGCCGCGTACGCGTAGATGAACGGAGAGCCGGGATGACCGAACCAATGCGGGTTCGGATCCCCCTCGGTCACCATGGGGCCGACGACCGTCAGAAAGTCGACCTCGTCGCTCTCCGGCGCGAAGGGGAGATCGCGGTCGACGCTCCACAGATACGCGACCGCCGCGGCGACGATCAGCGCCGCGAGGAGCGAGCGGTGAAGAGCGCTCACCAGAAGATACCCGATCGACGTTCGAGCCCGCTGGAGATCATCTTCCGGATTCGCTGCTTGACCTGCTCGACCTGCGCCTCGACGATCCGGTCTTCGTCGTGCGGGTTGCCGTGAAAGAGCATCGGCTCGCCGAACTCGATCGAGTATCGCGTGGGCAGGGGGATGGGCGTCAGGACGAGGGGGAAGGCCGGCATCCCCAGGATCTTCGCCAGCGGCCGGAAATTGCCGAGAGACGGCGCCTGCTCCTCCGAGCCCACCACGGCCACCGGGACGATCGGCGTGTCGGTCTCCAGCGCGAGTCGGAGGAATCCGAGGCCGAACTCCTGCAGCACGTACCGCTGGCTGAAGGCCTTGTTCATCCCCCGGACGCCCTCGGGGAAGGCGATGACCGCCTCGTCGTTCTCCAAGAGGTCGACGCAGTTCTTCGGAGTGCCCACCACGCTGCCGGCCCGCACCATCGCGACGTTGAGGAACGGGAGGCGGGGAAGCCAATACTCTCCCATGCCCCGGACGATGCGGGGCGGCTCGGCTTCGAGTACCGTCGCCGTGCCGATCATCGCGGCGTCGAGCGCGATCTGCCCGGCATGGTTGGCGATGAGGAGCATCCGCCCGCGAGGGAGGTTCTCGATGCCCCGGGTGTGGACCCGGAAGTAGTAGCGGTAGAGGAGGGTCGTCACGACGAGCCCTTGAACCGCCCGCTCGGGATGAAAGCCCCACGGATCGTAGCCGAACGCGTTCAGACGCACGGGCGCGCGCGCGAGTCGGGCGCGGACGTCCGCTTCGGCTCGGAGGACGACGTCCGGGGCGAGCCCGTGGAGCGCGGCAGCGCCGAGGTCCACCAGGCTCTTCCGCCAGGATGAGGCCCGCGGCTCCGCCGCCTCGTCCGCCGCGCCCGGGCCCGCGTTCGGCCGATCTGCGTCGGGCGGACGAAACTTCTCGTCCGTCTCGACGAAGGTACCCCTCGTGGGCATGCCTCGTTGTACCCTGGATGCTCGATTCAGGGTAAGCGGGGGGGAATCGGAAGGAATCATGGAAGAAGCGTCGAATCGCTCGCAAAGCGTCCTGGCACGGGCAAAGCCGCTCCTGATCGGCGTCGTCGCCATCGCCGGGCTGGTCCTCCTGTTTCGTACGCTGCCGGTCGGAGACTGGCTCGCCTCGTTCCAGGACTACGTGCGCGACCTGGGGCCGGTCGGCTGGGCGCTCTACGCGGGGATGTACGCCGTCTGCGTCGTGCTGTTCGTTCCGGCATCGGTTCTCACGCTCGGTGCGGGCGCGATCTACGGATTGACGATCGGCGTCGGGGTGGTCCTCGTCGGTGCCTCGGTCGGGGCGACGCTGGCGTTTCTCCTGGCGCGGACGTTGGCCCGATCCCGGGTCGAGAAGATGACGGAGGGGAACGCCCGCTTCGGAGCCCTCGATCGGGCCATCGCCAAAGAAGGGGCCAAGATCGTCTTTCTCGTTCGCCTCGCACCGGTCTTTCCCTTCACCTACATCAACTACGCATTCGGGCTGACCGGGATCGGGACGCCCGGGTACGTGGTGGCGACCGTCGTCGGCATGATCCCGGGCACCTTCGCGTACGTCTATCTCGGCACCGCGGCGGCGGGGGCCGCGACGGCTGGAGGAGCCGACCAGGCCCAGACCCTCGTCCAGATCCTGGGCGCCATCGCCGCCCTCGTGGTGACGATCTTCGTCGCCCGACTCGCGACTCGCGCGATCCGGGAGGCCGGCGTCTGACGCGCGGGGGCGCCCCCCCGCCCCACGAGGGCCCCGTTGAAGCCGCTTCGGCGTGGATGGTAGGCACCCGACATGGTCAAAGCCTACGCGATTACCGCCGATGCCGTCGCTGCAGAGCGCGCCCGTGTGAACGACGATCTCGACAAGGTCGACATCTCACGGGTCGTCGCCCTCGACACGCTCGAGCTTCCCGAGGTCGGGCCCACGGACGTCCATCTCCGAATCCTCGCCGTCTCGGGCGAGCACAACATCAACCACGCGGCGCTCGCGGACACGGTCAACATCGCCCACGCGCGGGGCGGGAAGATCTACCCCGGCAACTCGGCCGTGGGCGAGGTCGTCGCCGTCGGCGACCAGGTGACCAAGTTCAAGCCCGGCGACATCGCGCTCACCCACTGCAATGGCGAGCCGGATCAGTTCGGCTTCCCGAGGCGGATCTGGGCGTACGACAAGGCCGACTCGGTCGGTTGGTACGCCGAGGAGGCGGTCGTCGGCGAGTGGCAGCTGATCCACGCCCCCCTCGACTGCGGTCTCAACTTCTGGGAGATCGCGGCCCTGCCTCTGCGCGCCCCCACGGCGTATCATCTGTGGCGACGAGGCCTCGGCATCTACCGCGTCAAGGTCACGTACGAGCAGCAGCCCACCCTGAACGTGCTCGGCTTCGGCGGCGGCGTCTCGGAGCTCTTCCTGATGCTGGCGAAGCACGAGGGGCACAACGCGTATTTCTGCTCAGGGAGCCCCGAAAGACGTGCAGCGCTCGAGGAGCAGGGGATCGTCGGGATCGATCAGAAGGCGTTCAACCGCTTCGCTGGTCGCGACGACATCAAGGCGTTCAACGCCGAGGTGAAGAACCTGACGGCGGGTGTGGGCATGCACATCGTGTGCGACATGCTCCGCGGCCCGGTGTTCCCGGCGGGCATCGCCTGCGCGGCCCGGCAAGGGGTCAACGTCAGTGCGGGCTGGCAGCTCTCGAAGGCGATCGATTACGACTCGGCGGGCGCTTCGGTGAAGCAGCTCACGCTCGATCACACCCACTACGAGACCCCGATCGGCTGCAACGCCGCCACGGAGCTCTACGGCCGGGTGTTCAAGCCGACCGTTCACAAGGAGATCTACGCGTTCGAGGATCTTCCTCGGTCCTTCGTCGAGATGCAGGAGAACGTCCAGACGGGCATCCCGATCATCCGCGTCGCGAAGGATCTGCCCGCCGCGGTCGCCGCCATCTCCTGACCGCTCGGGCAGAACGCGAAATCGCGCGTGCACGGGCCGCTTCCGGTGGTCGGACGCCACCCGTTCGTGCTAGGGAAAACCCGATGGCGTGTGCATGGTATTCCGCGCGCTAATGGGAAACGCGTGAATTTCCTGTTGACACCGATGCCTCCAACGATGCTAGCGTCGACTCAGAGCAATTCCCTGGTCGTCCACTTCGGACACTCGTTAGGAGGAAAACATGTCGAACACCGTGAGCGTCGGTGGCGAGTCGCGCCCCGCCTCTCGTGGTGTGTCCGGTGCGTGGGTGAAAGGCCCAGCGGATACGACTCGTCTACCCATGGACGTTGACTCATCTCGTCATACAATTTCGTCACAGGACTGCGACTTCGGGCGGAGGCGTGGTCACACCAGAGGGAGTGCGGGAATGGTCCCGAGCCCCCGACAGAACCCGAACCCCCCATCTTAGAAGACCAAGAGGAGAGAAGTCGTGCTCAAGCGGATCATGTTGACTCTGGCTGCATTCGTCGTCGCCGCCGCGATGCTCGCCATGCCGAGTGCCGCTCCGGCCTGTGAGCTCATCCACCTGAAGCGAATCCGAGGCCCCCTCGGTACGCCGGTCGTGCCCCCGCCGAACGCTTCGCTCTGTTGGAGCGGATGCCCGTTCAAGATCGCGGGCGAGCAGGACCCGGGCAAGGGTCGCCTCATCGTCAAGAAGGGCGACGGTGACGCCTCGGTTCAGAGCATCCTCACGTTCGAGAAGAACGTGAACACGGGGATCGAGTACGCGAAGGTGATGAACCGCGTGACGGACTTCACGTGCACCGACCTCGCGACGATCGACCCGGTCCTCGACGCCCGTGTCGCCGCGGCCACGCCCTTCCCGCCGTGCGCCACCCCGGAGTTCAAGGTCAAGTACGTGACGCCGAAGGTCTGCGTGGACCAGACGCTGAACTGCTCGTCCAAGAACCAGAAGAGCCTCAAGGTCTTCTCGGACTGGGACGCGGTCGACGATCTGACCCGTGGCATCCCGGTCGTGCGGGACGGAATCACCTTCGACCACTCGAAGCAGGCCACGTTGAACGTCTGGTTCGAGGTCTGCTGTGGTGACGTCGCCGACTTCGGCACCGCGGGCGATCCGTTCGAGCTCGACACGTACGCGATCATCCGCGACGAGAACGGGGTCTGCCGCAGCGAGAAGCTGCGCGAGGGCGCCCGCAACTCCGGCGACCCGCTCCCGGCACCGGGCGTGGATCAGTGCAGCTGATCGGTCTCTAGCCGAGACGATCGAGACGGCCCCGTCGGCATCCAGCCGGCGGGGCCGTCGTCGTTTCGGGGCCGTGGAGAACGTCGTCTCGGAGCCGCCCACCGACCGTTCGTCGGGACCCGGTTGACGCAGGCTCGGCGGCGGGCGATGGCAAGAGGCATGGAGCGACTTCGTGCGACGGTGGTGGCGGTCTCGGTCGCCTTCCTGACTCTCGGCTGCGGGGATTCCGCGACCGATGCGACCACGTCCATCGATCCCCCACCGCCGCTCGACTTCGAGGCGACGGCGGAGGACTTCGAGTGTCTGCTCGATTGGGACCGCGTGCGGAACATCCGGGTCACCAACGCCCTCGGATTCCTCGACGAGGCGCTCGACCTCGCCCGTGAGCCACGTGCCGGAGAGCAGTACCCGGTCGGCACCATCATCCAGCTCGTGCCGGGAGAGGCGATGGTCAAGCGCGGTCCGGACTTCGACCCCGACAACAACAACTGGGAGTACTTCGAGCTGACGCCGACGGCCGACGGGACGTCGATCCGGGTGCGCGGTCGCGACGACGTCGTGAACCAGTTCGGCGGGCAGTGTTTTGGCTGTCACGCGGATGCGCGCGACTTCGACTTCATCTGCGAGAAGGGGCGCGGTTGCGTGGAGCTCCCGCTCGACGACGCGGCCATCACCGCGATCCAGAACGCCGACCCCCGCTGCGACTGAGACCGGGGCGCCCGCGCGGGGTCAGGGGCCCCGACGCCGTCCGCTCTGGTCGAAGCTCTCGACGAGGCGGATCAGGTCTTCGGCTTCGTCGGTCGCCTCGGGGCGAGCCACGATCAGCCGTCCGAGCTCGATCCCCATCCCCGCGGCCAGGAGCGCGAGGGAGTGCGGGGTGGAGTCCGGGCGATCGCCCAGGTCGGGGGCGTCCGCGAGAATCTGGGCGATCTCTCCGACGAACCGAACGTGCCCATCGCTGCCCAGGGAAGGCCCTCCTTCCAGGAGGAGCCTCGCTCGTTGGAGGTCGGAGCGCCAGTACTCCGCCACGATCCGGAGAGCGGTCGACACGCGCTCGATGCTGGTCATCGTCGGCTCGAGCGCCGCGAGAGCGCGCTCGAGCATGTCGTGGGCAGTGCGTCCCGCGAGCCGCTCGTAGATCGCCCGCTTGTCGCGGAAGTGTACGTAGAACGTCCCCGCCGCCACGTCGGCCACGCGCGCGATTTCTCCCGTGGTCGCGGCGTCGTAGCCGCGCTCACAGAACACGCGGAGTCCGGCGCCGAGGAGCCGGGCCTCGGTCTCTCGCTTCCGCCGCGCGGAGCGGGACTCCGCGACTTCGGGCACCGGCCCGGTCGGCGGTGCGGGGCGAGCTTTGGCGAGGGCGGGCATGGGTCGTCGGGCGGCGCCGTGCCGCTCAGGTGAGCTTACGGACGATCTTGCGCTTCGTCGAGTTGATCTCGGTGAGGTCGCGGATCCCTTCCTCGGCGAGATCGTAGCCGACCATCTGGTCCCCCTCGCTCTGGAGCTCGTCCATGTCGACCCACATCGAGTAGCTGTCGCGCGTCCTCTCCGTGATGATGCCGGCCTTGTCGAGCGTCTTCGTCAGCACGCGGAAGACGTTGGTCGACTCCTTCATCGTGTCGCGCCGGGTGTCGTCCGTGAAGGCCTCGGCGATCGCGTCGCGAGCCCACTCCCACTCGATGCCGTAGCGCGGGTAGATGAGCCGCTTCTGCTCGGCGTTCACCAGATTGAAGAGGAGCAGATTGAAGCACTCCTGGGCCCAGTCCTCGACAGCGTCGTGCTCTTCGGGCTGGAGGTCGGGCATGGTCTTGTGCGCCCAGATCTTGCCGAACTTATGGTGGAACGCCTCGTCCGTCATGATGAGCTGGCAGAGTCGCCGCAGGACGGGATCGAGGGCGACCTTGTGCAGGGTCGTGAACGCGCCCATGGCCACGCCCTCGACGAGCATCTGCATGCCGACGATCTTCTTGTAGACCACGGGCGAGGCGACGATGTCGCGCAACAGGTTCCCGATGGTGTCGCCGACGGGGAAGATCTGGCTGCCGAAGCGCGACTCGACGTAGCGCGTGAAGCCGTGGACGTGGCGAGCCTCCTCGCGGACCTGGTTCGCGGCGTACTCCTGTGCGCCGGGATCGAGGAAGATGTCGCACAGGCTCGCCGAGAGGCTCAGCGCTCCCTGCTCTCCGTGCAGGAGGTTCGATACGAACCAACGTGCTGCGTCGTTGGTGAAGTCGACGCGCTGCTGGTCGTCGAGCTTGTCCCAGATCGCCGTGTGGGCTTCGGCGTTGAAGTCGAAGGGAAGGATCGGGGTCTCCGGGTCGAGCGGGGTCGAGAAGTCGATGTAGTCCGGATCCTCGGGGTTCCAGAAGTGCTCCTCGGTCCGCGCGATGATCTCCTCGAACTCGGACGAGCGGCGGAAGTACCGGTCGTTCTCGAGCATCGCGGGGAAGTCGTCGGGGGCAACCGTCTGGTAAGCGGGGTCCATCTTCACGGGGGGTCTCCTCTTCGCTCTAGAACCGAGGATCTCTCATTACTGAGGGTTCCTCAGTCACGCAAGCCCCTCCGCGGACGGCCGGGGCGTGGAACGGGCGGCCAGGCGTGGTAGTCGAAGCGGCCGGACGTCGAGGCCCGGAGGTCGAGGAACGAGATGCGGCTCTGCACATTCACCACACGGGGGAGAACGCGGCTCGGCGCACTCCGTGGCGAGGGCGAGGTCATCGATCTCAACGCCGCGTATCGCGACCGCCTCGGACATCGGGGGGAACCCCGCGCGGAGTCCCTGGCGGACGTGCGGGTCCCTGGCGAGGTGATCGCGTTCCTCGAGGCCGGCGACGAGGCGATGGACGCGGCCCGGCACGCGATCGCCCACGCCGAGGAGGTCGCCGCGACCGAGCCCGAGCGCGCGGTGGGCGACGGGATCGTCGTGGATCGCTCGGAGCCGGGGTTCCGACTCCGAGCGCCCGTGCCCCGCCCGCGCACGGTTCTCGCGGTCGGCGTGAACTACAAGGACCACGCGGCCGAGGCCGGCTTCCAGGTTCCGGAGTACCCACTCCTCTTCAGCAAGGTTTCGACGTGCATCATCGCAACGGAGGAGCCGATCGTCCGGCCTCGGGTCAGCGATCTCCTCGATTGGGAGGGCGAGCTCTGCTTCGTCATCGGGAAGCGGGCGCGCCACGTCACGGCCGAAGAGGCACTCGACCACGTCGCGGGCTTCACCATCGGTCACGACGTCTCGGTGCGCGACTGGCAGTTCCACTCGCAGACGATGATGATGGGGAAGAGCTTCGATACGCACGGCCCGATCGGGCCCGCACTCGTGACGCGGGACGAGGTCCCCGACTACCGCAGCCTGGATCTCCGCACGCTCGTGAACGGTGAGGTCAAGCAGGACTCGAATACCAGGCACATGATCTTCGGCGTGGAGGAGGTGTTGGCGTACGTGACGCAGGCGTTCACCCTTCATCCGGGGGACGTCGTCTTCACGGGGACGCCCAGCGGGATCGGGGGCTCGCGTCGGCCTCCGGAGTTCCTGCGCGCCGGCGACGTCGTGCGCATCGAGATCTCCGGTCTGGGCGCGCTCGAGAACCACGTCGTCGACGAGGCGTGATGAAGCGCCTGATCGTCGCGGCGCTGAGCTTCGGTCTCGCGCTCGTCGCGGCGGAGGGCATCGTGCGACTGACCGTCCGCACGGACGCCGATGGTCAACGGTGGCTGGGGGAGACGCGACTTCGCCCCTACCGGCTCCCGCTCCGTCAGCTCCGGCAGCGCGCTCTCGAGATCGAGACCCCGACGAGCCTCTTCGCCTACGACCCGGATCTCGGGTGGGCGCCGCGGGCGGGCGCACGAAGCCGGGACGGCCGCGTTTCGATCGATGCGAGCGGCGCCCGGACCACGGGTGGGGTCGCGACGGCCGGGGACTCGCTCCGCGTCGTGGCCCTCGGGGACTCGTTCACCTTCGGCGACGAGGTCGGCGACGAAGAGACCTGGCCCGCACACCTCGAACGGATCCTGGCGGAGGAGAACCCGGAGCGCTCGGTCGACGTCGTGAATCTCGGCGTGAACGGGTACGGTCTGGACCAGGCGGTTCTGCGGTTCGAGCGCGATGGAGCATCGCTCTCTCCCGATCTGGTCGTGCTCGGTCTCCAGCCGGAGAATCTGCTCCGCAGCCTGAACGTCGTCCGGGCGATCTACTTCCCGGGGACCTCCTTGCCCTTCTCCAAGCCGCGGTTCGTCGTCGACGCCGATGGGGTTCGTGTCGTGAATCGGCCCGCGGCGCCGGTGGACGACGTTCTCGAGGCCCTCACGGATCCGTTGGCGTCGCCGCTCCTGCGGGACGAGGGTTGGCTGGACACGAGGTACGTCGCGACCCCGCTGCACGCGAGCGCGCTGTATTCACTCGTCCAGACCTTCTTCGCGAGCGGCGCGCGGAGTGACCCTTTCGTGATGACGCCGCAGGTCGCCCGCGTCGCGAACGTGGCGCTCGAGCGCCTCGACGCCGCCGTGGAAGCGGCCGGAGGGCGTCTCGTCGTCCTCCACCTTCCCCGCCGCGACGATCTCGCTCGAATCGTCGTGGGGCAACCCACCTGGTACGCGGATTGGCTGGACGCGGTCCAGGATCGCCACGAGGTCGTTCGGTCCGAGGTCGGCGTGCGCGACGTCGAGGACCGCGTGTTCCGACCCGGTGGACACTACACGCCGGAGCGCAACGCGGACGTCGCGCGGATGGTCGCACCCGTCGCGGCTGGGAGCCCTCGAGCGAGTCGGTCGCTCCAGCTCCGCACTCCGTCGATGGGGGGCTCGAGTAGCAGAGATCACGGCCGGCCCGGTGGCCGCGGCGTGCGAATGTCGAGGACCCGGATGGTCGGCTGGCTCCAGCCGAGGCCCGGAGCGCCGGGCGCGAATTCCTCGAACGGGTACTCGAAGAGTTCCTGGTAGCGCGCGTGGCGCGCGTAGACGTAGTCGGCCTGGCCCGCGAGGCGACTCCCCCGCGCGAACGTGCCGTACACGAAGCTGCTCGTCGCGACGTGGGTTACCCCGGCGCGCCGGGCGGCGTCGAGATCGACCGTCGCGATGGATGGTACGTCCGCGGGCCGTGTCGACGAGAGCGGGCCCCGAAGGACGCGTCCGGCACGCGTGGCGAGCCACGCGTCGGCGCGCGTTCGGGTGTCGTGCTCGAGTCCCCGGGAGAGGCGAACCGACGACCAGAGCGGTACCGCGAGAAGGACGAGCGCCGCGGCCGTCGGAATCCAACGTGGCGCGCGTGGCCGGAAGACGTCTTCGAGCGCCTGCAGGACGAATCCGCAGCCGAGGCCGACGGCGGGAAGTGTGGGGAGTACGTATCGGGCGGCGCCCGGGAGAGGCTTCAGGGGGGAGAGCTCGGCGATCGCCAGGGCGAGTCCGCCGTACAGCATGACGAGCCGCCCCGTCGCCGAGAGCTTCTGGCGCGAACGCAGCGCGAGGCCCCATCCGATCGACGCCGCGACCAGAACGGGGAGGGTGACGCCGGGAACGAGACTCGATCGGAGATGGAACACGCCAGCACTCGAGAAGACGCTCACGTGGAGGTGGTCGCCCTCGACGAGGCTGCGCAGCTCGGTCCACCAACCCGAGAGGAGCTCCGCCGGCCGAACGACGAGAGGGACGTTCACGACGGCGAAGACGAGCGCCGCGATGGCGATCGCCGGTGCCAGGCGGCGGTAGAAGCCCCGGGGATCGCCGACGGAGAGGACGAGCGGAGTCGAGAGACAGAGCACGACGAGGAGGACGCCTCCGTAGTGGACGGAGGTCGCCAGCCCGATCGCGGCCCCGAGCACGACGCTCTTCGAGGCGGTTGGTCGTTCGACGAGCCGAGCCAGTGAGAGAAGGGCCGCGAGCCCCAGGGCGAGGGAGGCGGTGTCCGGAGCGAGAGTGCGGGCGTCGAGCACGAAGAGTGGGCTCGCGGCGACGACGGCGACGCCGAGCGCCGCCCCGCGCGGCCGCAGCGTGGCACGGAGCGCTCGCCAGCAGGCTACGAGCGCGAGTGCGCCGAACGCCGCGCAGACGACGCGTCCCGCGGCTGCGATCTCCGCCGGGGAGCTCGCACCCGCCGAGGCGGTCGCTCCGCGGGCGAGGTGCGTCAGGAGCGTCGGGTGGCGCGGGTCGACGGCGCCCGTGGCGACCTCGCGCACGAGTCGCGTCTCGTCTGGATGGAGCGTGGGCAGGGCCAGACCGGTGGTGCTCCACGCGAAGCTCGCGGCGGCGAGCAGCAGCGCGAGGAGCCACTCGCTCCGCGCCGGTGCGGCGTCGCGCCTGCGACGCCGCACGCGACTAGCCGGCACGTCTCACCGGGGCGCATGGCTTCGGGCCGATGCCGCCACGCTCTCGCGGATTTCGCGGCGTCGAGGGGGCACGTCCGCGTCGTCTCTCCCCTGCGCGGGCCGCGCCCCACGAACGTGGGCTCGTGGCCATCGCCGGCACTCTCGACCCGAGCTCGACGGGAGGTCTACAGCTTGCCGTCTTGTACGTTCCAGGTGATGTCGCCGGAGCCGAGCTTGCCGACGGCGGTCTTCTCGAACTTCTCGCCGTCCCAGGTGTAGCGCCGCAGCTCGCCCTGGTCTTCCGAGCCCACGTAGATCTCGAGATTGCCGTCCTCGTCCAGGTCGGCGACGAGGACGGGCTGCTCGAAGCCGGACGAGTTCTCGTCGACGAGCGTCTTGGTCCAGCCGTCGTCGCCCTGCTCGAACAGCCAGAGTCCCGAGCCGAGACCACCGGCGACGAGATCCGTCTTGCCGTCGGCGTTCACGTCACCCGCCGCGATGGCGCGCATCTGGCGGTCGGGCACGGTCGTCACGACCGTGCTCTCCCACGCGCCGTCCTTCCACGTGTACTCCTTGATCGTGACGGGTCGCACCAGCTGGCCGTTCTTCATCGCGCCTTCCCACACGATGTACACACGGGCGTTGCCCTCTCCGTAGGGGTTCGCGGCGAGGATCTCCTTCGCGTGCGTGTCGCCCGGAGCGTCGACGATGGACTTGACCCACGCGCCCGTTTCGTCGCGCTGGTACATGCTGACCTCGCCCGGCTGCTCCTGGTCGAGCTTGTTGGGCTTCGACGGAGTGGCGAAGATCTCGAGAGCTCCGTCGCCGTCGACGTCGCCGATCTCGATCTCGTGCACGAACGTGTTCTTCTGCGCGTCGATCTTCTCGATGCGGTGGTTCTCGTCGGGGTGGACGATGACGATCTCACCTTGATCGTGCGTCGCGATGACCATCTCGTCCTGGCCGTCGCCGTCGACGTCGGCGATCTCGATGTCGCGGAGTCGGTCGAACTTCCCGCCGAAGGTCGGGTTCCAGTGCGTTTCCTCGCTCCACGCGCCGTCGGCGAAGCGCCACGTCTTGAGCATGGCCTTGTTGGCGCCGATCGTGAGGATCCCATCGCCGATTTGGATCGCCTTGTGAAACACGTTGCTGTCCGGGTCTTCGAGGACGGTCGCGACCCAGCCGTCGGGTGTTTCCCGCACGATGGTGAGCTTGGCCGGTCCCGGAATCGGTCCCTTCGGCCCGTCGATGAACTGCGCTTGCGACACGAGCAGGGTCGGGTAGGGGCCGCCTTCGAGCGCTTCGCGCCGAGCCTCGGGGGCGGGCGGCGGGGGCGGAGGCTCGGTCGCGACCGGCTTCGGCTCGGGCGCCGGCTTCGCCGTCGCGAGGGGCGCCTCGGCCTCGGTCTTCGCGGACTTCGGAGCCTCGCTCTGGCAGGCTGCGACGAAGCCGACGGCCGCGGCGGCGAGGAGCACGTTTCGAGCGATGTGAGCGATTCTCATCCCTCCATCACAAGCAGAGGTCCGGAATACGGGCAAGCAGCGGCGGCGGGACCTTGACACCGGCACCGCTGCATTCGAATAGGAAGGCCATGGGAATGAAGATCGTCGTCGACTACGACCGCTGCGAAGCCAATGCGGTCTGCATGCAGGTTTGCCCTGAAGTGTTCGAGGTGAAGGAGGACGACTGCCTCTACCTGTCGACCGAAACTCCGGACGAGAGCCTCCGCACGAAGGTCGAAGAGGCCGTCCGCCGTTGCCCGCGGCAGGCGATCGCCCTCGAGGAGACCTGAGCCCTAGAGCTCCGGGGCCCCGTCCCCGTCCCGCTCCTTGCGCCAGAAGGGGCGGGCTTCCGCCACGGCCACCTGGAACAGGAGAGCCGCGCCCGCCAGCGCGCCCACGCCCGTGGTCCAGGTGCCGCCGGTCAGGTAGCCGGTCAGCGCGAAACCGATGGCGGCGACGAGGGCGATCCTCGTACGTCGACGGCGGAGGCTGTAGAGGTAGCCTCGTCGCCACAGTCTCTCGCGCTCGCGTTCGGGGAGGTCCCGCAGCTCCGGGATCGAGCGGACGCGCCAGTAGAGCGCCATCCCGAGCTTCTGGCACGTGCCGCCACGCGGGTCGAGCCGGTTTGTGGCCGCCCGCGCCATGACGTAGCGTCGGCCCGGTCATGGAGAGGCAGCCGCTCGCGCTTCACTGGAAGATCCTGATCGGCCTGGGCGCGGGCCTCGTCGTCGGGCTCGCCCTGAACGTCGTCGGAGCGTCCCTGCACGGCGCGGTGGGCCCCGACGGGGTCGACCGGTGGGTGATCGACGTCATCGTCGCCGCGAACGGCTTCGTCGGCGATTTGTTCCTGCGCGCCTTGCGGTTCATCGCGGTGCCGATCGTCCTCTTCTCGCTCATCGTAGGAGCGAGCAGCTTGAGCGATCTCTCCAAGCTCGGTCGCATCGGCGGCAAGACGGTCGGGATCTACCTGGCGACGACCGCGCTTGCGATCAGTACCGGGCTTCTGCTGGCCAACCTGGTGCAGCCGGGGCACTTCGTCAGCGAAGCGGTGCGCAACCAGATGGCGAGCCAGGGGACGGCCGAGGCGCTCGTGATGATGGAAGAGGCGTCGGCTCCCGATCTGTGGGAGACGTTGCTGGACATCGTTCCTCGAAACCCGGCCCGGGCGCTCGCCGACGGCAAGATGCTGCAGATCGTCTTCCTCTCGCTGGCGATCGGGATCGGTCTCACACGAATCGCTCCGGAGAAGTCGAAGCCCATCATCGCGTTCTTCGACGGCATGACGGACGTCATTCTGCAGATCGTGCACGCGATCATGCGGATCGCACCGTACGCCGTCTTCTGTCTCCTGGTCGAGGTCCTCGCGACGATGGGACTGGACGTCCTGGGGGCGCTCATCGTCTACAGCTTCGTCGTGATCGGTGGGCTCGGCGTGATGATGTTCGGTGTGTACCCGGCGATCCTTCGGCTGCTCGCAGGTGTCTCTCCCACGACGTTCTTCCCCGCGATCGCCCCCGCGCAGCTTCTCGCGTTCTCGAGCTCGAGCTCGTCCGCGACGTTGCCGGTCACGCTCGAATGCGTCGAGGAGCGGCTCGGCGTGAAGGAGGAGATCTCGAGCTTCGTCGTTCCCCTCGGCGCGACGATCAACATGGATGGCACGGCGCTCTACCAGGGAGTGGCCGCGCTCTTCATCGCGCAGCTCTACGGCGTGGACCTGAGCTTCGGCCAGCAGCTCACGATCATCCTGACGGCGACGCTCGCATCGATCGGGACGGCCGGCGTGCCCGGGGTGGGAATCGTGATGCTCATCATCGTCCTGCAAAGCGTCGGCATGTCGCCCGAGATCATGGCGAGCGGCATCGCCATCATCTTCGGAGTCGATCGGCTCCTCGACATGTGTCGAACCGCCTGCAACGTCACGGGCGACTGCATGGTCGCCGCCGTGGTCGGGTTCACCGAGGAATCGCGGGCGTCGCGGACTCAGGCGCCGAGCAGCGCCAGGTAGAACTCGGTCGCCGCCTCGACCTCCGAGATCTCGACGTACTCGCGAGCGGTGTGCGCGCGATCGATGCTGCCCGGCCCGAAGACGACGCCGGGAAGGCCGTGGGTCGCGAAGACTCCGGCGTCGGTGCCGAAGGCGGCGATGGCGAGGTCCGTCGACATCCCGGTCGCGGCCATCGCGGCCTGACACGTTCGGACGGCCGGGGCATCGGCGTCGGTGGCGAGGGCCGGCTTCTCGACGGACGCCTCGGTCACGCGGACCCGGTCGAGGCCGGCGACGTTCAGGACGTCTCGCAGCTCCGCCTGGAAGGATTCGAGGGTCTCCCCCGGAAGAAGCCGTCGGTCGATCTGAATCCAGGCGTCCGGCGGGACGACGTTCGCGGCTTGTCCTCCGCCCACGAGGCCGACCGAGAGGGTCGCCGGGCCCAGCCGCGGATCGACGTGCTCTCGCAAGCGCCCGCCGAGCTCGTCGAGGGCCAGCACGGTCTTCGCGATGTCGAGGATGGCGCTGTGGCCGAGCCTGGGGTCGGAGCTGTGGCACGCGATGCCCGTGGCATGCAGCTCGGCGCGCCCCACGCCTTTGTGGTGCGTCACGAGGGCGAGCGACGTGGGCTCGGTGGCGAGCGTCCAGTTCGGACGTCGCGCTCCGAGATGTTCGAGGACGTCGTCGACTCCGAGGCTTCCGCACTCTTCGTCGGCTTCGCCCACGAGGATCACGTTCCGCCCGAGGCGTCCCTCACGTAGGAGCTTCTCGAGAGCGACGATCGCCGCGGCCATGCCGGCCTTCGTGTCGCAGGAGCCGCGGCCGTAGAGGCGGTCCCCATCGATCTTCGGATCGAAGGGGTCGATCTCCATGCCTTCGATCGGAACGGTGTCGAGATGGGAGGCGATCAGCACGGTGTCGGCCGCCCCGCCGACGCGCGCCTCCGCCACCACGCTGGCACGCGAGCCCTCGCCGATGACCGCCGCGTCGAGACCCATGCGACGAAGCTGGGCCTCGAGGTGCTCGGCGTAGCGGCGTTCGCCGACGATCTCGGCTGGTACGCGGTGGCCTCGCATCGGGTTCACCGACGGGATCGCGACGTAGTCGCGCAAGTGGCGGATGCACTCGGGGTAGGTCTTGGTCATCACTCAGTCCTCGGGACGCGCCACCTCGGGAACCTCCGTGCCGGTCACCCAGAGAACGTCGTCGCGATGCTTGCGCGCCCCGAGCTTCTTCGCCACCGCCAGGCTCGCCAGATTGTCCGGTGACGTCGACCAGCTGGGGGTGCGTCCGCGGGCTCGAACGTCGGCGGCGACGTGCGCCGCGCACGCGGGGCTGAGGCCCCGACCACGGAAGTCCGCTCGAGTGACGACGCCGACGTCTTCGAAGCTCGGTCCGAGATGAAAGGGAATGGCCACGGACGCGAGCTCCGTTCCGACGAACGCCCCGAAGGCGAGGGTCGACCGGGCGGCCTTCCGATGTCCGCCGTGCGAGGCGCTGATCCAGTCGATGTCGTCCTCGAGCTCGCCGAGGGCGTCGGCGTCGTCGGCCGTCAGTCGTCGGATCGTCGCCGGTGCTCTCGGCGGCGGCGCCGCGGACTCGAGTGTCGCGATGACGCGGCTCCACCGAACCGCGGCGGGGAACACCCGCGCGATGGTCGGCTCGAACTCGGGCGCGGCGTCGATGAAGCCGACGGGGACCAGCTCGCGAAGCTCGTCTTCGTCCAGGCGCTCCGGCGCCCCCGTGAGCTGTACGTCGTAGCCGGCGCGGGCGATCGCGACGCGCGGTTCCGGCCACCGGTCGACGATGCAGCGGCCCAGGCCCGTCGCGACGGCGTGCTGCCCGGCCATCGGCCCCGGGCGGTCCGGGAATACGCGTGCGAGTGGCTCTCGCTCCGTCGGTGCGATGTCGATCATTCCGGCCTCGACCGTCGTCGGCGCCAGACGATCCCCTGGAACGTGGGCGAAGCGAATCCGAGCCTCGGGAGCGGCCGCAGCGCCGCGACGGCGAAGGAAGGGCTACCACAGAAGGGAGGTGCCCGACATCTCGGCCGATTCTTCGAACGTCTACGTTCCGCCGCCAGCCGATCCGGACCGAAGGAGCCAGGGCAGGGCGCGCGCGAGCCTCGGTCGCGCGATCAGTGGCCGTCGCTCCCCGGCCCGCACACGCCGGGCAGGTCCGGGCTATTGGGAAGGCCGAGGGCGGGGAGACACTCCAGGTCCGGGGCGCAGCGCTCGACCGTCCACGGCGGGACGAGCCCGAGGCACGCTTCGCCTTCTCCGACGAACGGGACGCAGGTCGTCCCATCGGACTCCGTGGGGCGGCACCACTGGCCGGAGGGGCAGTCGCCGTCCTCGCCGCAGGAGGCCTCGGGGATGCATCGTCCGCCGTCGCAAATCTGCCCCCGGCCGCAATCGAGATCCCTCTCACAGGTGGTGCACACGGGCTGTCCCGAGGTGTCGAAGAACTCCGCCGTGCAGCCGCCGCAGTAGTTGGGTGCGCAGGCAGCGTCGCCGCAGAACTCCACCTGGCAGGGGTCGACGAGACACGACACGGGGTCGCTGCCGGTGCAGCCGCATCGATTGCCGCAGCACTGGTAGCGCGTGTCGAGGAACTCCCGCTCCTCGGTGGAGAGCGACGCGGTCGTGCGGATGAAGCTGCACGAGCCGATCTGGAAGGCGTTGCGTTCGCCTTCGCCGAGCGCGAGGACGTACTCTTCGCGGCGGTCGAGGTCGACGCCGCAGAGGCCGCTGTCCTTTGCCGTCACGAGCTTCAGGATGCGGCCTCGCCGGATGCAGCCCTTGTAGCTCTGCTTCACCTTCGCCCGGTAGACCCGGATCGTGCCGTCCATCGTGGGCACCCCCGGAATCCGGTGAATACGGCGAACTTCTTTGCGGATGCTGACGCGAACGACGTGCGTGGCGTCGGCGTACACGTGCTCGATGCCGGGGTTCGGCAAGCAGGTGCACGCCTCGGCGGCCGGAGCGACGAACGTCGCGCCCACGAGGGCGCACGCAAGAGCGATCGGAGCGAGCCTGGACATCGGAACTCTCCTCTCTCGGATCAGTGGCCGGGAGGCCTGCAGATTGTGATGGGGACGAACGGTGGACGAGGTGTCCGCGGAAGGGGTCGGTGTACCCCCGCCGCTTCGGGACCGTCAAGTCAAAGACGCATGTCGGGATTTCCCGAAGGGTGTTGGGGATTGCCGGGTGTCCGTATGAAAATTTGGACCTGACGGCACCTGCCCAACGGGCGCCCCCGGTTGCGTTTTCCCGAGTTGGGACGGTGGTTTGGCCGGTGCGCACGGCGTGTGTCCGCCGCCGAGGCTAGAGTCCCGGCACCATCCTTGGTACCAAGCGGGTGAGATGGGGATCTCTTGAGCGGAGGCGCTGGCATTAGACGTTCTGATGCCAGGGGCGGAAATCGGGTTGATCGTTCCCGGAGACGACCCGCATAGTCGAGGCTCACGAATCATGCCGATGGGAAACCGATAGGATCCGGCACGGCGAACCACGAGAAGGGCGATAGATGAAGCGGATTGGGGAGAACGACTCGGCGTCGATGCGGCTCTTGCGGGGGGCTTTGGCAGCGGCAGCGATGGTCGGCGTGGTCTGTGCGACCGCCTGGCCCGCCGCGGCGCAGCCCTCGTCGAGCTGGCGCGATTATCACTT
>JAUIFY010000263.1 GCA_030430245.1 bacterium | reverse complement strand
GAGAACGTCGATCGTCTCGAGGTCGCCTGGACCTACGAGCACGACGACCATTGGCGCGGCAGCTTCCCGCTCGAGGTGAACCGGGGCAGCGCGTTCGAGTCGACGCCGATCGTGGTCGACGGACGCCTCCTCTTCACCACGCCGAAGAACCGGGTGATCGCGCTCGACCCGGAGAGCGGCCGCGAGCTGTGGACGTTCGACCCGGAGCTCGAGGAAGGCCGCGCCTACGCGAACATGTGGGTGAATCGCGGCGTGGCCCATTGGCGCGACGCCGCCGCGGAGGGGCCATGCTCTTCTCGCGTCTTTCTCGCGACCCTCGACGCGCGCCTCATCGCCCTCGATGCCGCGAGCGGTACGCCCTGCCCCGACTTCGGAGCGAACGGCACGGTGAATCTGCTCGACGGCATCGCCCCGGTGTACGATCCTTGGGAGTACAACGTCTCCTCGCCCGGAACGGTCGTCGGAGACGTGATCGTCGTCGGCTCCGCGATCGCCGACATCCTGCGACCCGACGCTCCGCCGGGAGACGTCCGGGCATTCGACGTCCGCACCGGCGAGCTTCGCTGGACGTTTCACACGATCCCCCACCCCGGGGAGCCAGGGTTCGAGACGTGGGAGAGCGGGACCAAGCTCGCGGGGGCCGCGAACGTCTGGTCGACCATCAGCGCGGATCTCGAACGGGGTCTCGTCTTCCTCCCGGTGAGCACGCCGAGCCAGGACTTCTACGGAGGAAATCGCCCGGGGGCGAACCTCTACTCCGACTCCGTGGTCGCGCTCGACGCGGCGACCGGCGAGCGCCGGTGGCACTTCCAGACCGTCCACCACGACCTGTGGGACTACGACCTCGCGGCACCGCCCGTCCTGGTGACCGTGACCCACGATGGAAAGAGCGTCGACGCCGTCGCACAGGCGACGAAGCACGGCTTCGTCTTCCTCCTCGATCGCGACACCGGCGAGCCCCTCTTCCCGGTGGAGGAACGACCGGTTCCGAAGAGCGACGTCCCCGGGGAGCGCACGCATCCCACCCAGCCGTTTCCGACCAAGCCCCCTCCGCTGGTGCCGCAGCGACTCACCGAGGACGATCTCTACGCGCCGAACGAAGAGCACCTCGAGGAGTGCGAGGAGAAGCTCGCCGAGCTGCGGAACGATGGCCTCTTCACCCCGCCCAGCCTCGAGGGCTCGGTGCTCTACCCGTGGACGGGAGGCGGGGCGAACTGGTCGGGCGCGACCTGGGATCCGGAGCGACAGCTCCTCGTCGTCCCCGTCCAGAACCGCGTTCACGTGATCGTCCTCGACGAGGTCTCCGACGAGGCGACCGGAGAGGGAGCGCACGTGAAGCCGCTCCGCGGCATCACCCCGACCGGAGCGTGGTGGCTCCTGACGGGCAAGGGCACGGGCCAGCGCTACCGCATCCACCCCATCTCGGGCCGCACGTCCCTCGCCGTGGACGGAGTCCCTTGCAACGCTCCGCCCTGGGGAATGCTGGTCGGAGTGGATCTCGCAAAGGGCGAGATCGCGTGGCGTGCGTCGACCGCGACCGACGACGAGGATCCGGGCGGCTCGGGCTACGGACCGGCGCTCTCGACCGCGAGCGGTCTCGTCTTCCACTCCGCGACCAAGAAGCCGGTGCTACGCGTTCACGACGCCGACACGGGCGCGCGGCTCACGACGTTCGACCTCCCGGCGGGACTTCACGCCGGTCCGATCTCGTACAAGCTGCGGCCCGACGGAAAGCAGTTCGTCGTGGTCGCTCCCGGCGGTCACGTGGGCATCGGCTCCCCGTTGGGTGGCCACGTCATCGCCTACACGCTCCCCGATCCACCACCTCGCCCCTCGCCCCCAGGGTGACGCGCGCACCAGGCGTCGCGCGAGATCCGGAACAGCACGTGGCGCTCGAGCTCGTGCCCCCGGGGAAGCGACGGATGGTCGAACTCCCGGTCCTCGCTCATCCCGAGGCGCTCCATCACCCGACGGGACCGGACGTTGCCGACCACCGTGAAGGACACGATCTCGTCGTACCCCAGCGTCCCGAAGGCATACGCCAGCGACGCCGTCGCCGCCTCGGTGGCGTAGCCGCGCCCCCAGTACGCCCGCGCGAGCCGCCATCCGACCTCGACGCAGGGCGTGAACTCCGCTTCGAACGAAGGGACCTGCAGACCGACGAAGCCGATGAACTCCGCTTCGCCGGGGATCTCGACCGCCCAGAGCCCGATGTCGTCCATCGTCCGCCGAATCCGCGCCGCGAGCGCGTCGCTCGCCGCCGGAGGCTGGGGACCACCGAGCCAGCGCATCACCTCGGGATCGGCGTTCAGCCGCGCGAAGGGTACGAGATCGTCGTCGCGCCATGCCCGCAGCAACACCCGTTCCGCCAATGGGGTGCGAGGTGGAGCGGCCATCGCGAAACCGATGTCATGCGCGACGGGCCGGGGCAACGCATTTCGAGACCGGCCGACGCCATTGTACGGTCGTCGGGATGAACACTCTGCGGAAGCGCGTCCACATGGCGCTCGACTTCGAGGAGAACGAGCGAACACTGGACAGGTCGATCGGCTTCTTCCTCCTGTGTCTGATCGCACTCAACGTGATCGCCGTCATCGTCGAATCGGTTCCCGGCGTCCATCGCGACCACCGGGCGCTCTTCGACTCCTTCGAGCTCTTCTCCGTGTTCGTCTTCACCGCCGAGTACCTCCTGCGCATCTGGTCGTGCGTCGAGGAGGAGCCGTTCAGCTCCGACCCGATTCGAGGGCGCCTCCGATACGTCTGCAGCCCGCTCGGCTTGATCGACCTCGCGGCGATCGCACCGTTCTACCTCGCGGGAGGCCTGAACCCGACCCTCGGCCTTCAGAACTCGATGCGCTCCGCGCGCGTCTTCCGGCTCTTCGCGCTCCTGCGGATCCTCAAGATCGGCCGCTACTCCCAGGCCGTGGGGACGCTGGGCCGAGTGCTACGCGACAAGCGAGAGGAGCTCATCATCTCGGGCGTCCTCGGCGCGATGCTGCTGCTCTGCGCGTCGGCGGTCATGTACCTCCTCGAGCGCGATGCGAACCCGACCGACTTCTCGAGCATCCCGGCAGCGATGTGGTGGGGGATCACGACCCTCACGACCGTGGGCTACGGGGACTCGACACCCATCACGGCGATCGGGAAGCTCGTGGCGGGCTTCATCCAGATCCTCGGCCTCGTGATGTTCGCGCTTCCGGCGGGCGTCCTCGCCGGCGGGTTCGTCGACGAGCTGAAGCGCCAACGCGAGCGCGCGGACACGTGCCCCCACTGCGGCGAGCCGCTGACGCGCTAGCGTTTGGCGTCCCGCTTCAGCCGTTCTCGGGCATGTAGATGCTCCTCGGCCGCCGCGAGAACACGTTTCGCACCATCGGCTCGAAGGCCTCCAACGGCATCGTGTCGTACTCGGAGTCGAAGCAGTTCTGATCGTACTTGGCGCAGAACTCCGCGGTATCGCGGAAGTACTCGTGGTCTTTGAACCGATCCCGCATGTTCCGGTCGAGGCCGAGATGATGGAAGAAGTAGTACCCCTGGAAGATCCCGTGATGCTGGACGATCCAGTGGTTCCTCTCGGAAACGAACGGCTGCAGGATCGTCGCGGCGAGCTCGGAATGATTCGTCGTCGCGAGAGTGTCGCCGATGTCGTGAATCAGCGCGCAGACGACGTACTCCTCGTCGCGTCCGTCGCGATGCGCACGCGTGGCGGACTGCAGGCTGTGCGTCAGCCGATCCACTGCGTACCCCCCGGTGTCTCCGGCCAGAAGTTGCAGGTGCGTCAGCACGCGGTCCGGCAACCCCTGGATGAAGTTCAGGGAGTGCGTCGCGATGATCTGGTAATCCTCGCGAGTCGCATCCTGCATGCGGGTGAACGTCGTCTCCGGAGCTTCGGTGGCGGCCATGATCGTCCTCCTGGGTCCTTTCCGAAGGACTTAGCGCAGGGGCGGAGTGCGGGCCACGCCCTCCGAGCGGAGCACCCACGGGCCGCCGCGGAGCGTCATCGGAATCCTTGTCTTCCAGGCCGGCATCCCGCACGTAGGATCCATGAGAAGCCTCCGAGCCATCCTCGTGATTCTGGCCGTCGTCGTCCTCGGCGCCCTCGTCCTGCGGAGCGGCGAGCGACGGGTGGTCTACCGCGGGGGGCCCGTCATCACGATGGACGCGAATCGCCGCGTGGTCGACGCGCTCGGCACGGAGGGCAATCGGATCGCCGCGGTGGGCACGGAGGACGAGGTCCTGGCCTGGGCCGACGGCACCGCGGAGATCGTCGAACTCGACGGACGCGCCCTGCTGCCCGGGTTCATCGACGCGCACGGTCACTTCCCGGGTGAGGGCATCTACGCGGTGCGCGCCGATCTGAACTCGCCGCCGATCGGCGAGATGCGGACGATCGACGACATCGTCGAGCGCATGAAGGTGCAGGCCACCGACACCGCGGACGGCGATTGGGTGATCGGGATGAGCTACGACGACACGCTGCTCGCCGAGAAGCGCCATCCCACGCGCGACGACCTCGACCGCGTGTCCACCGAGCAGCCGGTCGGCCTCGTCCACGTCTCGGGCCATCTCGCCGCCGTGAACTCGAAGGCGCTCGAGCAGCTCGGATTCGACGCGAGCACTCCCGATCCGGAGGGTGGCGTGATCCGGCGCGACGAGTCCGGCGCACCCGACGGCGTGCTGGAGGAAACGGCGGCGGATCCCCTCATGGAGCAGATCACCACGCCGAGTCTCTTCGAGGGGCTCGCGATGATCGAGGAGGCCAGTCGCCGCTACCTGGCGTCGGGCACGACGACGGCACAGAGCGGCTATGCGACCGGAGATCTGATCGGCGCTCTGACCATGGCCTCGCGGCTGGGACAGATCCCGGTGCGCCTGGTTCTGTGGCCCGGGATGGAGGCGGCCGACGAGATGCTCGACGAGGGCACCACGTTCGACTCCTACGACGAGGAGTGGGTTCGCATCGGTCGGATCAAGCTCGTCGCGGATGGCTCGATCCAGGGCTACACCGGATACCTGGGCGAGCCGTACCACGTTCCACCCGGAGACGATCCCGAGTTTCGCGGCTATCCACGCATCCCTCCCGACGAGCTTCGCCAGCGGGTGGTGCGCTATCACGAGGCAGGCCTGCCGGTGGCCGTCCACGGCAACGGCGACGCGTCGATCGACGACATCCTCGACGGCTTCGAGGCGGCGAACGCCTCGAAGCCGTTCGGTGAGATCGGACCGGTCATCATCCACGCGCAGATGGCGCGCGAGGATCAGCTGGACCGCATGGCGGAACTCAACGCGATCCCGAGCTTCTTCGTCCTCCACACCTACTACTGGGGCGACCGTCACCGGGACGTCTTCATGGGCCCGGAACGCGCGGCGCGCATGAGCCCGGCGCGCAGCGCGCTCGACCGGGGCATCCGCCCCACGCTGCACGCCGACAGCCCCGTCGTTCCGATGGAGCCGCTGCGCATCGTCTGGTCCGCCGTGAACCGTGTCTCCACCGGGGGAGACATCATCGGCGAAGCGCAGCGCATCACCCCGATGGAGGCCCTGGCGGGCGTCACGATCGATGCGGCCCGTCAGCACTTCGAAGACGACCTCAAAGGCTCCCTCGAGCCCGGCAAGCTCGCCGACCTCGTGATCCTCTCGCGCTCGCCTCTCGACGACCCCGCCACCATCGACGAGATCGAGGTGGAGTCCACCATCATCGACGGGGATGTCGTCTACCCGTAGCTAGAACGTCTCGAGCCAGCGGCGGAGGCGGTGCATCGTGGGGAAGCGGCGGAGGATGAGGTCGCGGCGAAGGCCGCGAACCGTGTCCTTGATGGCCTGGGGCTGTGACGCGTAGCGAGCGCGGCCTCCGGTGATCTCGAAGAGGATCTTCACGAGGTCCACGACGTCGTCCCGGCGGGCCTCCGACGCCTGTCCGCTCCAGTCGTAGAGGTCGAGCACCTTGACGTCGAAAAAGACCCCGCGCGGGCGGACGAGGACGTTCTCTGCGTGGAGATCGCCGTGGTACTCGCCCTCGTCGTGGATCTGCGCGAGCCCGACCGAGAGAGTGTGGATCAGATGCATCGCACGGAAGGGCTCGAGGCGCTTCCCGGGGTGGCGCTTCACGTAGTCCGGCAGCATCTCGCCTTCGACGAACTCGCTGACGAGGCAGTTGAGCTTCTCTCCGCCGACGCGAACCGGCTCGGAGTGATGGTACTGCATCACGATCGAGCAATGCCGGAGCTTCTCGAGCTTCTGCGCGTAGCGGCGCAGCCGGCGATCGCGCGGGTTTCGCTGGGGATGAAAGAGCTTGACCGCCCGGGTAGCGCCGGTCGTGCGCTCGGTCACTCGATAGACCTCGCCCTCCCACCCCATTCCGAGCGGCTCCTCGACGACGTACTTGCCACCGATCAGACGCCCGTGGCGAAGACGAAACTCCTCTCGATCACGACTGGCCACGAATCCCCAAAAACCCCCGACCGGGGCGACTATACGGGGAAGCGCGCCGGTTTGCACCGGCTGCGCCGCGACGGGCCCCCGGGGACGGGCGGGATGCGGAAGAGCGGGTGTCCGACGGCCGCCGCGCTCTCCATGGGCTCGACGGCGAGGCATCTTCCCAGGCAGCCGCTCCCCACGCGGCGCGACATCCCCTGTTCATGTCATGGGCCGCGAAGGCGCCTTGCTCCTAGTCTCACGAAACGTCATTACAAGGCAGGACCAAGGAGGCCCCAAAGTGAATTCGATCCGCATCGTGCTCGCCACTCTTTTGTCGCTTTCCGTGGGAATGTCCGGCGTCGCCCTTGCCGGTGCGCCGGGCTCCGGAGGCCGCGCACAGAACCTGCAGTCCGTCTGCCAGGGCGGGAACAACTCCGGCCTCGGGTGCAGCGGCGCCGCCGACTGCCCGGGTGGCCGTTGCAACATCCGCACGGACGGCGCCCGACGCCGGCCGTTCCAGATGACCGCCACGCTGATCATCGACGACGACACCGGCGAGTGGAACGAGGACGAGGCAGAGGCCGACATCCACTCCGTCAGCATCCTGCTCGAGTTCATCACGCAGGGGCGCCGGCGCCTCCTCGCCCAGAACTACATGAACGTGAAGGGCGCCGACCTCGCCGAGCTGGTCGAGAACATGAAGCAGGGCGTCGAGATCGCGGATCTGCCGAACTCCGATCGGCGCCTCGATGAAGCACTCGGGGTCGCCGCAGTCCGCGATCGCGGCATCCTCGACGACTTCCTCTTCCAGCGCGCCGACGGCCGCATGGAGGAGGCTCTGCGCCACTACTTCCGTACCGACGGCAACTTCGTCGTGGCGCGCACACGCGGCATCAAGGGCTTCTCCAACCAGGAAGACAACCCACTCGCCTCGGTCATCCGAGCGCGCCTCGACGTCGTCATCGCGCCAGCCGACGACTGACGTGAGGTGAAGTCCAGCCATCTGATCGACGGCCTACTCGCGGCCGTGCTCCTTTCCCTGTGGATCGGAGCCTTCGTGATTCACGTCGATCGGGTGGCGGACGGGCGCCTCGCGTGGCCCGGGTTCTGGGTCCACGGGCCCGAAGTCGCCGGCGAGGCGCCCTCCGTGCGGGCCTTCTGGCCGGGCATGGAGGCCGAGACGTCGGGCCTGCAGGTGGGAGACCGCCTCCTCTCGGTGGGGAAGTTCGACCTGCGGGGAGAAGGCCCGGCCGGAGTCTTCTCCCACGTCGTGGCCGCGGCGAACGACCAGCTCGCGCTTCCGGTCCGCTACGAACGCGACGGCCGGGAGGCCGAGCTCGAGCTGTCGCTCACTCCCCTGCCCTTTCCGTGGCGAGCCGTCCCCGTGACGGTCGGCTTCGTCATCGCAGGCTCCCTGGTCCTTCTACGTCGTCGAGGCTCGACGATCGGTCGCGCGTTCTTCATCGCGGCCATGATGTACGGTCTGCACTGGACGTTCTTCTTCGGCGGCTCGCCCCGCTACACCTACGCGTGGCTCGCGATCTTCGCGTCCTCCTCGCTCTTGCTCTACCCGCTGATGCTCTGGCCGATGTTCGTCCTCTTGCGCGACAACGGCGTCGGCCCGGACCGCGCTCCCCCGTGGATCTGGCTCTTCGCGATCTTCGGCCCGTTGTCGACGGGTTGGGTGCTCGGCATCCCCTTCCCCCCGGTGCTCTCGCTGCAGAGCGCGTTTGCCACGACGGCCCTCTGGCTCGCGACCGTCCTCGTCGTGCTCACCCTCGGCTACCGTAGAGCCCGACCGCGGGGGCGCCGCCAGCTTCGGTGGATCGTCCTCGGCCTCTACCTCGGCACGGCCCCCCTGATCGCCGCCGACGCCGTCAGCGCCGTACGTCCCGACTTCTGGTGGACCCGCGAGATCGCCAACCTCGCCACCGTCCTGATCCCTCTCTGCTTCTTCGTCGCGATCGTTCGCTTCAACGCGTTCGACGTGGACCGGCTCATTCTCTCGACCACGGCCTACTCGATCCTCTCCATCGTTCTCATCGCCGGCCTCCTGACGGTCGTGCCGTGGCTGGCCGACGTCATGAGCACCGCGCTCGGCACGAGCGCCACGCAGAGCCAGCTCTCGATCTCGGCACTGTTCGCGGCCTCGGTCGTGCCCGGACAGCGCGTGCTGAAGCCCCACATCGAACGCATCTTCTTCGCCGAACGCCACGCGCTGGAGCAGGGCGTGGACGACCTGCTCCAGGCGCTCGACGCCTGCGAAAGCCCGGAAGCGCTGGCGGGGCTGCTCGGACGACGGCTCTACGCGTTGCTGCGCCCGGAGGGATGCGTCGTGTTCGGGGCCCTCGAGGAGACCGCCGCGCCGATGTACCAGCGAGGCCGCTTCCCGGGCGGCCATGCGCCGGAGTCGTTCTCGCTCGAGAGCCTCGAGACCGAGACCGCTCCGGTCGACCTGACGGAGAAGTACGACGAGACGTCCGAGGACCTCACGGCACTCGCCCGGGTCGGCGCGGCCCTCGTCCTCGCGATCCGCCGTTCGGGGCGCGTGGCTCTGGTCCTCGCGCTGGGAGGCAAGCGGTCGGGAGACGTGTATTCCGCGACCGACCGCGCCCTGCTTCGCGCGGTGGCGGAGAAGATGGGCGACGTGCTGCAGCGCTTCGACGAGGCCGAGATTCTGAAGCAGGAGCGCGAGATGCGCGACGCGTTCCGCCGGTACGTACCCTCGTCCGTGGCCGACCAGCTCGCGAGCGGCGAGGACATCGAGGGCGGCGAGCGCGAGCTCTCGGTCCTCTTCACGGACGTGCGGGGCTACTCGACCTACTCCGAGGGCAAGGAAGCCGGTGCGATCTTCTCGGTGGTGAACGAGCTCACCGAGGCGATCTCGGGCGTCGTCCGCGAC
>JAUIFY010000262.1 GCA_030430245.1 bacterium | reverse complement strand
TTCACGAGGATCTTGATGCGTGCCTTGAAGAGGTTGTCCCGGCGGCCGAGGCGGTTGTACACGCGAAGGATCGCTTCGAGATACGAGAGGAGGTGCTCCTTGGGAAGGAACTCGCGGATCCTCTTCGCGATGACCGGTGTTCTTCCCATGCCGCCGCCGACCCAGATCTCGAATCCGGCTTCGCCGTTCTGCCGGACCAGCTTCACGCCGATGTCGTGGTACTTCATCGCGGCGCGGTCGTTCTCGCCCGAGGCGTTGAACGCGATCTTGAACTTCCGGGGCAGGAACGCGAACTCGGGGTGGAACGTCGACCACTGGCGCGTGATCTCGCAGTAGGGACGGGGGTCTTCGAGCTCGTCTCGAGCGACTCCGGCGAAGGGGTCGGTCGTGATGTTCCGGATGCAGTTGCCGCTCGTCTGAATGGCGTGCATCTCGACTTCGGCGAGCTCGTCCAGGATCGTCGGGACGTCCTCGAGCTTGGGCCAGTTCAGCTGCAGATTCTGGCGCGTCGTGAAGTGGCCGTACCCGCGATCGTACGTGCGCGCGATGTGGGCGAGCTTTCGCAGCTTCGTGCTCGAGAGCAGCCCGTACGGAATCGCGATGCGCAGCATGTAGGCGTGGAGCTGGAGGTAGAGACCGTTCTGGAGCCGGAGCGGCTTGATCTCGTTCTCGGTGAGCTCTCCGGAGAGGCGGCGCTCGACCTGGCCTCGGAACTGGGCCGCGCGCTCGCGAACCAGCTTCTTGTCGTACTCGTCGTACTCGTACATGGTCGGATCCTACGACGCGGTCGCGTCGGGTCGTCGGAGTCGGGTGCTGGGCCCGCCAGCCCGGAGTCTCTCTCGGGCCGACGTCGGAACGAGGGTCGCGCCAGCACGCTCGGCCTCGAAGACGTAGGGTTCGGTGATCACGCTCTCGGCGGGTTTGACCTCGGCGAGCTTCGCTTCGGCGGCCTCTTTCGTCTCGAAGGGGTGCGCCTCGGCCAGGCTCGTGGCCCAGCTGTCGTCCTGACGCAGGTAGGCGACGCACCCCTCTTCGGTCAGGTTTCCGGTGACGACGAAAGCGCTTTGGGCGGTGGACATGGAGATCGGCCTTGCCCAAAGCCTTAATTCATGGCGACAACCGGTGCCACTCGGGACGCTCCCACGGTCGTCGCGAGGCCGGTGGCGCCTTGTGTCGTGCGGCGGTGCGGGGTAGCGACGGCCGTGGCCGCGCGGCGATCTGCTCTCGGACTTGCGCTTTGCCTGAGCGTCCTGGGGTGCGCCGGGGAGCATCAGGGCCCGGGGACCCCGACGGGCGCGCGCGCGCCGGCGGCGGAGGTGGCGGCGCGCGAGGCCCGCTTCGCCCTGGATCCGGGTGAGGCGGGAGACGAGCCGGCGGACACGCAGATCCTGTTCGGGGACCTGCACGTGCATACGACGTTTTCGGCCGATGCATACATCCTGAGCCTGCCGATGATGGGAGGCGAGGGGGCGCACCCCCCCGCCGACGCGTGCGACTACGCGCGCTTCTGCGCGGCGCTCGACTTCTGGAGCATCAACGATCACGCCGAGGGGCTCACCCCGGCGCATTGGCGCGAGACGAAGGACGCGATCCGCACGTGCAACGCGGTCGCTGGGGGCACTCCGGACACGGTCGCGTTCCTGGGATGGGAGTGGTCGCAGGTCGGCCTCACCGCCGAAGACCACTACGGCCACAAGAACGTCGTCTTCCGTGAGCTCGACGAGTCGCGGGTTCCCCGCCGTGCGATCGCGGCCCCGCGTCCCGACTTTCGGGCGGCGCCGATGCCGCTCGTCGCCCGCGTCGCGCTGCCGCTCCTCTACCTCTCCGAGCGGCAGCGCTACTTCGACTACTTCCGCTACCTCGACGAGGTCGAGGCCACGCCGCTGTGTCCGGAGGGGGTTCCCGCATCCGAGCTGCCGGACGACTGCCACGAGGTGGCGCGGGATCCGGCCGAGCTGTTCGAGCGGCTCGATGCCTCTCCGGCCGATCACCTCGTCATCCCCCACGGGACGTCCTGGGGGCTGATGACGCCGCCCGGGACGACGTGGGACCGGCAGCTCGCGCCGGGCCAACACGACCCGACCCGGCAGGGCTTGATCGAGGTCTACTCGGGGCACGGGAGCTCCGAAGAGTACCGTGCGTGGGACAGCGCGATCGACGCGCCGGGCGAACCGGTCTGCGCGCCACCGGGGCCGGGCCATCTACCGTGCTGCTGGCGGGCGGGCGAGATCATCCGTGAGCGCTGTGCCGATCCGACGTCCGACGAGTGCGAGCGTCTCGTCGAGAAGGCGCGCCGCGACTACGTCGCCTCGGGCATCGCCGGCCATCACACGGTCCCCGGCGCCACGGTGGAGGACTGGCTCGACTGCGGCCAGTGTCGCGACTGCTTCCTGCCCGCCTTCAATCTCCGGCCGGGGATGAGCGTGCAATACGCACTCGCCCGGGGAGGGTTCGGACCGAATGGGGGTCCGCCCGCGCGCTTTCGGTTCGGCATGATCGGCTCGAGCGACACACACGGCGCGCGCGCCGGGAACGGTTTCAAGGAGGGCAAGCGTCGCGGTCTCACGGAGGGACGAGGCCCGAGCGGATTGGCCAAGCGGCTCACGGCCGACGGTCGGGAGCCCGTCGCGGAGACCGAGGTGGTGCGGGTTCAGGACCTGCCGCTCGCGAGCCGGCGCTACGTGGAGCGGGGTGCTTCCTACCTCACCACCGGGGGCATCGTCGCGGTTCACGCGCGCGCCCGCGATCGCGATTCGATCTTCGACGCGCTGGAGCGTCGGGAGGTCTACGCGACGTCGGGTGATCGCATCCTGCTCTCGTTCGATCTGGTGAACGGTCCCGGGAATCGCGTCGTGCGAATGGGCGGGGAGGTCGACGGCCTCGCCGCCGCGCCCCGTTTCCGCGTGCGCGCCGCCGGGGCGTTCGAGCAGAAGCGGGGCTGTCCCGCGTGGGTCGAGGATGCTCTGACGCCCGACGACGTCGAGAGGCTCTGTCTGGGCGAGTGCTACAATCCGGGTGACCGCCGGCGGCGCATCACACGGGTGGAGGTCGTGCGCATCCGTCCCCAGCAATCCGAGGACGAGCCGATCGCCTCGTTGATCGACGATCCGTGGAGGAGCCTCCCGTGTCCGGCGAGCGAGGCGGGGTGCTCGGTCGAGTTCGAGGACCCGGAGTTCCCGTCGGCCGGCCGAGAGACGCTGTACTACGTCCGGGCGATTCAGGAGCCGACGCTCGCCGTGAACGGCGCCGGTCTTCGCTGCGAGTGGAACGACGCGGGCGAGTGCACGCGCGTCCGGCCCTGCTACGGCGACGACCGGACCTCGTTCGACGACGACTGTCTGGCCGAGATCGAGGAGCGCGCCTGGTCCTCGCCGATCTTCCTCACGCCGGCCGGATGATCGCGCGGTCCGCGGCGCCTCGAACGGCCTACGAGAACGCCACGTGGCCGGGGGCGAGGTCGAGGCGTCGCCCGATCACCTCGCTCTCCTCGGTGAGGCGCGCGATCGATTCCTCCGGGGTCGACGCGATGGTGCGCTTCCCTGCGGGCGTATCGCAGAGGAACGCCGCGCGGGCGCCCGTCGGCTCGTGGAGGACCGTCGCGGACGCGATCGTGGCCGGACCGGTGTAGTCGCCGAGGCATTCGACGCGCGCGAGCTCGCCTTCGACCTCGGAGCTCACGTCGGCGAACTCGAACGGCCGCGCCCCCGGCTCGGTCGACCACACGCTCACGCCCTGTTTCGTGAGGAGGCCGCTCACCGCGGTGACGAGCCCGACGTCGCCGGGCGCGTCGCGCAGGACGTGCGTCATCTTCACCATGGCCTGCAGGACGAAGTTGTTGAGCGGCCCCCCGGCGAAGGCCATGCCGCCGGTCACGGTCACCGGCAGGGTCGGGTCGAGCTCGAGCTCGCGGATCTGCGCCCGAACGGCCGCAGGGAAGCAGCTGTAGAGCTCGCGATGTCGCACGTCGCGCGCGGTGACGCCGGCGATCTCGAAGGCCCGCCGACCGGCCACGCGGAAGCCGTGGGATCGGTGCAGCTCGGCCCGCTCGCAGAGGGGCACCATGTGATTCGCATCCGCCACGGCGCGGGGAAACAGCCAGCGGTCCTCGGCGACGCCGAGCTCGCGCGCGACGCCGACCGAGCACAGGATGAGACCGGCCGCCTGGTCGACGTTCCACTGCGAGTTGTGCCGCTTCGTGTACGGGAAGGCGAGCATCCGATTCTTCTCGTTCGCAGTCGCGACGTCGTCCGGGGAGAGGGGCTCACGGATCCACGCGTCGGGGTTCTCTGCCGCGACCCGGCTCATGCCGGCCCAGAGCTCCGCGATCTCGCGGATGTGCTCGTCGAGGGACTTTCCCTCTGCGAAGCGCATCGCGTTGTCGATCAGCGCATACTGGTTCACCGGCATCGCGAGGCCGTGGATGAGCTCGGGCTCGCTCATGATCTCGTCGTGTGGCTTCACGACCACGTCGGGTACCGCGTCGCCCTGGTCCGTGTAGTCCGGCTCGGCTCCCGCGATCTGTGCCCGGAGCGCCCGGAACTTGCCTTCGCCTCCGACGACGAGCGCGACCTTTTCCTCGCCGGCGGCGATCGCCGCGGCGCTTCTTCCGAACGCGGTCGTCTGCAAGATGCCGATCTCGAGCAGCTCGGTCTTCGCGTTCGCGCGGAAGCGCTCGGCGATCAACCGCCCGGGATCGGGGTAGGGCGGAAACCCCTTCGGAACGCGCACGGTGTCGGCCCGCGAGAGGAGCTCACGTGTTCCCGCGTCGTCGGCGGCGCGCTCGAGCGCTTCGATCATGAGCTCGATCGGCTCGCGCGCCACGGTATGGTCTTCGATTCTCTGCGAGACGGCACCGGCGCCGACGAGAACGGGAGTCCTGGAGTCGATCGACATTCCGTCCGGACTAGCCATTCGCGGCGAGGGCCCGCAACCCGGCCGCGCGACCGGCGCGCCGGCCGGTCACGAAGGCCCACAAGAAGTTGTAGCCGCCGATCCGGCCGTCGACGTCCAGCATCTCTCCGGCGAAGTGGAGGCCCGGTGTGATCCGGCTCTCGAGGGATTTCGTCTGGACGTCCGCCAGCGGGATGCCGCCGCCGGTCGCCTCGGCCGTGCGATAGCCTTCGTTCCCGTCGATGGGCAGGCGGCAGGCGACGAGCTCCGTCTCCAGGGCCCGGCGTTCGGCGCGCCGTAGCTCGGCGGTGCGCCGCTCCGCTGGGACACCGGCGCGGGCGAGGAGCCGCTCGGCGAGACGACGCGGGAGCGCGTCGCGCAGGACCCGGCCGACCGACAACGGCCCGGGTGTGCGCAGGAGATCCGGCCACGGGGTCTCGGCCCCGCCCCAGTGCACCTCGACGACGGCGCGGGGATGGGCCGCTCGGCTCACGTCGAGCACCACCGGGCCGCTGAAGCCGCGGTGGGTGAAGAGGAAGCTTCCGGTCCTCTCCATCACGAGTGCGCCCTCGTCGCGCACCCGGACCGTCGCCGCGACCGAGATCCCGGCGAGCGCCGCCCAGGTGGCGTCGCTCGACGTCAGGGGCACGAGCACGGGGAACGTCGGGACGATGTCGTGCCCGAGCGCCCGGGCCAGCGCGAAGCCGGTTCCGTCGCTTCCGGTCTTCGGGAGGGAGAGACCGCCGGTCGCCAGAACGACACGCTGCGCCTCCACGGCGCCGGTCCCGGTCGGAGCGACGACGAACCCGGCGTTCCGGCGATCGATCTCGGTCACGCGCGTACCCGTCCGGAGCTCCACGCCGCGCTGCTCCGATTCCCGGAGCAGCGCCTCGACGACGTCGAGCGGTCGCTCGCTGACGGGGAACAACTTGCCGGTCGGCTCCCGTTTGAGCGGAATCCCGAGCTCGACCTCGAAGAACGCGCGCACCTCTTCGAGGGGCCAGGAGAGCAGGATGTTGCGCAGTCTCCGGGGCGATCCGCTCGTGTGATAGTCGGCGGGTGAGACCTCGCCGGGCAGGAGGTTGCAGCGGCCGCCGCCGCTCACCCGGATCTTCGCTCCGGGCTTCGCACGGGTCTCGAAGGCGACGACGCGGGCCCCCGCCCGGGCGGCGAAGATCGCGGCGAGCAATCCGGCGGCGCTCGCTCCCACGACCACGACGGTGCCCGGTGCTTCAGGTGGCCTCGTGGGTCACTCCGGACCGAGGGGGGCTCGGTTGCGGCGACGCGGCCCGCACGGCGCCCGCGTCGGTCCGCGCTCCGTGCTCAGCCGGCGTCCACGGCGGCCGCGCACTCGTCGGCGAGCTCGGCGAGGCCGTCGAACTGCTCGGTGAGGGCCTTGGTCCTCGTCTCGAGGTCGGCGAAGTCCTTGCCTTTGCCCTCGGTCGTGGACTGGAGAGCGGCCGTGGTGAGGCGCAGGGCGGTCGTCAGCGCTTCTTCACAGGCGGTCGGGTTGGGGCAGCCGGTGCAGGCTTTCTTGGCGCCCTCGAAGGCGCGCTGCGACGCCTCGAAGACCTTGGAGAGCTCATCGCTTTCGACGCCGAGCGCCTTCGCGGCCGGGGGGACGGTCGGCTCGGCGGGGGCGCCGGGCGCCGGCTCCTCCGAGGACGAGCATGCGGCAAGGCCGAGGCTCAGGACGATCGCGACGAGACGGGTTCGATTCATTGGGGCTCTCCCTCTTGATCCGGTTAGGTTTCGGCTCGGAGGCCGCCTAAGTCAAGGCGCGGCTTCGAATGGGGGGTGGGGCGGAGTCGCCGCGATGCCGCTCCGTGCGGCGCATGCATGAACGGGATCACTGTGGATCGTAGATGGTTATTGTACTTGACGCCGCCGCCGAGGGCTTCTAAGACGGCCGCCGATGGGAGACCAGACGACGATCCTCGACCCTGCCGCCGCCCGCCACTTCCTTCGTCGCACCGGCTTCGGAGCGCTGCCCGAGGAGATCTCCGAGTATACGGGTCTCACGCGAGGGGAGGCCGCCGACCGTCGGCTCGCGTTCAAGCGATCGCGACGGAAGCCCGGTGGAGGGCGGGATCTTTCCAGGGTGCAGGACCGCTACCTGAAGCTCCTCCTGAAGCGCACGACACCACAGCTGCAGGAGAAGCTCGTGCTGTTCTGGCACGACCATTTCGCGACGAGCAACGCCGGAGTCGGCGACCCGAAGCCGATGAGCTTCCAGAACCGGCTGCTCCGCTACTGGTGCGTGGGAAATCTCAAGGAGTTCGTGAAGGCGGTCGGGCGCGACGTCGCGATGGTCGAATTCCTCGACACCCAACGCAACCACAAGACGGAGCCCAACGAGAACTACGCGCGCGAGCTGCTCGAGCTGTTCACCCTGGGCGTGTACGACATGGGCGGCAACGAGAACTACCAGCAGGCCGACATCGTGCAGATCGCGCGTGCGTTCACGGGCTGGCGCTATCTGCCGAAGAAGTACAAGCTCTTCTTCGACGCCGCACAGCACGACTTCACGGTCGAGTTCCCGGAGCGCGGCCCGAAGGTCGTCTTCGCCGGGGTGGGGGGCTTCGGCCCCGCCGGGCGTTCGTTCGACGACCTCGGTGAGGGTGCGTCGGAAATCGATCGCGTCGTCGACATCCTGTTCGAGCACAGGGACTCCGACGGAAAGAACACGGTCGCCCGGCGTACGGCCCGGCGCCTGCTCGAGTGCTTCGCCCACGGAGGGTACGCCGATCCGGCCGTCGCCCGGCCGGTCGTCGATGCGCTCGTTGCCGGGTCCGGCTTCGACCAGCACTTCGAGATCGGTCCCCTCGTACGGGCGCTTCTGGTGCACGACGCGTTCTTCGAAACGCACTCGGCCGCGCCACACGGTCCGGCGACCAAGCGTTCGGTGAAGTGGCCCGTCGACTTCGTCGTCGGGACGCTGCGCATGCTCGGGATCAAGCCCAAGAAGAACCGACTCTGGGGCGGGGAGTTCCTCACGCTGCGCGAGCACGTCGCGAGGATGGGCCAGAGCCCGATGGAGCCGCCCAGCGTCTTCGGGTGGGAGTGGGAGAACGGCTGGATCACGACCGGCTCGGTGCTGGCGCGGTGCTCGTTCGCCCGCGACGTCGCCATGGCGCGGACCGGCGGCGCGTCCACCCGGCTGCGCGTGACCGAGTTCATCGACCCCTCCCTGACCGAGCCCGCCGAGATCGTCCAGGCGGCGCTCGAGACGCTCGGCCTCGAGGATCAGCTCGATGCGGCCGAGCGAGAAGCGTTCGAGAGCTATCTCACGTCGGATGGGGACGCCTCGCTCGACCTGAACGACGACGCCCTCGTCCAGCGCAAGCTGAACGGCCTGTTCGGGTTGTTGCTGCAGTGCCCGGCCTATCAGCTCCACTGACTCCAGGAGGTCGCATGTCCCTGTCTCGTCGTCAGTTCCTCGCTCGCACCGGACTCGCCTCGGGAGGGCTGCTGCTGCCTCGGTGGCTCGGGAATCCCCTGGTGACGGACGCCGCGGCCTCCGTCGGCGCGAAATCCCTGGTCGTGATCCATCTGGACGGAGGAAACGACGGTCTGAACACCGTGACGCCGATCGACGACGGCACGGGCACGATTCGCACCGACTACGATGCGAATCGTGCGCTCTTGCGGCTCGCACCGGCGAGTCTGCTCCCGATCGGCCTCGACGCGAACACGGGGGCGCAGCTCGGATTGAACCCAGCGCTCGGCGGCATCGAGAGCCTCTTCCAGTCCGGCGTCTGCGCGATCGTTCAGGGGTGCGGCTATCCCGACCCGCGCCTGTCGCATGATGGGTCGAATCGGGCGTGGCGCACGGGTCGCCCCGTGGTGGACGTCTCCGACCCCGATGGCTGGGTCGGTCGGGCCATGGTCGAGCTCGGCTACGTGGGCACGGACATCCCGGCCGTCAACATCGGGCGCAAGGTCGCGCCGTCGTTTCGACAGGCGGTGACGAACGTGCTGGCCTTCGAGAGCCTCGACGACTTCGGGTTCCCGTACGACCTGGACCATCCCGGGGACGATCTCGCGAAGCGCGCCTGCTTCGCTTCGCAGTGTCAGTCCGCGATGGGTGCCGGACCGCCTCGGCGGGCGTTCGTCGCGAGCTACGAAAACGATCGGGGCGGATGGGTGGACGCCTACGATGCGCTCGGCACCGCGCCCGCCCACGACCTGCGTGAGATCGCGAAGATCCTCTACGGTGTGTCGCTCGGCGTCCCGGGCATGGATGCGCGGTTGTTCCAGATGTCGGCCACGGGCTACGACACGCATGCGAATCAGGGCGCGGGCGACCCGGGCGACCGGCACTTCGAGCTCCTGCGAGCTCTCGGGGACGCTCTCGCGCTGTTCTACGACGACTGCGCCGACATGGGCATCGTGGACGACGTTCTCGTCCTCGTTTGGAGCGAGTTCGGACGCCGCGTCAAGCAGAACGGGAACGGGACGGACCACGGCTCGGTCGGGC
>JAUIFY010000261.1 GCA_030430245.1 bacterium | reverse complement strand
GCGAACGCGCCGGGTAACCTTGTCCTAAACGACGGCGACAAGCTCCATATTCCCAAGAAGCATTGGCTTGTCACGGTCGAAGGAGCCGTTGCGCGTCGGCTCACGGTTGCTTTCAATCCGGCGTTTCAGATGGACGACTACCTGAAGCGATTGAAGGCGTTCCGCGTCACCATCGAGATCAGCTACGACATCGTGCAGGCCTGGGGGCAGAAGGTCGAGTTCGGAGAGACGAGAGAGCTCACCGTGCGACGGCCGAACCGGCTCCGGCTCGACGTCACCGACCGCGATGGCTCGACGAATGGGGTGGTGTTCGACGGGAAGCACCTCGTCGTGTTCGACCGGACGGATCACGCGTGGGCGTCCGTCCCGAAGACGGGCTCCGTCGACGAGGCGGTCGCGTACTTCGTCGACGATCTGGGCATGCGGTTGCCCATGTCCGACGTCTTCTCCGGAGACCTGGCGGCCAAGGTCGACCGGTGGGCGAACAGCGTCAGGTACGCCGGCACGGAGACGATCGACGGCGTTGCCTGCGACCATCTGACCCTCACCGGGCCTTGGGAGGATCTTCAGCTCTGGGTCGCGCAGGGTGACCAGCCGTTGCTTCGACGAATGGTCATCACCTACACCCGCGCCGAGGGCGAGCCCCAGTTCCGCGCCCAGCTCCGGAGCTGGAACGTGGCGGCCGAGCCGAACGACGCGGTCTTCGCGTTTCGTCCTACGGACGACATGACGAAGATCTCCTTCGCCGCGCTCGCGCAGGAAGAGCTCCGCGACGCCGTCGTGCGCATCGACGAGCGAAAGGAAGTCGCGCCATGAACCGACGTACGACTCGTCGACTCGTCGTTCTACTCGCTGCACCGCTCGCACTGGCCCTCGCGGCACCCGCGGCAGACGCCTTCGGCCGGGGGGGCGGCGGCCGAGGTCGATCGGCGCCCTCCGGCGGCTTCGGCGGCTTCTCGAAGAGCGGCGTCGCGCGAAGCGGAAGCTTCGGAGGCGGTTCGCAGTCGGCGGCGCACGAGAGCCGGCAGAGCACCCGCCAGTCCGGGCAGCAGAGCCGCCAGGATTCACGGGCCTCGGCCCAGCAGGGGCGCCAGGATTCACGGACCTCGGCCCAGCAGGGGCGCCAGGATTCGCGGCAATCCGCCCAGCAGAGCCGCCAGGATTACGGAAACTCGGCCCGCGAGGACCGGCAGGACTACGCCGACTCGGCACGGGACGACCGCCAGGACTTCGCAGAGGACTCGCCCCGGTACTACGGCGGCGGTCGGTACTACGGCGGCAGGTACTACGGCGGTGGCTCCGCGGCCGCCGGGATGGTGGCCGGACTGGCGATCGGCACGTCGCTCTCGAAGGCGCAGGCACAATCCCACGCGTCCTCGGCCGGCTGCACGATGGCGCCGGTCGTGGTGAACGGCACCAACTACTATCAGTGCGGCGCGACCTGGTACCTGCCCACCTACCAGCACGGCCAGGTCGTCTACATGGTCGTCAACCCGCCGCACTGAGCCGTCGCGCGGAACGATGGCGGACATCGAAACGACGGACGAGCCCACCGAACGGTTCTCGCTCGTCGCCGGAGGCCCCTTCGACGAGATCCTGGGCCGGCTGGGCCTGCTCGATGCGGATGGGTTCCCGAAGCGGTACACCGGGGGCCTCCTCGCCGTGGTGGCGTGGCTGCTGCCCGCGACCCTGGTCGGTGCGCAGGCGTTCGCGGAAGATCGCGTCGCCGGATGGGCGTTCTTCACCGACTTCACCGTCTACGCCCGTTTCATCGCCGCGATCTGGGCGATGCTCGCAACCGAGCGCTATGCCGATCGACGCTTCGTTCTGCTGACGCGGGCGTTTCGCGAGGCGAAGATCCTCACCGAAGATCTTCCCGCGCTCGACGAAGCGCTCGTCGTCGCAGACCGTCGTACGGGATCCCGGATCCCCGAGGCCGTGATGCTGGTGATCGCTCTCGTCGTTTCCGGAGTCACGACGAGCTACGCCGTCTCGATCGCCGAGGTGAGCTGGGAAGGGACCGTCGTCGACGGTGGGGTCGTCCTGTCGTGGGCCGGCAACGCCGCGCGATTCGTCAGCAACCCGCTCTTTCTCTTTCTCGTCTTCCGCTGGCTCTGGCGCTTTCTCGTCTGGGCCGTCCTTCTGTACCGGATCTCCTGGCTGCGCCTGCATCTGACGCCGCTGCACCCCGACGGCTCGGGAGGACTCGGCTTCCTGGCGATCTATCCGAGCATCTTCAGCGGGTTCGTCTTCGCCTTGAGCTGCGTGATCTCCTCCTCCTTCTTGAAGGACCTCGCGATGCAGCCTCGTGCGCCGGAGACGGTCTGGATCGCCATCGGCGTCTGGGTGGCCCTTTGTCTGGTCTTCTTCATCGGCCCCCTCCTCGTCTTCGTCCGACCGCTCTACTTCGCGCGCGAGGCAGCGATCCTGGAGTACGGCCGGCTCGCCAGCCAGCACCACCTGGCCTTCGATCTGAAGTGGAGCGCGCGGGACGGTGAGGATCTCCTCGGATCGACCGACCCCTCGTCCACCTCCGACTTGAATGCGGGCGTCGAGAGCGCCTTCGAGATGCGCGTCGTCCCGGTCGATCGCATCGCCGTGATTCAGCTCGTCACGTCTGCGGGCATCCCGCTTCTCGCGGTCGTCGGAAGACAGGTGTCGCTGGCCGAGGTCGTGAAGTGGATCGTAGGGGGCATCGTGTGACGGCCGGGAACCGACCCGAATCGGTCGATCGCGAGGGCGCTCCACGCCCCCGGAAGGTGATCGAATTGCCGAGCTCGTCCGACGCGAAGCTGGAGCAGCTCGGTGCGCGGCTCGAGGCGTTCGACTCCCACCTGCAGCTGAGCTCGACGCAGAGCGCGACGGTCCTCCAGAGCCGACTGGACGACGCCCTCGCCGCGGTCCGCGAGGTATGGGCGCTCTACGAGTCTCCCTCCGCGTCCGACGACGAGGTGCGCGAGGCGATCGCCGCGCTCGAAGCTCGACTGAAGCCTTCCGCCAGCACGGCGATGCGATCCCCCGAGAAGCAGCGCGCTCGCATCGGCGCGGCGTCCGCCGAGCTCGATGGCGCCCTCGCCGCGGCGCGGGCGAACGAGCCCCGGGAAGGCGCACACCAGCACGCGTCGGCGCGCTACCGGAGCGCCATGGAGGCCCTCCGCGCCGAGCTCGACGTCCTCGCCGCGTGCCGCCGGCTCCTCACCCCGTACCAGGGACGGGCGCGCGCGGACCGACGTCGCGAACTCCGGGCGGACATCGCCGCCCTCCGGGCCCGGCTCGAGGCCCCGCGACGCTACCTCGAGAACCACCGTCGCCGCACCGCCATCGACGGCCGCCGGGTCGATCGGGAAGTGGGGAAGGACCTCGAGGCGATCAGCGCGGCTCTCGAGCGATGGCTGCCGTGACCATTCCGGCACGCACCTCGGGCCGAACGATCGCGCGGCGCGTCAGGTGTCGGCCATCGTGACGCGCATCACTTCTTCGACCGTCGTCAGTCCTTCGACGATCTTCTCGACGCCACTCTGACGCAGCGTCTTCATGCCCTCGTCCATCGCCTGGCGTTTGAGCTCGGCCGAGGACGCACCCGACAGGATCAGCTCGCGGAGCGCGTCGGTCATGGTCATGACCTCGTAGAGCGCCGTACGACCACGGAAGCCGGTTCCGCCGCAGTTCTGGCAACCGGCCCCGTGGTACGACGTGATGGGCTTCGCCTCGTCTTCGGAAACACCCAGGTCGACCATGACGGAGGCCGGCAGCTCCTGGGGCTCGCGACACTTCGGGCACACGACGCGCGCGAGACGCTGCGCCATGATGAGGTTCACCGACGATGCGATCAAGAACGGCTCGATGCCCATGTTGAGCATTCGGTTGACGGTCGACGGTGCGTCGTTCGTGTGGACGGTCGATAGAACGAGGTGACCGGTGAGCGCGGATTTGACCGCGATCTCGGCAGTCTCGAAATCACGGATCTCGCCGACCATGATGACGTCCGGATCCTGGCGGAGGAAGGCTCGCAGTGCGGACGCGAAGTTCAGCCCGATGTCTTCGTGAACCTGGAGCTGGTTGATCCCGACGAGATTGTACTCGACCGGATCCTCGGCGGTCGAGATGTTCGTCGTGATCTTGTTCAGCTCGGACAGCGCCGAGTACAGCGTCGTCGTCTTGCCGGAGCCCGTCGGACCCGTCACGAGAATCATGCCGTACGGTCGCCGGATCGCGTCCTCGAACTTGTCGAGGGACTCGGGCTCGAAGCCGAGGGTCTTCAGATCGAGCTGGACGCCGCCCTTGTCGAGAAGACGAAGCACGACCTTCTCACCGAACAAGGTGGGGAGGGTCGAGACGCGGAGATCCATCTCGCGGCCATGGCCGATCTTCACCTTGATGCGCCCGTCCTGCGGCAGGCGCCGCTCGGCGATGTCGAGCGAGGCCATGACCTTGATGCGCGAGATGATGGCGCTCTTCAGCTTCACCGGCGGCTGCATGATCTCGTAGAGAACGCCGTCGATCCGGAAGCGGACGCGGAGGACCTTCTCGTAGGGCTCGATGTGGATGTCGGAGGCCCGCTTCTTGATCGCATCCGTCAGGAGCGCGTTGACCAACTTGACGACCGGAGCTTCCTCCGTCGCCTTCTCCAGCTGCTTGAGGTCGAGCTCCTCCTCGGCGTTGATGACCTCCATCTCCTCGTTGCCGAGCTCGGAGAGGACGTCGCCGTAGTTGACGTTGTGCTCGTAGTAGCGCTCGATCGCCCGCTCGATGGAGCCGGGGCCGGCGATCGCGGCACGAACGTCGAAGCCGGTGAGGAACTTGACCTCGTTGATGGCCACCAGGTTCGATGGATCGGCCATCGCGAGCGTGAGCGTCGTACGACTCAGGCTCACGGGGACGACGTGATACTTGTTGGCCAGAACGGCCGGCAGCACGTCGATGACCTCGGGCGCGATGTCGAGCGCCGCCGGATCGACGACGGGCAGATGGTACTCCTCCTGGAGCACCGTCAGCAGATCGGCCTCACCGACCCCGCAGAGCTTCACGATCCACGTCGTGAGGGCACCACCCGCCTCCCGCAGGCGACTCGTCGCGACCCGGAGGTCCGACGAGCTGATGACGCCCTGCTTCAGCAGAAGATCGCCGATTCGGCTGCCGACCGCCTGGGCCTTGCCGCCTTGCTCGCTCGACTCTCTCGTGAAGGCTTCTACGCCACCCAAACCCAAGTATCTCTCCGTTGCCCGTGGATCGGCTGGCGTGACGCGCTGGGGCCCGACGCGAGCACGCTCCTTGGCCCTGGATCGAAACCAGCGTCGAGGAGTGGATCTGGGGTGCATATCGGCGAGCTTTGCGCCCCGCTTTACGAAATCCGGTGCGGCACCCTGGTTTCGTAGCGCTGCGCTTCGCATCCGCCATGGCGGAGGTGACATCGAGCGCGACGAGATTGCTCGAATCGGCCGACCCCTCCATACTCGGAGCTGCGCCATGCCGAACGCGACGCGCATTGCGGCCCGGCTCCTCGCCGCCGCGGGAGGCCTCGCGGTCCTCCTCGGCGGGTGTGCCTCGACGCCCCAGCCGCTCCGCGGGGACTTCTACGCTCCGATCACCCCGACCGAGGCAGCCCTCGAGCACCGCACCGGGGCGTACGTCCGGTGGGGCGGCGAAATCCTCTCCGTCGATCACGAGGAGACGCGGACCTGCTTCGACGTGCTCGGCCGTCCCCTCGACTCTCGAGCGAAGCCCGAGAGGACGGACGCGATCGAGGGCCGCTACCGGGCCTGCGCGACCGGATTCTACGACCCGGCCGTCTTCGAGGAAGGACGTTCCATCACGACGACGGGTACGATCGAGCGAGAAGCCACGAAGAAATTCGACTCCTTCGACCTTCAGGTGCCGGTGGTCGCGGCGGAGGTGGTCTACCTCTGGCCGCGCCGCGTCTACTACGCGCCGCCCTATCCTCCCTATCCGTACTACCCGTACGGCTGGGGATGGCCGTACGCCTACGGGTGGGGACCGTATTGGGGCCCCTGGATCGGTGCGGGATGGCCGGGCCCCTACGGTTATGGATACGGCTGGGGATACCGATATCGACAACCGTACCGCTCGAGCGGAGGAGGGGGACAGCATCGGCCCGACCGCGCGGCCCGGGTGGTGCGAGGAGGAAGCCGTGGGAACGTCGGGAGTGGTGGGGGACCCCGAGTCCCCGTCGGGGGACGCTGAGTCGAGCTCTTCGGCAGGCGAGCTTCGCGGCTGGCGGTGGACCTGGGACGTTCTGCGCGCCACCGCCAGGGAATACGGGGAGGACCGTGGGCTTCAGCTCGGCGCGGCACTCGCCTACTACACGGTCTTCGCGGTCGCGCCGCTGGTGTTGGTGATTCTGTCGCTGACCGCCTTCTTCCTCGGCACCGAGGCCGCGGGCGGGCACCTCTCCGAGCAGTTTCGCGGCCTCGTCGGTGAGGAAGGCGGCGGCCTCGTCGAGGACCTGATCGCTCGGGCCGCCCAGGGCGAAACGGCGAGTTGGGCCGGGATGGTCGGTCTCGCCACGGCGCTCTTTGGCGCATCGGGCGTCTTCGCGCAGCTTCAAGCCGCGCTCAATCAGATCTTCGACCTGAAACCGAATCCCAGCCGGTCGGGCGTCGGGCGGTTCGTGCGCGCGCGGCTCGTCTCCCTCGGGATCGTCGTCTCCGTCGGGTTCCTTCTTCTGGTCTCGCTCGTGGCGAGCGCGACCGTCGCCGCGGTCGCCGATCACATGCGCACCATCGGCACCGCGGGCGAGATCGGGGCCCAGGCCGTGAGCGCGACCGTTTCGCTCGCGATGGCGACGGCATTGTTCGCTCTCATCTTTCGCGTGCTCCGCTGGTGCGAAGCGCTCGGCGGAGGCTTCGCCACCGCCGTTCTCTTCGCCCTCGGAAAGATGCTGATCGGCCTGTATCTCGGACGATCCTCGATCTCGTCGGTCTTCGGAGCCGCCGGGTCGCTCGCCGTCCTCCTGGTCTGGGTGTACTACTCGGCGCAGATCGTGTTGTTCGGTGCCGAGCTCACGCAAGTCACCGCGCGGAAGCTCGGCGTACCGATCCGTCCGAGCCCGTGGGCCGAACGCGAGGGCAAGAAACCCGGCACCTGAAGCTCTCGACCTCATGCGTGGCGACTGGAGATGAACAGCGCGTCACGTTCCTCCTGGGGGACGTACGCCTGCGCTCGCCCCAGGCGGTCGAGTGCCGTGCGGAGCTTCTCGATGTCGCTTTGGTAGAACGCGGCGAGCCGATCCAACGCCTCTTGCACCTCGGCCGCATCGCGCCGTGCCCGCGGCTTCTCGAGCAGCTCGACCGCGAGCCTCCCGAGTCCGTCCATCGACTCCCCCCCGAGGAATCGTCGCAACGAGGAAAGCGTCGCCGGACCGAGCCGCCGCACGCCGACGACGCGTGAGCCTCGCACCCGAGGCAGCGGCGGCAGCCGAGTCCGCGGCTCGAGGTGACCGAGTCGGAGGGCGAGGTCGATCATGGCATCGAACGCGTCCTTCGCGCGGAGTCGAGATCGAAAGCTCCCGTACCAACGAAACCCGAGCCCCGACCACGCATCCACGCTCGTCGTGAAGCAGAACAACACCTGGCCGTCGCGCTGGCGTACGCCGATCGACGGGTAGAGGAAGGAGTACGCTCCGTCGACGTTGTAGGGAGGACGAAGCTCGCGAATGAGCTCGTTCTCGACGAGTAACGCCGCGTGCTCCGAATCCTGAAGTCGGACCTCGACCGACTCCGCCTCTCGAACGATCGCCCGCATCTTTCGATGCGCCTTCCGCCGGGTCGCATTGCGGTAGCTCGACAGGCGGCGACGGACGTCCTTCGCTTTCCCGACGTACAGCACCTGGTCCTCGTCGTCGCGGAAGAGGTAGACGGCCGGGGCCGCGGGCAGATTCGCCACGAGATCCACGCCGAACTTCTCGTCGAACCGCCGCCCCGCCACGTCCGCAGGCTAGCAAAAACGCGCCGGGTGCGGGACGCCCCGCGGGTGTTCACGAGACACCACGCAACCGCAGGTCCGCGATCTCCTGCTCGGAGAGCCCGAGATCGCGGAGAATCTCGTCCGTGTGCTCCCCGTGAAGCGGCGGCCGCCTCTCGAAGCCGCCGGCGGTCTCGGACAGCTTCACCGGCAAACCCGTCGTCCGGATCGTACCGCGATCGGGATGGGGGAGCTCGACCAGCATCTCTCGCGCCAGAACCTGGGGGTCCGAGAAGACCTGCTCCAGATCGAGGACCGGCCCGCAGGGAACGCCTGCGGCGTTGATCCGCTGGACCCAGGCATCCACGTCCTCCGAAGCGAGGGCTTCCTCGATCTCGGCCGTGAGGGCGTCACGGTTCTCGACCCGCGCGCGGACCGAGGCGAAACGAGCGTCCTTCAACCAGCGCGAGCGATCGAGGACGCCAGCGAGCCTCTCCCACATGGCGTCGTTTCCGGCCGCGATGTTGAGGAAGCCATCCCCCGCTCGGAAGCGACCGTACGGCGACGAGAGCGGATGATGCTGTCCGGCGGGCCCGGGCGCGCGGCCGGACTCGAAGTACATCCCGGCGCCCCAGGACAGGATCGAGATCATCGCCTCGAGCAGCGAGGTGTGCACGATCTGACCGCGCCCCGTCCGCTCGCGGGCGAGCAGCGCGAGCTGGATGCCGTGCGCGGCGAAGATCCCCGCCAGAAGATCCGCGATCGCGATCCCGGCCCGGGTCGGCCCGCTCTCCTCGGTCCCGGTGAGGCTCATGAACCCGCTCATCCCCTGCGCGATCTGGTCGAAGCCGGGACGATCGCGGTACGGGCCATCCGCCCCGAAGCCCGAGATGCCGCAGTAGACGAGCCGGGGGTATCGCGCCGTCAACGCCTCCGCGCCCAGGCCAAGCCCCTCCATGACGCCAGGGCGGAAATTCTCGATCAGGACGTCGGCGCCGTCGAGTAACCGCAGGAGGATCTCACGGCCCGAATCGGTCTTCACGTCCAACGTGATCGAGCGCTTGCCGCGGTTCGCCGACAGAAAGAAGTAGCCGTCGCGAGAGTCCGCGCCGCCGCGGAACTCTCGTCCCCGCGGCGACTCGACCTTGACTACGTCGGCGCCGTAGTCGGCCAGGAGCATCGAACCGAAAGGCCCGGCGAGGTACCGCGTCAGGTCGACGACGCGGATGCCGTCCAGTGGCCCGCTCAACTACTTCCCCTGGAACTGCGGCCGGCGCTTCTCGAGGAACGCGCGCACGCCCTCCTCGTAGTCGTCGCTCTCGTAGCACGCGGCGATCGCCGCCCGCAGCGCGGCATGGTCGCGTGCCTCGGGCGGCTTCCCCAGCTCCTGGAAGGAGAGCTTCGCGCTTCGCAGCGTCAGCGGAGCGTTCGACGCCATCTGACGGGCGACCTTTCGCACGTGGTCTTCGAGCTCCGCCTTCGGCAGAACCTCCGAGACG